>CAZUFU010000035.1:0-14141 GCA_964619875.1 uncultured Oscillospiraceae bacterium
GTCTGTCGATATCAACATCTGCCAGAATCGGCTTGCCGTCAATAATATCTCTGGCCCTCTTTGCCGCCAGAATAACCAGCGTATATCTGCTGTCCGCTTTCTTTCTGATTTCATTAATTGATGGGTATAACATTATTCGTCCTCCTTATACCTTCTGACTAATTCTTCCGCTGTCATAGTCACTCTGGAATGCTCAGCAATAACAATGGATTTAACCCTTGCCACTGCCTCCTCCAGCTCACCGTTTACAACGCAGTAATCGTATTTTTCGATGAAGGAAAGCTCCTTCAGAGTTTCTCCCAGCCGCATCTCTATGGCCTCGGCAGTTTCTGTGCCTCTGCCTGTCAGTCTCTTTCTGAGCTCCGCCATGGATGGAGGAAGAATGAAGATAAACACGCCGTCAGGGTAATTTTCTTTAACCTTCAGTGCGCCTTGAATATCTATTTCCAGTATTACATCAATGCCTTTTTCCAGTTTTTCAATAACCGGTTCCTTCGGTGTGCCGTAGCGTCTGCCGTAAACCTGGGCATGTTCCAGGAAACCGTCAGCTTCGATACGTCTTACGAACTCATCCTCATCTACGAAGAAATAATGCTGTCCGTGGATTTCCCCTTCTCTCGGGGCCCTGGTAGTCATAGAGATGGAAAGTTCAAGTTCCGTCTCCTCCAGCAGTCTCTTGCAGATGGTACCCTTACCCGCTCCGGACGGACCGGAAAGAATGAAAAGTTTGCCTGAATGTTTCTGGTCTAGGTTCATTGATAACTCCTGTTTTATTTTTTCTTGAAATATTATTTTAACACAGTTTTGCAATTTTTTCAAGTAGTAATGCCGGATTACCCAATTTTACTTAAAATTACTCGATATTCTGCACCTGTTCTCTGATTTTTTCTATTTCACTCTTGATTTCAAGCATGTAGTTAGTGATGGTAATATCGTTGGCCTTGGAGCCGATGGTGTTTGCCTCACGGTTCATTTCCTGTACAAGGAAATCCAGCTTTTTGCCGTCAGGCTGGCTGCTCTTCTCAATTATGTTTCTAAGCTGCACCAGATGACTGTTGAGGCGTGTGATTTCCTCGTCTATAGCGCATTTGTCCGCAAAAACGGCAGCTTCTACGAGAATTCTGTCCTCAGGCACCTGAACGCTTGAGCCCACAAGTTCCTGAATTCTTTCTTTCATCCTGGCAGTATAGTCCGTCACAACCTGCGGTGCCCGTTCTGCAATCTTGTCCAGTATCTCCTTTATATATTCACCCTTGGCAATAAGGTCCTCTGCCAGCTTCTCGCCTTCAACGGCTCTCATTTTCTCCAGGTTTGCCGCTGCTTCTGAAACAGCCTCCAGGATTGCCTTCGTGATTTCCTCCTCGTCCTCCACATCCGGAATGGCTTTCATAACATCAGGAAGGGATGAAAGGAATTGCAGTGAAATATCTCCGCTCAAGTCGAACTCACTTCTGAGCTCCGTAAGATTATCGTAGTACTGTTTTGCCAGCATGCTGTTGAGCTTAATGTTTACATCATTTTCGGTGATGTTTTCCACGATGATGGATACGTCAACCTTGCCGCGGCGGATTTTATCCTTTACCGTATTCTTGATTTTATCCTCAGCAAATGTATAGCGTCTGGGCATTTTTACCGTAATATCAGAGTAGCGATGATTTACCGACTTGATTTCTGCTATTATGCTGCGTTTTCCGTCTGTGTATTCGCCTCTTCCGAAGCCTGTCATGCTTTTTATCATACCGTTTTTTACCTCTCATTTCTTTTTTTCGTATGATTGCCCTTTGATTGTACACGATTATCGTGGAAAAGGCAACCTGAAATGTGATATACTTATAAGCATCAACACCGAAAGGAGTAGCAATAATGAACAGAAGATACGATTGGGACACAGAACTGTTTCGCAGAGAGCTTGCTCACATCGTTAACATAGACAGCGGCACTCATACTCTTGAGGGCATCAAGGCCGTTGGAAAGTATCTTGCGGAAAAATTCGAAGCCGAAGGTTTTAATATTAAAGAATATGACGGATACAGGCGTCTTGAAATTACCAGTCCTTCCTGCAGGACCAAAACAGAGGCCGATGTAATCTATGGAAGGGACATCGAACCCCCGAAAGCAAAAGAATATGACCTTCTTCTGGCAGGTCATATGGATACCGTTTTCCCTGAGGGAACCGCTGCAAAACGCCCGTATACCGAAAAGAATGGTCTGGCATACGGTCCGGGAACAGCTGACATGAAAGGCGGTCTCATCATGGTGTTTCATCTTGCACGCCGTCTCATAAAGGATCAGCCGCAGCTTAAAATCTGTTGTGCTTTCAACAGCGATGAAGAAATAGGATCACCCGGTTCAAAAGACTGGCTCACGGAACTAGCACTCCGTAGCCGATATGCCTTCGTATTCGAGCCGGGCAGAAACGGCAACGCCTTTGCAAGAAGCCGAAAGGGCTGTATGAATTTAGAGCTTACCATCCACGGTACGGCCTCACATGCCGGTTCTGCTCCCGAAAAAGGCGCCAACTCCGTCATCGAACTTGCCCACTGGATTACAGATTTTTCATCCCTTCAGGATCTGGAAAAAGGTACTTCTGTCAGCCCCGGACTCATAAGCGGCGGAACTGCAACCAATGTCATTCCTGATAAAGCCTGCGCATCCTTTGACATCCGCTTTACCGATGCTGATGAAGTGCCGCGTATAAAGGCTGCTGCCGAATATCTGGCGGGCAATCCCGTCGTTTTCGGAACGTCAGCCGAATACCGGTTTATCGACAATGCTCCTCCTATGACGCCTCAGGCTGAGACCTTAAAGCTCATAGACAAGATGAACAGGTGCGCTGACAAGCTTGGAATCGATATAGGCTGGATTGACAGCGGCGGTTTCTCCAACGCCAACAACATTGCCGTCACCGGCACACCTGTCATCTGCGGATGTGGTCCCTGCGGAGAACATCTTCACAGCGACAGAGAGTTTTTGGAGCTTTCCAGCATAGAAAAACGCCTAAACCTGATGTACAGCGTTTTATCCGAAATAAACGATATTTAGAAAAGGAAAACATGAAATATGGCATTTGACGGAATTGTAACCCGCGCCATGGTGCGGGAAATAAACGAAAAAATAAATATGGGAAAGATTGAAAAGGTTTACCAGCCGGAGGCTGATGAACTGGTCTTTAACATTCACACAAAGAACGGCAACTGTAAGCTGTTCGCCTCTGCAGGCTCTGCCCACGCAAGGATGCATTTTATTGAGGAAAACCCGGTGAATCCCCCTGCCCCTCTGGCTTTCTGCATGCTTCTGAGAAAGCACCTTCAGGGCGGCCGCATTATCGCCATCGAGCAGAAAGGTTCCGAAAGAATAATAGAGATTTCCATAGAGACCCTTAACGAGCTTGGCTTTACCGTTTCAAAGAAGCTGATCTTTGAAATCATGGGCAAGCACAGCAACATCATCCTCACCGATATTGCAACGGGCAAAATCATCGACTCCATCAAGAGAGTTTCCTTTGATGTAAACAGGGTGCGCCAGATTCTGCCGGGAATGATTTATCAGTATCCTCCCCAGCAGGATAAAATTCCTTTCCGCGAAATTACTGAGGAGCAGCTTAATGCCCTCCCTGCCGACGGCAAAACCATTTTAAGAAGTGTAGGCGGCATTGCCCCTGCCTTTGCCGATGAACTGGCAAGTCATGATACGAACCGCTGGGAGTATTTCTGTAATGTAAAGGATGAAATTGAAGAAGGTACTTACGGTAAAGGCTTTGTTTATCTCGACGAAAAGGAAAACCCTGTTGACTTTTATCCCGTACCCCTTGCAGACCTTGAGGAAAGCTGCAGAACTCTGGAATTTGACAGTCTCAGTCAGGCTCTTGAATTATATTTTGGCAGGAAAGAGTCTTCCAATCAGGGCCGTCAGAAATCCCACGACCTGATTAAATCTGTAAACGCAGCCCTTGATAAGATGTACCTGAAGAAAAAACGACTCTCCGAAGATATTCTCAAAGCCGAAAATTCCGAAAACCTGCGTCTATTTGGTGAGCTTCTCACCGCCAACATACATCTGGTAAAACCGGGGATGAAATCAGTAGATGTAATCAACTACTACGACGGCTCTACTGTAACCATACCTCTTGATGTTAAACAGTCTCCGGCAAAAAACGCCCAGCATTACTTCAAGAAATACGGCAAGGCTAAAACCGCCGTAAAGGAAAAACAGATTCAGCTGGAAGAAAACGAAGGCGAAATCAATTATCTCGAGTCTGTACTTACTTTCCTCGAAAACACAGATGATGTAAAGGAAATAGAATCTATCAGAAGCGAACTTGTGGAGACAGGCTATGTTCGCCGCCGCAAACAGCAGGGAGGCTTCAAAGAGAAGAAATACAAACCTGCCCCTCACCGCTACACCCTTTCCAACGGAATGACAGTGCTGGTGGGAAGAAACAACAAAGAAAACGACTACCTGACTTTAAAAACCGCTGGCAGCCGTGATTTATGGCTTCACACAAAGGACATCCCCGGCTCCCACGTCATCGTGCAAAGCGGAGGTCAGGAGCTTGACGAAGAAACCATATTCGAGGCCGCAGCCATCGCCGCATACCACAGCAAGGCCAGGACCTCGGAAAATGTACCTGTAGACTATGTTCCTGTAAAGTATGTCAAGAAGCCTGCCGGAGCCAAGCCTGGCATGGTCATATTTACCAACAACAGGACCGTGTGGGTGAACCCGGCGCTGCCGAAGCAATCAGATTCATAGAATCCAAAGCAGTAAAATCATGACCACCGCTCAGCCGGTGGTCATGATTGATTAATGCCTATTCTTCATCATCATCGTCGTCGTCATCGTCTTCATCATCATCGTCGTCATCATCGTCTTCATCATCATCGTCGTCATCATCGATGTCATCGTCGTCTTCGTCTTCATCATCATCGATGTCATCGTCATCATCATCGATTTCATCATCTTCATCATCGATGTCGTCGTCATCATCTTCATCATCGATGTCGTCATCTTCGTCATCGTCGATGTCATCATCATCATCATCGTCATCGATGTCATCGTCAAAATCATCGATTTCAAAGATTTCTTCTCCCTTAACAACTAATTTACTATTCATTGCCTCTGCATCCACGTATCCTTTTATCGCATCCACGATTTCAGCCATAAACGAATCTGTAGGCTGTATTGAACCCTCTTCAATTTCAATTGTTATCTGCTTGCCTATACCCTCTACTTCTTCAACAAAATAACCTGCTGCCTTAATTTCAGAAACAAGTTCTGCCATTACAATTTTACATTCTCTGCCTATGTATTTGCTGTAGTTTGCTACTATAGCTTTTCCGTCTTCATTTATACCAACTAGCTCAGTAACAAGTCCATTCCCATCATATGTTACCTCAATCTCCGGATTTACCTTTAGCATCAATTTCCCGCCCTCAGATGCATCTGCCTTGGTTGCACCGCATGCTGACATCAAAAAGAAGCACATCACCAATGCCATTATAACGGATAGATTTTTTCTCAAATTCTTACTCATTTTTTCCTCCAATAATTCTGTCTTGTTTTAGTTTTAGTTTGATTTTATTTCTTTCTTTTTTCTGAAAGATATACTATAGAATACGACCCCGGTTATTCTAAATCGGGGTCGTCATAATTTTTTTAATTTTTTAGATTCAGAATCTCAATCCTCCTCATCATCGCTGTTTTTATTATCCTCAGCAGCTTCATCATCCTCGTTATCATCATCTTCGTCACTCTTGTCTTCATCATCTTGGATATAATCTTTATCATTATGATCCCCATCTTCATCTACTTCATTGTTACCATCCTCGTCCTCATCATCGTCCTCCTCATCATCGTCGCGTTCATCTTTTCTGTCTTCGTATATATTCTCGAAATGTTTATCATACTTTTCATCTAAATCATCTTCGTCCTCTGCTTCCGTCTCAATAATGTTCTGCATATCATCATATGAATCTGATTTTCCGTCAAGTCTCGATGTGACTTGAGATACGATTGATATGTCCTCGTACCGGTATTGGTCAATCTGCTTCTTAAGAGATTTTTCTGTATTAAAAATCCACTCATCATCATCTGCATCAATATACAGCCGTACTTGCCCGCCTTCTTTAAGAAACCCCATATCAACTGCTCTGTCAAGAAGTTCCTCTACCGCACAATGAATGTCTTTCTTTTTATATACATACCCATCTATAAGGATTTTACCGTCTTCATTTAAAGCTGTCAATTCCAATACCTTGTCGCTACGGTTTACTTCTATCTTAACCTGAGGATTTATAGTTAGCATTACAGAAGCGTACGTTTGTGTATCCTGTCCTAAAACGTTGGTCAATATTAGTACCATGCAGGCAGCCAGTGCGGAAATTACCGCCGCTGCCCTTTTTATTTTCTTCCTTGCTGCTGTTATTTTCCCTTCTTCCTGAAGGAAAACTGTTTCGGTGTCTTCCTCGTATATCTGTTCCTGTATATCCATCTCTATAATATGTTTAACCTTCTGCCCTACTTCATATCCCATGTTGGCTGCTTTTATAAAACGCCCCGTCTCATCCAGAACTATTGCGAAGCTGGATCTGGTTTCCATAACTAAATATGTCATATGGCATTTACCACCTTTCTTACTTCGAAAATTTGCTTCAGATGTCCTCTGATAATTTCATACCCGTTCGAGTATATTATAAGAACTGCCATTAAATATCTTCGGTGCCTCTCAAGGACTTTTTTCTCAATCGGAACTTCTTCTGACAGTTTTTTTATTGGCAGTTTCCCGGTATTAATAATTTCTTCTATAATAGATGGATGTTCTTTAGAGTAGCGAATGGTTCTGCGGCAGCTTTCAATAGTTCGATGCTGCTTAGGACAATTTGAAGCCACGTCATTTAATGTTAATCCGTATCGAGAAAGCTGTGCAGTTAACTCTTTTATTTCCTGAATGGTGGCCTCTCTCATGTTAAACTCCTCATAATCATCTCTATTATCTCTAATCGTATCCTCAATGGTCATCTCAGACTGTTCAACTGATGCCGGTGATGATATGGAAATCATCTTATTTTGCCTGACTTCTTTTCGCAAAAAGTCAACAACTCTGCTTCTTATTACTACTGCAGCATAGCTTAAAAATGCACCTTTCCCAGGAATATACCTTTCAACGGCCTCATGAAAACCTATCATCGCTACAGACAATGCGTCATCAAAATCCTCGGGCATCAATCCGCCGGCCACCTTAATAGTTTCATTTTTAATAAAGGGCATATATTCTCTTATTATATCATCTGTTGCATATGAATTTCCCTTTGCTTCCATCACACGCTGTACTATTGTAATTTCACTATCCATTGGGTACCTCCCTTGTTCTTTAAAGAATACGTATGTCACTCTGCAATTTTCGGGGTTAAGGATAAAAAACAAAAAAGCAGGAGATTCCCCCTGTTTTTTGTATGTATAAATCTTTTTTATTCATGCTTAATCGCTTCAAGTGCCGGTATTTTAACCGCCTTATTGGCAGGATAATAGCCTGAGACCAGCCCCACAAGCACAGAAAAAACTATGGCAAACAGCATGAGTCCCGGCGAAATTGCCGATATCCGGCTCACGTCCTCCCCGCCTATGAGAGCCTGCAGTATGGCCTGTGCGGTAATGCCTCCGCCGCCCATAGCACCCATGGCAAAAAGATTAATTACTACAGAAATGATAAGGCTGAAAATCAAACCTGTTATTCCTCCCAGCAGTCCTATGGTACCTGCTTCCATAAGGAACAGCATTCTGATGTCGCGCACATAGCACCCCAAAGCCTTCATGATACCGATTTCTCGCGTTCTCTCTGAGATAGACATTATCATGGTGTTTGTGATTCCAATGGCTGCAACGAAGAGTGAAATTGCTCCCAGACCTCCCAGCATGAGCTGAACCTGACGTGCGCTCTCTTCCATGCTTTCACGCATGCTTTCCATGGAATAGGTGTAGTAGCCCATCGATTTGATGCTGCTTTCGATTTCTGACACCTGACTCATATCTGCAGCCTTCACCAGTACCTGGGAATAGTTAAGCTTTACACTAGGTGTTCCCTTTGCTTTAGAAATCAGGTCTTTCACAGCATCTATGCTCATCATTATGCCTTCAGATGTCTCCCATCCTTTTCCATAGTCTTCTTTAGTAATACCGACAATGTTCATTGTCTTTTTGTATGGCGGCTGGTTTTCATCTCCCATTCTTGCCTCAAGGGTAATCGGTGTCTTAAGCACATCGAAGAAAGGGTCCGGCAAATCTGTTGGATTGCCATATTCATCATAGGAAGACCATCTGTCAACCATATTTCTTCCCTCGGGCATGAGGGTATCATAAAAGCTGTAGGCCAGATACTGTCCTCCTACGGCTTCGTCAATACCTTTAGCCGGGAATTTGCCGTCGATAAGTTCAAACCCCATGTCTTCCAGGGCTGATGTATCAACACCTACAATGGATGCCCATTCACATGAATATCTATCATTTATCCCGGCCTTCATACTCACTGAAACCTCATCCAGTGATACCTTCGGCATTACAGCCGCTACACCATTCATCTCCTTAAATGATTTTATGGCGGCATCGTCAAGCTTTGCCTCTGTGCCGTTATCAGACATACCCTGCGAAACCTCAATTATAGACAGGTCTCCCATCTCTGCAAGCATCTTGTCCTGAGACTCTTTCATTCCGGCACCAATGGATACCATTACGACAATGGATGTGCAGCCGATAAACACTCCAAGCACTGTAAGTATGGTTCTGCCCTTACGCCTCTTCAGGTTATCAATGCACATTTTGCCTATATCCGCCAGTCTCATTTCTTTTCCTCCCCGGCGGTCGGTGCTTCTCCTGAATCGTCCATGTCGTCATCCCATTTATCCCACATCTCGGCTTCTTTCTTTGCCGCTGCAGCCTTTCTCTTCTTTTTTATTATGATGAAAGCTATAGCTGCGATAGCGATGATAATGCCGATAATCAGCGGCCAGTTTATTCCGCCCTCTTCCTCAGGCTCAGGCATCGGTTCATCCATGCCCGGGTCAGGATAATCCATGGCTTCCACGCTCAGCACCACAGGAAATTCTCTTGTCTTGGTATCTCCGTTTCCGTCCTCATATGTAACCTTAATGGTGAATTCCGCTTCACCCGGTTCAAGTGCGGTTACAGCAAATACGATTGTTCCGCTCTTTCCAGGCTCCAGATTTCCTATATTCTGGAAAGGCGTAACGCTTTCGATGTTTCCTGTGATTTCAGCCTCTACATTGGAGATATCACTTTTGCTCTTGTTTACATAATTTAAGCTCAGGCTTGTTTCCTCACCTGCGTAGACCATCACAGGCAAGGTAGGCTTGCTTATTTCAAATCTGTCCGGCTGATAAACCGGAACAGTTATCTTCTGCTCGGTTGTAACAGAGATACGTTTGCCGTTGTCCACATATTCATACTTGAATGAAACAGAAACAGGCTGGGCGCTTCCTGTAACAGTTCTGGACGCTTTCATAGGTACACTTACAGTTCTTTCTATGCCTGCACCTACCTTTTCAAAATAGAAGGTGTTTGATGAACCGTTCAGAGTCAGTCCTTCTCCGCCTTCCACTGTAGCGACCAGATTTTCTACTTTAAGCTTGCTGCTTGTATTCTTAAATTTAAAGCTGAGGTTAAATCCGGCCCCCGCCGCAACGGATGAGCCGCCGTAATCAAATCTTGTTATGATAATGTTAGGTACAGGACTGTCAACGGTATTTTCATCAGGTTCCTCTGTCTTTTTTACTTTAGCCGGAATAATAATTTTTCCTTCAGCCGTTCCTGAAGTCAGGCTTACTCTGTTATGGTAGTCAAAGCTGAGAGATGCATCTATGTACTGGTTGGCCCCGGAAATAGTATCCATTGCACGAACCTTTACAGCAACGCTTTCTGTCTTGCCCGGCGCTATGCTGTTAAGCTGCACCATGGAGCTTGATCCCGGCAGCATAAGGCTGTCTGAAGGGCTAAAATGTATAACCGGAGACTGCATGGTTGTACTTCCGATATTTTTAACATAAACTGTAACTGTAATTTCCTCGTCCGGTTTAATTGAAGAAGCCAGCTCGTTCCTGCTGATTATGGCCTTCGGTGCCGGTATAGGATCCGGCTGCTGCGGCTCTACAGGTTCATATGTAGGTTCCTCATATTCCTTGCATTCGGTAATCGGGACTACAAGATAATTCTGGTTACCCGGGGAACCCCAGTATCCTACGATAAGTTTAAGCGAATTGCCGTTCCCTTTGTATTTCAAGCCAGCCACATGAACAGTCATATCGAGCAAACCATCGGAATTGATTTGAGTAACATTTACATTACCACCGCTGAAACTGTCCGCCATTCTATCTATGGTGATATTGCCGTTCAGACCGGAAGCAGACTGTGTCGTGTGTTTCAGATGTAATGTTACATTTACAGTTTGTCCCTTGGTTATTCTTGAAGGATTTCCATCAATGGAATAGCTGACAACAACCAATTCTCCTGAAGATGCAGAGGCCGGCTCCACAATCATGAAAGCCGTACACATAGTTAAAACCATGGCAGCAACCATGGTCAATATAAAACTTTTCCTTAATAAATTATTCATCTGGTTTCCCCCTTGCAACAATTATCTGTCTTCACGTCACTGATTATTTCACCATCCACCAGAGTCACTATTCTGTCAGCATACTCGGTCATCTCAGGGTCATGAGATACCAGCACTATTGTCTGATGAAAAGTCCGTGCAAATTTTCTTATCATTTCCATTACTTCTTTGGTAGTCTTCGAGTCCAGATTTCCTGTTGGCTCGTCGGCAAATACAATATCCGGCCGTGTAATAAATGCCCTGGCTATACCTGCTCTCTGCTGCTGACCGCCGGACATCTGCCCCGGGAAATGGTTCATTCTGTTATGCAGCCCTACTCTGCAAAGCATCTTTTTAGCCTCACGCTCCCTCGTTTCCTTGGGGACGCCCCTGAACATAAGAGGCATGGCCACATTTTCCACGGCTGTAAGCTCAGGCAGCAGATTATAGGACTGAAACACGAAGCCTACGTGCTTCTGTCTGAAAGCGGCCAGACCGTTTTCATCCAGACTTGACACAGGTACTCCCCCTATCAGTACCCGGCCGCGCGTAGGCTTTTCCAGACCTGCAAGCTGATTGAGCAATGTACTTTTACCGGAGCCGGATGTGCCGAATATACAGCAAATCTCACCACGATTTATAGACAGGTTTATGTTCTTCAGAGCAACAACCCGTTCTTCCCCCATTATGTATTCTTTTCGAAGCTTCTGCACCTGTATGACAGGTTTCTGCCTCAGAAGTTCATCACTCATAATCCTACTCCTTTCTGCATCTTATATGTTACCAGAGATTTCTTTAATCTCTATTAAGGCAATCTTAAGATTTCTTAAGATTCTTAAAATGAGTAGGAAGTATGATTTCGAATTCCGTGCTGAATCCATCAGGTCTCGGTTCACAAAGTTTTATGGTACCTCCGTGTGCAGTTATTATTCGTCTCGTTATAGCAAGACCCAGGCCGCTTCCGCCTCCGCTTCTCGACTTGTCTCCCATTACAAAAGGATCGAATATGGTTTCCCCCGCCTCGCGTGAAATGCCGATTCCGTTGTCGGCAATAATTATTTTAACCTGCCCCGATCTGGTTTCTTCAGCTTCTTTAAGAGGAACAACTCCTACAGCTATTACTGTACCCAGACTGTTATACTTAAGGGAATTATACATAATATTGTCCAGTGCACGCCGCATCTGATATCTGTCAATACTGCTCCATACTGCATCCTCCGGAATCATTACGTTCAGTTCAAAACCTGAAATGTTTATTTCATCGTATCTTTCAGCCAGATATCCTCTCATGAATTCGCAGATGTCTGTTTCCTCAGGTTTCAGCGTGAACTCCGGGTGTTCGACCTTGCTGTATTCATGGAAGGAATTAATCAGATTGGTCAGTTCCTCAGCCTTGCTGTCGATGAGTTCCAGATAGCTGTTCATTTTTTCCTGTGGCACCTTACCGTCGCGGATGGCCTTGGTATACCCAGAAATAACGGTAATAGGAGTTTTAAGGTCATGAGAGATATCAGCCAGAAGCCGCTGTCTTTCGTCATCAAGCTTCTTTCTGTCTGCTTCGCTTTCAGCAAGCATATCTGCCATTCTGTCCATATTGCTGCCTATTCTTCTGATTTCCCATGGACCTTCCATTTCTCCCAGCCTGCAGTTTCCGCCGCTGGCAAGCTGATCCACCGCGTTATTGAGTTTGACAAGCGGTTTCTTTATTTTCCTGTTCATCCACAGCAGGAAAGAAACTATTGCCAGCATATAGAAAGGAATCAGCAGCAGATATATGCGGTTTGCCTTTGCATACATATTCTGGTATGAATCAAAGGAAGCATCGTATGACATTACAACAAGATACCTGACATCTGACCCGGGTGTCAAGCTGCTTGATGCCTCGGATATGTCATATTTAATATAGACCGGTCCGTCGGTATACTGAGCTGTGAGATATTCAAACTCCTCAGGCGTATAATATGAATGACCGTCGCCGAAACTTCCCTCCACAACAGCATAATTCTCATCCAGGATAAGAACCTGCTCCTCTGTGTCTCCATTTTCATCAAAAATAAACTTTACCAGAAGATGCTCCTGATGTCCGTCGTTATCCGTAAATCCTACATAGTTTATATATGACTGCTCTTCATAAGGCTGTATGCAGTCCAGTTCACCGGGAGTAAAATTTCTCCTGAGGCTGCCTGTAGAGTCGTAGATTATTTCACCATCTTCCGTTACGACTGCAAAGCCTCCCTCTTTGCCCAGATACTTTCTCGTCGGCACATCTTCATATTTTCCCTGCTGCATATCCTTATCGCTTACCAATGCGTCTATGTCAGGAATCCTTGAAAGCCATTCAAAATAAGAATCGCTGAGCCAGGATACAAAAAAAGCGATGAGAATAAGGGCCAGTGTAAATCCAAGATATCCCTTGGCAAGGAGAATTACCAGTCGTCCTTTTTTGCGGTTATCCTTCAAATTTATATCCCACCCCTCTTACCGTTATGAGATGCTCCGGCTTCTTCGGATCATCCTCTATTTTTTCTCTTATTCTGGAAATGTGTACCATTATAGTATTGTCATCACTTTCAAAATATTCTCCGCAGACGCTTTCATAGAGCTGTACCTTGGTATATATCCTGCCCGGTGACTTCATCAGCCTGGCCAGTATTTTATATTCCATAGGGGTGAGCTGTATCTGCACACCGTCTTTTTCCACAGTATGATTGGAAAGGTCGATTTCAAAGCAGCCCACCTTTATCCTGTCTGATGATGTTCCTGACCTTCTAAGCAGCGCTTTCACTCTGGCGACTACCTCCAGGGGATTGAAAGGTTTTGTCATATAGTCATCTGCCCCGATATTAAGTCCCAGTATCTTATCCTGATCACGGTCTCTGGCCGACAATATCATTATAGGCATAGCTGTACGCTCCCTGAGTTTCTGTGTCAGTTCAAGTCCATTGAGTCCCGGCATCATTATGTCCAGTATGGCAAGCTGCGGTGCTACAGTCTCTGCAAGTTCCAATGCAGTCTCACCGTTATCCGCGCATATCACCGAAAACCCTTCGCTTTCCAGATAAAGCTTCAAAAGTCCCCTGATGTCTGCATCGTCTTCTGCAATTAAAATGTTCTGTTTGTTCATCTGTCTCTTATCTCCTATCCCTTTATCGTCACAATGCGCCCTGCCTGACGCCAGCCATAGCCTCCCATTTCCGCCAGCTTCACATGGAATTCTTCGCTTTCAAGAATCTGTCTGAAGGCTCTGACTTGTGGAAGTTCCAGATTCTCCGCTCTGATGGCAAAATCATACTCCTCAGTTCCTACCTCGATAAAGTCCAGTCCCATGGCGTCGGCTGCCGGTTTAATACCCATTCCCGCGTCGATTTCTTCGGATGCGACCAAAGCCGCCACAGCCATGTGTGTCGCTGCTTCCTTGTCGTATCCGTTTATCATGTCAGGGATGATTCCTGCCTGCTTCAGCTTGTAATCCAGAAGAACTCTGGTACCTGCGCCCCTCTGCCTGTTTACATAGCGAGCTCTCGTCAGATCTTCAACCCCT
>CAZUFU010000036.1:0-14051 GCA_964619875.1 uncultured Oscillospiraceae bacterium
TCCTTTTCTCTGATGATCTTGGCGATGTTCTTGGCAATCTGAACATCTGAAGTGTTGAGGTTCAGGTTATAAGCTACCAGAGGAGGTCTCGCGCCTACTGCTACCACTCCGCCTGTAGGATTAATTCTGGCACCTCCGAAATCAGGTTCCCATTCAGGGTCTTTGACCTTTTCTGCCATGCCTTCGAACTGGCCTTTTCTGATTGTTGCAAGGTTCTTTCTTGCAGGCTTGGTTGCTGACATTTCATAGAGGAAAACAGGCAGATCTGCTTCTTCTGCAATTCTCTTTCCTACTACCTTTGAAAGCTCTATACACTCTTCGTTGGTGGCATCCTTAACAGGAACGAAAGGCATTACGTCAACTGCTCCCATTCTAGGATGTTCACCTGTGTGCTTGTTGAGGTCGATGAGCTCTACAGCCTTCTTTGCCAGCTTAACGCTCGCTTCTTCAACGCCCTTGGCATCACCTATATATGTGATTACGGTCCTGTTGTGGTTAGGGTCTGATGAGTAGTTTAAAAGCGTGCAGCCCGGTGTGGTTCTGATCTGATCTACAACTGCCTCGATAACTTCCTGGTTTCTTCCCTCTGAAATATTAGGGATGCTTTCGATAATCTGTGCCATTTTAATTCTCCTCCGTAATATTACTCATTATAATGAAGCTAAAACTTCTTCATAAATTCTGTTTGCAAGCACGTAAGCCTCGTCAACCATCTGTGCTCCTGCTTCAAACTGCGCCTTTAATGCCTCATCTTTGATTCCCGGAAGGTTGATCTTAACATTAAGCCATGCACCTCTGATTCCTGCCATAAGGTTGAGTGCTGCAACTCCAAGGTCTGAAGCGGCGTTAGGGTTTGACTTTCCTACCATTGTTTCAGTAACCTTAAGTCCTTCAAGGCAAAGTTTCACAGTTTCGAAAGGAACTTCTGTAGCACCCACATTGGCCTCTCTGATAGCAGTTGATCTTGCCGCCTTTTCCTCATCGGTATTCTTAGGAAGCTTGTACGCTGCAGAAACCTTATTGAAGGCTTCAGTATCCTTATCAATTCCTGCAACCAGCTCCCCATAAAGCTTAAGAGCTTCTTCCTTGGCTGCCTTGCAGACTTCCTCGTATTCAGCATATTTTTCTCTGCCGATTGTAAGGTCTGCCACCATTGCTACAAGGCCAACGCCCTGTGCTGCTGATAAAGCGCTTACGGAGCCGCCGCCCGGTGCCGGTGCATCTGATTTGAGAAGGTCTAAATAGTCCTTTACGGTCATATCTACTAATTTCATATTACACTAAAATTCCTTTCTTTATGGTCTGTAATGCAAGGTTGGAGCCGAAGCGATAGCAAAGCATTTCCATGTTAGGTGCGTTCCAGATGACCATGTCGGCCTGCTTGCCCACTTCCAGAGTTCCCACCGTCTTTTCTCTGTTAATTCCTGCTGCCGGATTGATTGTAACAGCCGTAAGAATTTCCTCCGGTGTCATTCTGTACTTAAGATATCCCAGATTCATAACAAACTGCAGGTTAAGGGATGGACATGAGCCCGGATTGAAGTCCGATGCCATTGCAACAGGCACCCCAAACTCATCTATCATTCTCCTTGCCGGTGCAAAGGTTGCTCCCAGATAGAAGGATGTTGCAGGAAGCAGCATTGCCACTGTGCCGCCCTTTGCAAGGGAAGCCATTCCCGCATCATCGATTACAATAAGATGCTCTGCTGATGTGGCTTTCATCTCACCTGCCAGAACGGAGCCGCCGATAGCCTCGATTTCATCTGCGTGAATCTTAAGCCCGTAGCCCAGCTCTCTTGCTCTCTCCAGATAAATTTTGCTTTCTTCAGCATTAAAAACAGAATCCTCTGTGAAGATATCTATAAATTCTGCCAGATCTCTTTCTTTTACATAAGGCATCCATTCATCGCAGCAAAGCTTGATGAATTCTGCTTCCCTGCCCTTCCACTGCTCTTCTACCACATGGGCAGGCATGAAGGTGGAAACGATGTCCATAGGGTGATCCTCGTTGAGTTTCTTAAGGACTTCCAGCATCTTAACCTCTGTTTCAAGGTTAATTCCATAGCCGCTCTTGGCCTCGCAAGTGGTTACGCCCAGACTCATCATCTCGTCGAGGAATCCCTCCGTCTTTTCGTAAAGTTCCTCGGCAGTTGCCTCTCTGGTCTTTCTTACGGTATCCATGATGCCGCCCCCTGCTCTGAGGATATCAAGATAGCCCGCGCCCTTCAGCTTGAGAGGGATTTCATTCTGTCTGTAGCCGCCAAAGATCATGTGTGTATGTCCTTCCACAAGTCCCGGTGTTACCAGGTTTCCCTCTGCGTCGATAACTGAATCGGCTTCTTCCTCCCTGCAAGGCAGCTGCCCGTCAGAAGTAATAGCCTTGATGATTCCGTCCTCTGCCAGAATTGCCGCATTGTGCAGTTTAAGGTTTTCGCCCTGCTCTTTACCCTTGTGAGCATAGCTTCCTACGGGAGTCTGCAAGGTTCCAATATTTTTTACAAGTAAAGTCGCCATTTTTTCTTTTTCCTTTTTAACATTACAGGCTGCCGCCTCTTTCGGTCAGCAGCCTGTGCCATTATTTATATTATTTTACGAATTTATCTACTGTCTTGTCAACTAAGTCGTCTGACGCGATGAACGGAATGGTGATGTGACCCTTTCCTGCATAGTTCTTGTTGTACTCAACAGAAGTTGAAAGAGCGTTTTCGTTTCTTGCCCAGTTTCTTCTTGCAACGCCGCCCATTACGTCCCACATCATTGCGGACTTGATGATTTCATCGGTTCTTTCGCTGCCGTCAAGAAGGAGTCCGAAGCCGCCGTTGATAGCCTTGCCGATGCCTACACCGCCGCCGTTGTGGAGTGCGCAGAGGGACATTCCTCTTGCTGCGTTTCCGGCGAAGCACTGTACAGCCATGTCTGCCATTACATTAGAACCGTCCTTGATGTTGGATGTTTCTCTGAACGGAGAATCTGTTCCTGATACGTCGTGATGGTCACGACCCATCATTACAGGACCGATCTTGCCTTCCCTTACCATTTCATTAAATTTAAGAGCGATTCTGGTTCTGCCCTCTGCATCCTGATAAAGGATTCTTGCCTGAGTTCCTACTACCAGCTTGTTCTTCTTAGCATCTCTGATCCATACCCAGTTGTCTCTGTCCTGAGCTCTTCTGTTAGGGTCGATGCAGTCCATAGCAGCCTGGTCAGTAGCGTCAAGGTCTTCAGGCTTTCCTGATAAGCATACCCATCTGAACGGGCCATATCCGTAGTCAAAGAGTACAGGTCCCATGATGTCTTCAACGTATGAAGGCCAGATGAATCCGTCCTTATCGTCGTATCCGTTCTTGGAAATTTCCTTGATGCCTGCGTCATACATAGCCTTCATGAAGGAGTTGCCGTAGTCAAAGAAGTAAGTTCCCTTAGCTGTCAAAGCCTTGATTGCGTGATAATGTCTGTGAAGTGTCTCGTCTACCTTCTTACAGAAAAGATCTCTGTCTTCGTGGAGAAGTTCTGTTCTTTCCTCGAAGGTTAATCCTACAGGGCAGTAGCCGCCGTTATATACATTGTGGCATGAAGTCTGGTCGGAAAGAAGATCGATGTGGAAATCCTTTGCAACTGCAGCTTCGAGAAGGTCTACAATGTTGCCGTGGTAAGCGATGGAGATGCTTTCCTTAGCTGCCTTCTTTTCCTCTGCCAGCTTGAAGATTTCGTCCAGGTCATCGAGAACTACATCTACCCAGCCCTGATCATGTCTTGTCTTGATTCTTGAGTAGTCTACCTCAGCGAAAATACCTACAGCATTGGCGATGTTTGCAGCCTTCGGCTGAGCGCCGCTCATGCCGCCCAGGCCTGATGATACGAATACGTATCCTGCCAGGTCGCCGTCTTCAGGAACTCCAAGTTCCTTTCTTCCTGCGTTGAGGATTGTATTGAAAGTACCGTGAACGATTCCCTGAGGTCCTATGTACATCCAGCCGCCTGCAGTCATCTGTCCGTAGTTGGCTACGCCCATTTCCTCAGCAACTTCCCAGTCGTCAAGGTTGTCGTACATACCGATCATCATGGAGTTTGTGATGATTACTCTCGGTGCTGTCGGCTTGGAAGGGAATAATCCAAGAGGGTGTCCTGATTCCACTACCAGGGTCTGATCCTCTGTAAGCTCTTCAAGATACTTCTTGATAAGTCTGTACTGGAGCCAGTTCTGACAAACCTGTCCGGTTTCGCCATATGTAACCAGTTCGTATGGGTAAAGAGCAACCTCGAAGTCAAGGTTGTTATCCATCATTACCTGGAAAGCCTTGCCTGCCAGGCATTTGCCCTTATATTCGTTAATCGGCTTACCGTAGATTCTGCCTTCAGGTCTGTATCTGTAAGCATAGATTCTGCCGCGAGTTGTAAGCTCTTCCATGAACTCAGGAGCCAGCTTTTCGTGGAGCTCTTCAGGTACATATCTTAAAGCGTTCTTAAGAGCGATTTTAGTCTGAGCCTTGGTCAGTCTGAAGCCTCTGTCCGGTGCTCTTCTCTTATCTTCTTCAAACTTAGGGTAATCAGGATATTCAGCTCCCAGCTGAATTGTCATTGCCCCTTTGATTGTATTGTTGTCCAGCATTGTAAATGCGCCTCCTTATTTTAACTTTACTACTTTTTCTACTGCTTCGAGAATTGAATTGTCCTTAACCATTTCATCGAACTTCTGCAGCTGATCGTGCATGATAATGTCTTCTTCTACAGGCGGGATTGTCTCACGGATGAAATCGTAGGCTGCTCTTGTAGCCGGTGCCAGATTGTCAATTCCGTGTTCGCCCATTTCCTGACGGAGCCAGATTGCCTGAGCTGCTGTGGAAAGCTCAATACCGATAACCTTCTGTGCGTTATCCAGTACCATTGCAGCAGTTCTTGCGGAAGTTGAACCCATGGATACGTGGTCTTCCTGGTTTGCTGATGTAGGGATGGAGTCTACACATGCAGGGTGGTCGTAAACCTTGTTCTCGGATACCATGGATGCTGAAGCATACTGAGCAATCATGTAGCCGGAGTTTAATCCGCCGTTCTTAACCAGGAATGCAGGAAGTCCTTCGGAAAGTGCAGGGTTAACCAGTCTTTCCTGTCTTCTCTCGGATACATTTGCTAATTCTGAAATAGCTATCTTAAGGAAGTCAAAGGCCAGTGCCATCGGCTGTCCGTGGAAGTTTCCGCCGCTTATTACTTCATCATCATCAGGGAATACGATAGGGTTGTCTGTTACGGCGTTGATTTCTCTTGAAACAGCTTCATAAACATAATTGATAGCGTCTCTTGAAGCGCCGTGAATCTGAGGCAGACATCTCTGTGAATATGGATCCTGAACCTTGGTAGGATGAAGCGGAAGTGCATTCTTTGAACCTGCAAGAAGATTTCTCATGTTTTCTGCCACATCAATCTGTCCCTGATGTCCTCTTAATTCGTGAGTCTTAGGGTCGTATGCTTTAGCGATAGCGTGAAGAGCTTCACCTGTCATTGCGCCTGCAATGTCAGAAATCTTCATCAGATTCATCGCATCATATAAGGTATTAAGGCCTACTGCTGTAAGCATCTGTGTTCCGTTATTAAGAGCAAGACCTTCTTTGGATGCCAGCACTACAGGCTTAAGTCCTGCTGCATCGAAGGCTTCCTGCGCATCTATAGTTTCGCCTTTATATTCCACCTTACCCATTCCGATAAGACCTAATGCAATACATGAAAGAGGGGCTAAGTCGCCGGATGCACCAACGGAACCTTTTTCAGGAACAACCGGGTGAATTCCTGCGTTAAGCATGTCAACCAGAGTCTGAAGAGTTTCAAGCCTGATGCCTGAATTTCCTCTTGATAATGAATTTGCTCTGAGGAGCATTGCCGCTCTCACATATTTCTGTTCATAAGGCTTGCCCAGAGCACAGGTGTGTGACATGATGAGGTTCTTCTGCAGCTGTGCAGTTTCCTCTGTAGAGATTGATACATTCGCAAACTTTCCGAAACCTGTAGTAAGGCCATATACTACAGCCTTATCTGCAACTTTCTTTTCTACGTAAGCTCTCGCCTTCTTTACGGCCTCAACTGCTTCAGGAGCAATCTCAACCTTCTCATGATGACGACATACCGCAATAACCTGTTCAACCGTAAGGTCGCGTCCATTAATAATTACTGCCATTTTCTTCTCTCCATTTCATTATTAATATTCACTGTATTGCATAATCATACAGCTTTACATACCATTTTTCCTTGCTTAATATTATAAACTTTTTTAGGCTTTTATGCTAGTCTTTTTTGTTTATAATTTGCTAATTTCTGCACTTTTCGAGGGTTTTTGCCGGAAAAATTTTCTTTGCCGCGGCAGTTGTTTCTTCGCTTTAATACGATAACGTTTTATCACTTTATTGTGAATAATTATTAAATTGTGTTTTTTATGACAAGATTTTTTTGATGCTGCATGGGCTTATCCGTTGAAAACAGCGACTTTTCCTCAAATAAAAAATCCGCGGGGAAATTTTTAATCCAAACTGCGGATTTTGTATACAAAAACCTTACTCTTTTCTCTATATAAATAACGTTTTTGAATCTTGTTTTTCTTTTTATACAAAATTTATACAAAAATAAAGCATGCTCTCCATAAGCAGAAAAAATACACAGCATATAGTGAAGAGTCTGACATAGGCATGACGGAAATGCGCCGCTTCCTTGCACACCCACTTGTATGATATAAGGTTTGCCATAGACGCAATCAGTGTTCCCAGACCTCCCAGATTGCTTCCTATTATGAGGGCCTTCCAGTTATGAGTGAATCCTGTGAGAAGAAGCACTGCAGGCACGTTGCTTATAATCTGGCTGGCTCCTGCAGCCACCGCCATTTCACGACCTGCCAATATATATGAGAGTGCCTGACTGAAGGCCGGTATCCTTCCCATATTTCCAACAAATATAAAAAAACCTATAAACGTAAGCAGAAGCCCGTAGTCAATCCTCTTGAGGACCTGCCTGTCCGCTGCCATAACCGCCGCAGCGGCAACCGCAGCAGCAAGAGCAGCGGGAAGAATCTTTCCCAGAGCACAAAGGCAAAGAATAAAAATGCCTATATACATCTCTAGCCTTATATTCAGCCTGAATTCACCTTCGTCTTTATGCTCGAATACCACGTCCCTTTTTTTACCCAGCATGCAGCATCCCCATAGCAATGCCATGGCAAGACCCACATATGGGCCTGTGAGCATGACAAATTCCCACGCCGCCATTCCCGATTTAAAATACAGATAGATATTCTGAGGATTTCCCATGGGTGTCAGCATGCTTCCCATGTTGGCTGCAACCGTCTGCAGCACAGCCACGGGAACTATCATCTCGTCAAGGCCTGCCAGCTTAAGTGTAATGATTGCAAATGGTACAAAAGTTATCAGGGCCACATCGTTTGTTATGAACATGGACGAAAAGAAGCACAAAAACACCATGACCATTTCTATACCCCTGCCGGTCCTTACCCGAGACAGCAGTTCTCCTCCCAGCTTGCGAAACAACCCCAGAGACTGAAATCCCGCCATGGCCGCCATGAGACCAAAAAGGAGAAACAATGTATCTGCATCTATATATCCTGCATATTCTTTATCCGGTCTTACCCACAATGCCGACAATGCAGCCAGCACCCAGGATACCGTAAGAACCGGCTCTGCCTTGACCAGACCCTTTATCCTGTCAATCATTATTTTCCACCTTCTCCACCATTATCGAAATCTCTGTCACATAACCCGCCTTCATACCCGGCGAAAACAGAGACACGTCCGATTCGTAAGCATCACCGCAGATCTGCAGGCCTCTTCTCTCTATTTCATCTTTTACCTTTTCCAGATTCTCCGTGGAAAAGTCATATCCCCTGAACAGGGCGCAGGCATAAGTCCCCGCAGGCTTTATCTGAAGTCTCGGATCCTCTGCAGGCTCCGCCAGCTGACTCATAATAGACCATCCTTTTCCCGTGTTCCTCGCCTGCATGTTTTCCATTTTCCAGCGGTAGGTAAGCTGATATTCCTCGTTCAGATTGCCTTTGTGACAGTAGTCGAGATGATTTTTTATTGTTTCCATCCAAACTTTGTCATCGTCAGCATTTCCCTCAACAGGTGTGGCGATATAATATTCTTCCTCCATGTCGTACAGTTCAAGACTTCCGACACGGTCACCCTCATAGAGATAGTCGAACTTGTCAATGGTGCGCTTAAGCAGCTTTTCCTTCTTTATCAGCTCTTTTTTTTCGGCCTGTATTTTTTTAAGCTGATGCCGCAGAGTATGGCAAAAAGCTCTTTCATCGGTTTCTGTCAGTTTCTCCTCAAGTTCTTTAAGATGCATTCCCGTACCCTTAAATGTTGAAATAAAGTAAAAATCATAAAACTGGAATGCGGAGTAGAACTGATAGCCCTTTTCTGTAACTTTTGCCGGCTTGAGCAAGCCGATATTATTGTAGTGCCTCAATGTCTCTTTGGTTGTGCCGCAAAGCCTGGCGAACTCTCCCGACGAAAAGTATGTCTGTTTCATAAAAATTCCTCTTGACTGTGTTGTTACAACATAGTTTATGATGTTATCATACACGAAAATATTGACAGAATCAAGGGGGTTTTATATATGAAAACTTTATCAATTTACGAACGCACTCCGCGGGTGCTCAGTGTCCTGCGATTTACTTTTCCGACGGTGGTCATGATGGTCTTTGCATCCATGTACGGAATCATCGACGGAATCTTTCTTTCCAATTTTATAGGCAGCAAAGCCCTGTCAGCAAACAACATAGTCTATCCGCTGATCACAGTTATGATGGCCGTAAACCTGATGTTTGCCACAGGCAGCAACGCAGTCATCGCTAAAAAGATGGGTGAAGGCAAACAGCACGAGGCAAACCGTTTCCTTTCCCTTGTGGTTCTCACCGCCGTTGGTGTGACCGCTGTGATTTCTGTAATCATGCTGTGTTTTGACACAGATCTCTACGCTCTTCTGGGTGCCGATGCCGAACTGATGCCTTACTGCAAATCCTACGGAACAGTAATTATATCAGGCTCCGTATTCTTCTCACTTCAGATATTGTTTCAGAACTTCCTGGTGACTGCGGAAAAACCGGGCACAGGAATGGGCCTCACCATCGCGGCAGGATTCGTTCATATCGGTCTGGACCTGGTGTTTATACGCGGTCTGGGCATGGGAATCGAGGGGGCTGCTCTGGCTTCAGTCATCAGCATGATGGTTGCGGGTATTCCTCCCCTGTTCATGTTCTCAGGTAAATCCCAGGCACTCCATTTTGAAAAACCTGTGCTGAAGCTGCGCCTTCTGGCCTTTGCAATGGCTAACGGTTCTTCTGAAATGGTTACCAATCTGGCCACTGCCATTACAACCATGCTCTTTAACCTGCAGATGATGCACCTGGCAGGAGAAAAAGGCGTTGCTGCCATCAGTGCAGTGCTATACGTAGAGTCTCTGTTTATCAGTGTGTTTCTGGGGTTCTCCTCAGGGGCTGCTCCGCTATTCAGCTACTACTACGGTGCTGGAAGCAAAAAAAGGCTCTCCGCTCTGTTCAAAATATGTTTCGGGTTTATTCTGATTTCGTCGGTGGCAATGTTTACTTCCGCACAGATTTTATCCAGGCCTATTATACAGGCCTTCGCGGGAAGTGATGAGGTGCTGCAGGAGCTTGCTCTCCACGGACTCAAAATATTCTCCTTCAGCTATCTGCTGGGCGGCATTAGCGTTTTCGGTTCATCGCTGTTTACAGCTTTGAATAATGGTTTAATCTCTGCGCTGATTTCACTGATTCGAACTCTCATACTAAGATGCGGCGCCCTGATTGTCTTCCCTGTTCTGTGGGGTATAGACGGTGTCTGGCTGGCAGTGCCGGCAGCCGAGGTCTTTGCGGCTGTGCTGGCAGGCTCGCTGATTTTCGGGCTGGGCAAGAAATATGGATACCTGGACACTGGCGGGTTTTGCTCAGGATTGAAGAGGTTTTCCAAAAAGGCCGTTTCGTTTTCCTTAGGAAAACTTTTTTAGGGTTTTTGAAAACTATTTGTAATATTTTTATTTTACTGTATAAAAATTCATGGTATATACTAGAAAAACGTCTCCCTCAGAGGATTTTAGAGAAAATTTCAACTGAAGGTTTTCCATATTGCCCTGTTTGTTTTCAAAAAGAAAACATTTCGAACATTTTTGAAAACCTCATCATGGATATTTTTTCCACATTGCGTACATCTCGTGCTTTTTTATGAAAAATAGCTCAGAATATGTTATAATGGTCACATCTAGTATGAAAACGGAGTAACAATGATGAACCAGAACGAATTGAAAGAAATCCGCAGGCGCTTCAGGCCTGACAAAGATAATATAAGCCGCATTTATGGCTGCTATGTCAACGCTGCCAAAGAGATCGTTGCGCGCATTGACATGTCTCTTGGCCTCATGGACCAAGAAGAAACAGAAATGTACTATAAGATACTAAAGAAGACCCTTTCCGGCACTCTGGACAGAAACCTTATAGACATCGAATTCTCCACAGCTCAGGTAGAAAACAGTGATGAACACAGGCTTCTGCAGGCGTTGCGCACATCTCACCTGTCCGACGACTCCATGCGTGAGCTTATGTATGAAAGAATCATAGAAACCCTGGACTTCGGAGACGAGAGCTATGTGATTCTCATGGCCTCGGATTCCTATGATGTGCCTTCTAAGGGCAGTGATGACGAGATCTTTGAGGAAGGCTCAAACGAAGTATTCGACTACTTCATCTGCTGTATATGTCCGGTTAAGGATGCCAAAGCCGCTCTGAGATACGAGTCGGAAGAAAGGACTTTCAGGGGAGCTTCCACAGGCCACGTTCTCGGTGCCCCGGAAATCGGCTTCATGTTCCCGGCCTTTGACGACAGATGTGCCAATATATATAACCTGTTATACTACAGCCACAACATATCCGAAATCCACGACGAATTCATCCGAGGAATTTTTAATGTGCAAAACATCCCTATGTCGGCAGGAGCGCAGAAAGATGCCTTCGGCGGCTCACTTTCAGCAGCGCTGGGCACGGATTGCAGCCTTGAAGTCATTCAGGCAGTTCACGAGGATATCAGGGAAAAGCTTGCTTGCCACAAGGAAAGTAAGGAACCTGAAGCTCCCGAAATATATATTGAGGATGTAGACGATATTCTTAGAAAAAGTGGAATTTCAGATGAAAAAATAAACTCATTCAATGAAGAATGTCAAAGACAGATGGGAAGTGTCGATACCTTCAATCCTAGCAACCTGATAGAGGCGAAGAAATTCGAAATGGTCACACCGGAGGTTAAGATTTCCGTGGATCCGGAATACGCCTACAGAATTACAGCCCGGGTTATCGACGGCCAGAAATACATACTTATTCCGGCCGACGGTACTGTAGAAGTAAACGGAATAGAGGTAAGCGTCGAAGAATAGAAGGCTACTCTTTATCGCCTCCATCCTGTACGGTCGTGGTTAAATCAAGATTATCAAAGCCCTCACCTATTATTTCAAATGCTGATGTCAGTATGATGAATGCGGTGGGGTCATATTTTTTTACGATACTTTTAAGCTTAGGCATCTCGTTAGGCTTGACTACAACCATAAGTTTTTTTCTTTCCGACTTCTCAAACATTCCCTTTTGCTTCAAGACATGTAGCACCTCTTCCCATATCATACAATATGGCATCTGCAATTTCATCAAGATTCTGGTTTGCGAATATATAGAAAATATCCGCCTTATTAAAGCCGCTGTTTATCTTGTCGGTAACAATGGAGCCTGCTGCGATGGCAAGGAGAGCGTAAATGCCCGCACCTATATCGCCGTATGTCAGCATGGCGAGAACCACTATGGAACCGTCTATCATCATGAGCAGTGTACCCAGACTGAGGGATTTTAATTTAGTTATAACCAGCTTGGCCAGCAGATCTGTACCTCCTGCGGAAATCTGCGCTTTTACCGAGAAAGAAGCAGCAACTCCGTAAAGAAGCCCTCCGCATATTACAGCTACAAGCTTGTCATCGGTAACCGACGGCAGGAATGACAGGATGTCCACTATGAAAGAATATAAGGCAACGGCAATCAGGGAGATAATTATATATCGCTTCCCTTTTATTTTCCATCCCCATATGCAGATATAGGGATGTTTAAAACGAATACAACGGCACCTACAGGAAGGCTGAACAGATCCTTCATTACAGAGCTCCTCCTGCTTTAAATAGAAAATATGACTTCTTTTCTCTCATTCTATTACTTGTATCACTAATATACCCCCTGAAATTAAAAAAATCAATATCCGTATTTTGGGGCTATAAAAAAGCAGACCTCCACATCTGAAGGTCTGCCTTTATAATATGATAGGTATTATGTTTTTTAGATGGCTGTTCTTACTGCCTTAAGTGAGAAATCAGTATAGTACTTCTGTCCGTCGATTATAACAAATCCGCGTACCTTGTAGTAGTACTTGGTTCCCAGCTCAATAGCAGTGTTGTAGTAGCAGTAATTTCCTCCGGTTGTTACGAATACAGGCTTTTTGCCATATCCGGTATTGCTCTTTGTAGAACGATAAATTTCCACTCCATCGAACATGCCTTTGCTGAGATCGTTTTCATCATACCATCTTATTCTTATTGCTTTTTTACCATTCTTCATTGTTACAACTTTGGAGCGAGCTACAAGATTGTATGAATTCAGGGTTGCAATAATCTCTTCCTTAGTCGGTTCCTGAGGTTCTTCCTGTTTCTTTTCGGTCTTTATTTCAACCTTGTCGCCGGTTTTCAGGCCGGTGAGCTCAGTTACCTTGCCCTTGGAAACGCCGTTTACCAGAACATCTGCAATTTCGTAGCCCCCTGCCACCTTGATGGTCAGCTTTTCGCCAAAGATGCTGAGTGTTGTTTCAGAGCCTTCATCTGCGATAATGGTCGGCTTCTGAATGCTTGGAGCGTAGGAGCCCGGGTTGGAAGGTGCCTTTACGGTGATGGTCTGAGTAGTCTCCTTGCTCTCTCCACCTTCAGTATAGCTGATGGTGACAGAGGTCTTCCCTGCAGTCAGAGCATTACCATCCGTCACGGTGTAGCCATTAACTACCGCTTCAGAGGCATCGTCGTAGGTAGCAGTAACTACCATACCTGTAGGATCGAAGTTCTCCCCTGCGATATAAGTCGTCTTGGTTGGTGGTGTGGTCACTGTGATGCTGCTCAGAACCTTAGGTGCCACATTAACCGTAATGTTTTGCGTGATCGTCTTGGTCTCTCCGCAGATGAAATCGTACATATCCGTATCATCCGCGTATTGCAGAATATAGGGCTTTCTCTTGCGGAAATCCGCGATTATTTTAATGATACTACTTTGCTGGACGAGCAGATTGACAGACTTGTCCTGATGCGTAATCAGCTGGACCAGCATATCGCACAGCTTCGTCTGAGACAGGCCGCTATCTGTGCAGAAGAAGTTCACCATGTTGCCCTGCCTGCTTTCACTGGATTCTGTCGTGAATTTCATAGCGACAATCTCTCTCAGAAGACAGATTACCTGAGGCAGACCTATATCGATGCGCTGAAGTCCTGCCGCCTCGACATGGAAAACAAGCTCTGCACTCAGATTTCTATAGCTGACCGGGCCGAAGGAATGTATGTTGTCCCTGTTTCACCGAAAAGCAAGGGACCGGACATAAAGTCTTTCCCGCAAACAGGTGCTATATGCATCTACCACCGCGGCCCTTATGAAAACTTTCCTGATGTTTACAATCGCTTGCTCCAGTATGCTGATGAAAACGGCCTGACTCCCCAGGGCAATTTCATCGATATCTACATGGAGGGGCCACCTACACACGGAACAAACAAGGATGCTTATATGACACAGGTTGCTATGCCTATTAAGTTCGTACAAAACAAAGAGTAGTTTTAAGAAGCTTTGTCGACTTGGTATAGAGACATAAAAAAACAGACCCTCATATCAAAGGTCTGTTTTTGATTTCAATGTGTTTTATTTTCGATTACTCAGCTACATAAGGAAGCAGTGCTACGATTCTTGCTCTCTTGATAGC
>CAZUFU010000037.1:0-13602 GCA_964619875.1 uncultured Oscillospiraceae bacterium
ATGTAATTCATTTTCAAGTTGCCTTAACATAAAAGTTTTACGCAGGCTCCTTTTTGCTGTTGATTTTATTTTTTTTGTATATATAATGGATATTAGATAATTTGCAATCGTCTGAATTATGAGAGAAATGTGAGAAGAAAAGAAACGAGGTAAATTTAAAATGGCGGTAATTGATTTAAGCAAGTATGGTATTACAGGAACCACAGAGATTGTGCACAATCCTTCCTATGAGTATCTCTTTGAAGAAGAGACCAAGGCAGATCTAGAGGGCTTCGACAAAGGTCAGGTCAGCGAACTGGGTGCAGTAAACGTAATGACCGGTGTCTACACAGGACGCTCTCCTAAAGACAAGTTTATTGTCATGGACGAAAACTCCAGAGATACTGTATGGTGGACATCAGATGAATACAAGAATGATAACCACCCGGCAAGCATGGAAACCTGGGAAGCGGTTAAGAAAATTGCAATCGAGGAGCTGTCCGGCAAGAAACTATATGTTGTAGATGCTTTCTGTGGTGCCAATAAAGATACACGCATGGCAATCAGGTTCATTATGGAAGTAGCGTGGCAGGCACATTTCGTAAAGAACATGTTTATTGTGCCTTCCGATGAGGAACTGGAAAACTTCCAGCCGGATTTCATCATCTACAATGCCTCCAAGGCGAAAGTGGAGAACTATAAGGAGCTGGGGCTCAATTCCGAGACTGCAGTAGTATTTAATATAACAAGCCGTGAACAGGTTATTATCAATACATGGTACGGCGGAGAGATGAAGAAGGGTATGTTCTCAATGATGAACTACTATCTGCCTCTGAGGGGCATCGCATCCATGCACTGCTCTGCAAATACTGATATGAACGGTGAAAACACTGCTATTTTCTTCGGGCTTTCCGGAACGGGCAAAACCACCCTTTCCACAGATCCGAAGCGTCTTCTCATCGGCGATGACGAGCATGGCTGGGACGATAACGGCGTATTCAACTTTGAAGGCGGCTGCTATGCCAAGGTAATCAATCTTGATAAAGAATCCGAGCCTGATATATACAACGCAATCAGACGCAATGCTTTGCTGGAGAATGTCACTCTGGATGAGAACGGCAAAATTGATTTTGCAGATAAGAGCGTAACGGAGAATACACGCGTATCATATCCGATAAGCCATATTGAGAATATTGTAAGACCGGTATCTTCAGCACCTGCAGCAAAGAATGTAATCTTCCTGTCTGCGGATGCATTTGGAGTACTGCCTCCGGTATCAATCCTTACACCGGAACAGACTCAGTATTACTTCCTTTCCGGATTCACAGCCAAGCTGGCCGGCACAGAGCGCGGGATAACCGAGCCTACACCTACATTCTCAGCCTGCTTCGGTCAGGCTTTCCTGGAACTGCATCCTACAAAATATGCGGAAGAACTGGTAAAGAGAATGGAAAAGAGCGGTGCCAAGGCATACCTGGTAAATACCGGATGGAATGGAACTGGCAAGCGTATCTCAATTAAAGATACAAGAGGCATCATAGATGCGATTTTAAACGGCGATATTAAAAATGCACCTACAAAGACCATTCCTTACTTCAATCTGGAAGTGCCGACAGAGCTTAACGGTGTAGATCCGGCTATTCTGGATCCTCGCGATACATACGCTGATGTATCTCAGTGGGAAACCAAGGCTCTCGATCTGGCTGACAGATTCATCAAAAATTTTGCCAAGTATGAAGGCAATGCTGCAGGTAAAGCTCTTGTTTCAGCCGGCCCGCAGAAATAACAGAATATATGCACGCCCCCTCGTAATATTCGGGGGCTTTTTTTGTTTCACATATTTATGATAATATATTGAATTTTCTGAAAAATACATGTATAATAACGAAAGTATGTGTTTAAGGAGAAATTATATTATGGAAAAAAAGAAAAACGCAAAGTTTTCGTCCCAATGGGGATTTATTCTTGCGGCTGTAGGCTCTGCTGTGGGCATGGCCAATGTGTGGGGCTTTCCCGCTAAGATGGGTTCCAATGGCGGCAGCGCTTTCCTGGTGGCGTATCTGATTTTCGTGGCCTTGTTCGGCGTGGTAGGACTTGCTGCAGAATATGCAATAGGTCGTCGTTCCAGGACAGGCACTTTAGGTTCATACCAGGCCGCATGGGCAACGCGAAGTGAAAAACTCGGCAAGGCAGGCGGCCTTCTCGGATGGCTTCCTTTAGCCGGTTCCATGTGCATCGCCATAGGTTATGCCGTAATTATAGCTTATGTGCTCAAAGCTTTCTGGAGTTCTATTACAGGAAATCTGATGGAAGTAGACACGGAAGCATGGTTTGGAACTTTTTCGACGACTGAATATTCTGTAGTTCCTTTTCACGTTATCGTGGTAGTGGCTACACTGCTTACACTTTTCCTGGGCGCGAAGAGTATTGAGAAAACCAACAAGGTTATGATGCCGGTTTTCTTTATAATTTTCGTCGTTCTGGCAATCAGGGTTTCATTGCTTCCGGGTGCTGCAGAAGGTTATAAGTTCATGTTTACGCCTGACTGGCGGGCCCTGAAAGACCCTATGGTATGGATATGGGCTATGGGACAGGCTTTCTTCTCACTGTCTGTAACAGGCAGCGGCATGATTGTTTACGGTGCTTATCTCAGTGACAGCGAAGATGTGGTTCATGTGGCCGCACGTACTGCCATCTGTGACACTATTGCAGCATTGGTTGCCGCACTTGTTATTATTCCTGCGTGCTTCGCATACGGACTGGACGTGGGAGCAGGTCCATCTCTGCTTTTCATAACACTTCCGAGAATTCTGCAGGATATTCCGTTTGGACAGCTGTTTGCGATTATCCTTTACACCGCTATGATTTTTGCAGGTGTAAGTTCACTGCAGAACATGTTTGAAGCTGTCGGAGAGTCACTGCTTCATAAATTCCCTAAACTGAGCCGTAATCTGGTGCTGGTGATTCTGGGCGTGATATGTCTGGGATTCGGACTTCAGATGGAGCCGATCTTCAACTGGGGACCTTGGATGGATATCGTTTCAATATACATAATACCTCTTGGGGCAACAATCGGTGCACTGTCATGGTTCTGGATTATGAAAAAGGATGATCTCCTCGATGAAATCAACAAGAGCGTATCCAGGCTTCACGGAAATCTCTGGTACAACGCAGGAAAGTTCCTGTATGTTCCTTGCGCGGTGATACTATGCTGCGTGGCATTGTTTATGAAGGTGGCATTCTAAAGATTTAAGGTTTTCAATGCAGGCAGTTGTTAAGATTGCCTGCTTTTTTCTTATGCTGATTCATAAAAATCAGGTCGAAACAAAATCATTGTGACAAGATTTAAAAAGTAGTATAATTTTAATATGAGTACCATTGCTGAGAAAATTGCATATATGGTCGGTGAAAAAGGCGGCAGAGCTTTCTATGTCGGCGGTTTCGTGCGGGATAAAATCCTGGGCATCGACAATAAGGACGTGGATATGGAAGTTCACGGAATCAAGCCTGAGGAACTGCTTGATATACTGACAGAAGTAGGGGAACCCTTATCATACGGACGAAGCTTCGGAATCTATTCACTGAGAGGACACGATATCGATGTGGCAATGCCGCGGAGAGAGCGGGCTATCGGTAAAGGACACAGAGACTTTGAGGTTCTGGTGGATCCTTTTATCGGAACTGAGGCGGCGGCCAGACGGCGAGACTTCACTATAAATGCCATCATGGAGGATGTGCTTACAGGAGAGCTCGTGGATCACTTCGGAGGAATGCAGGATCTGAAAAAAGGTATCATACGTCATATAGATACGGAAACCTTCGTGGAGGATCCTCTCAGAGTTTTCCGTGGGGCACAGTTTGCATCACGTTTCGGATTCAGTGTGGCAGATGAGACTCTGGAGCTTTGCAGAGGGATGGATTTATCGTCTCTTTCACGGGAGCGTGTAGAGGATGAACTGAAAAAGGCGCTTCTAAAGGGAAAGAATCCTTCTATATTCTTTGAGGTTCTGCGCAGAGCCGGGGGACTTGACGCATGGTTTCCCGAACTTAAAGCACTTATCGGACTGGAACAAGATCCCAAGTTTCATCCGGAGGGAGATGTATGGACTCACACTATGGTGGTCCTGGACAGGGCGGCGGCATATCGCTCGGTGGCCGAAAAACCGTATGCTTTTATGCTTCTGGCTTTGACTCACGATTTCGGCAAGGCTGTAACCACAGAGAAGAAAAACGGCCGTATTCACTCCTATGAGCACGAAATAAAAGGATTACCGCTGATAGAAGAGTTCCTTAATAGAATTACAGGAGAAAAAGATGTTCTAGGCTATGTGCTCAACATGGTTCCTCTCCACATGAAGCCCAATGTGGTAGCCGCTTCGAAGTCGGCGGTGAAGGTGACCAACAGAATGTTTGATAAGGCGGCAGCACCGGGTGATTTAATATATTTTGCTATGTCTGACAAGCCGGTAATGTCGGGGGACAATCCATTTACAGGTGACCCTGATTTCCTGTTTGAAAGATACGAAATTTACAAGGCAACCATGGCAAAACCTTATGTGACAGGCAGCGACCTGATAGAGGCTGGACTGGAGCCGGGAGGATCTTTTGCTGATATTCTCGCCTACGCCCACAAGCTGCGACTGGCGGGCACAGAAAAAGAATCTGCACTTAAGCAGACTCTGGCCTATGCGAGAAAAAGGAAATGACAACACTACATCATAACCTGAGGAGGCAACATATGTTTTACGATAATAAAATATGGATCGGCGAATCCAATGGAGAAAAGGTATGTATCGAGCCTAAAATGGCCAATCGTCACGGACTGATTGCAGGTGCAACAGGCACGGGAAAGACGATTACTCTGAAGGTTCTGGCAGAATCTTTCAGCGATGCCGGAGTACCTGTATTTCTGGCGGATATAAAGGGCGACCTTTCGGGCATGTGTCGTCCCGGCGCTGACAGCGAGGACATGCAGAAACGCATTCATAAATTCGGTCTGGCGGAGTGCGGATTCAATTACCATGCGTATCCATCTGTTTTCTGGGATATTTACGGCGATATGGGAATCCCTGCACGTACCACAATTTCTGAGATGGGGCCAATACTGCTTGCCAAGCTTATGGACCTTAATGACACCCAGTCAGATATACTGACAATCGTGTTCAAGATTGCTGACGACCGCAATCTGCTTCTCATAGATACTAAAGACCTTAAGGCCATGCTTCAGTATGTGTCGGATAACGGTGCAGAGCTTGCTTCAGAGTACGGCAATATTGCTAAGCAGTCTGTTGCCGCTATTCTGAGAAACGTAGTTGCGCTGGAAGCTGCAGGTGGAGAAGAATTCTTCGGAGAGCCTGCTTTGAACCTGTCAGACTGGTTTATCGGAAGTGATATGAGCGGAAGGGGCAGCATAAATGTTCTGGATTGCCGCCAGCTGGTTCATGACACGACTCTTTATTCCACTTTCCTTCTTTGGATGCTGTCGGAGCTCTTCGAGACCCTGCCAGAGGTTGGAGATATGGAAAAACCGCGTATGGTATTTTTCTTTGATGAAGCTCACCTGCTGTTTAAGGACATTTCCAAAGCCCTCCGCAGCAAGATAGAGCAGGTGGTAAAGCTTATCCGTTCAAAGGGCGTAGGCGTTTACTTCATAACTCAGTCGCCTAAGGATATTCCTGATGAGATATTAGGACAGCTTGGCAACAAAATTCAGCATGCTTTGAGAGCATACACACCTGCAGATGAAAAGGCAGTAAAGGCTGCTGCTCAGTCATTCAGAGCCAATCCGGAGTTTGATACATACGAGGTTCTTACATCAATGGGAACAGGAGAGGCAATTATTTCCGTGCTTGATGCTGCCGGTATTCCGGGAGTTGTGAAAAAGTGCAAGATTCTGCCGCCACAGTCCATGATGGGGCCGATTTTAGACGAGGAAAAGAAGCAGGAAATTTTAAGAAGCAATCTGTATCTGAGATATAAGGATGAGATAGAACGTGACTCCGCTTATGAGTTCATGGAGCGCATGAAGAAGGAAGAAGCTGTCCAGAAGCAGGAACAGGCAGCCGCCGCAGCAGCTGAAAAAGAGGCTCAGAAGCAGGCCGCTGCTTCAGCAAAACAGGAAGCAGCCGCCCTTAGGGCAGCTGAAAAACAGGCCGCTGCCGCAGAAAGAGAAGCTGCAAAACGTAAGAAAAGTGTGGCCAGCGCAGCGGCAAACACCATCGGCAGAGAGCTGGGCAAGACTCTGGGACAGACCGTAGGCGGAAGCTTTGGCAAGAAGCTGGGCGGCAATGTAGGTGCATCACTGGCGAGAAATATTTTGGGAACATTTATGAAATAAAGAATGAGACAAAAGGAGTGTTACTAAAAATGGTGGAAGAACGATATAAGGAAAAAATAATGAGCGCTGCTGAAGCGGCAAAACTGGTAAAATCCGGCGACAGGGTGTATGTGGGCACTGCCAGCAGTTTTGCATACGATATGCTGGAGGCATTATGGGACAGGAAGGATGAACTGGAGGATGTGGCAATTCTCTGCAGTATGTCAGTAAGACCTTCACGCATGTTCAGTGCAGACCACGACGAGCATAACCCGTTCCATGTTGAGACCTTTTTCCTGGGTGCACAGGAAAGAATAGCTCACAGAAAGCACGGTATGCCTCTTGAATTCACCAGCTTTCACCTGAGCCAGGTTGATCTCTGGTGCAGATATGTGGGAAAGCCTGACGTGTGCTTTTTCCAGGTGTCAAGGCCTGACGAAAACGGTATGGTGTGCTGCGGGCCAAGCGGCGGCAGCATGTACACATTCCTGGCCGAAAATGCCAGAGATATCGTATTCGAATGCAATGCTCAGGTTCCTTATATAATGAATGGCGAAAAGCATCTTCTGCCTGTGTCAATGGCAGATGCTGTTGTATATGCTGATTATCCTGTTTCACCTCTTGCAAAGGATGAGGTGGACGAGATTTCTCAGAAAATATCTGATATTGTAATGGAAGAAGTGCCGGACGGCGCGACAATTCAGCTGGGTCTGGGCAAAATATCCACTGCTATAGGTTACGGGCTCCTTGAGAAGAACGATCTGGGAATTTTTTCGGAGCTGTTCAGCGAACCTATGATGGATCTGATGAAAAACGGTAACGTTACCAATAAAAACAAGGGATTTATGGATGGTTTAAGTGTCTTTGCGTTCTCCATGGGGTCAAATGAGATGTACGACTTTATGGATCACAATCCTGCCCTTTACAGTGGAACTTTCCCATTCGTAAATGACCCGAGAAATATAGCTAAGAATAAGAGAATGATGTCAATAAACACCGCTATGTCGGTGGATCTTTTCGGGCAGGTGGCCGCTGACTCCATGGGATGGAGCCAGCAAAGCGCTGTGGGCGGACAGATTGATTTCGTCAAGGGTGCTCAGTGGTCCGAGGGCGGCAAGTCGATTATCGCTCTGGCATCTTCCTTTGAAAAGAACGGACAGAGACAGAGCAAGATTTGTCTTAACTTCCCTGCGGGAACAGCTGTCACTACACCGCGTTCCGAGGTGCAGTACATCGCTACCGAGTACGGCTGTGTAAATCTGAAGAAGCTTAATATGTCTGACCGTGTGCGTGCCATGATCAGCCTGGCACATCCTGATTTCAGGGACCAGCTGAGGGACGAGGCCAGGGAGCACGGGCTGATTTAGGCTCTGCAGCTTTCTCCCGTTGCATAATCGATTGTTATGCCGGGCTGGACATTATAAATGAATACATTGAAACACAGGCCCTTTCCGCTATCTTCTACGGAGAGGGCTTCCATTTGTACGCCGCGGGCTACAAGATCAGAGCCTTTAAAAATGGGTGTTACGCGGTAAAGCACATGATTTCCTGTGGTGCGCACATATTCTGCCACTTGGTTTTCGAAAGGCTGCATACCGACTGTATTCATATATCGTGTGCCTGTGATCAGGTTAAGCTCATTGGCGTTCTGACCGGTAAGCTGGTATGCTATGAGGTGGCAGCGGTTGTAAAGATATTTGCCTTCCACTATATCATCGTAGCGTACGGTATGCCAGCCGGACGGTCTGATCATTCCGATGGACTGGCGCTCTTCCGTAGGCATGAGGTTGCTGCCTATATTTGCGAAGGCCGCACCGCAGCGCCCGAGACGGTCAAGGTCACTGAAGCTTTCCCATGATTCCGCGGTCGCCTCTTCAGATGGGAAGTCAGGTGTGTTACCGTTTATTTCGACATAAGGTTGTCCTGAATACTCGGGAATCTGCATCAGAATATCCTCTGCCTTTAATGTTTGTGCAGAGGGATTTTCCCCTGTAAACAGATTAGGAAACATCTGGCTGACCATGAGAATAACTGCCAGAAGCAGGCAGGTTAAAGCAAGCCTGATAATCGTTTTTATTCTATTTTTTGATTTCTTTTTCATTGTATAATCCAATCCCTTACCCCTATTATAATTTTGTTGTCACGTATGATATTTTAATACAAATATCTGCCCGATGCAAATCGCAGACAGAGACATTGACATGGACAAAAATTAGGTTAAAATATTGATATGAACACGAAAAGACAGGAGCGCACCGTCTGCGCAGGAGAAAAAAATATAAAATATATTCTTGAGAGGAAGCAGGTAAAGAATATTAATCTGAGAGTCAGGCCTGACGGCGGCGTGAGAGTGTCCGCGGGTCCGTGGGTAGATGCATCGCAGATAGACGATTTTGTGCTGAGCAAGGCAGAGTTTATATTAAAGGCGATGAAAAGATTTGAAAACATGGCTGAGACTGAGGAAAAATACCAGGAGGAACTGGTCAAAGCGAAAGCCGGCAGAGAAAGTTTACTTGCTGACGCGTCGGTTTTCACCGAAATTCTCGATGAATACTATCCTGCATTTGTTTCTTATGGGGTGAAGAAACCAAAGCTGAGGGTAAGAACCATGAGAAGCTGCTGGGGCTCCTGCCTGGTAAACAAGGGCATAATAACTCTGAACCGCAAGCTGCTTATGAAACCTCGGGAATGTATAGAATATGTGGTGGTCCATGAGCTTTGTCACTTCATACATCCCAACCATTCGAAGCAGTTTTACGGATTTATGGAGCTGTTCATGCCGGACTGGAAGGAACGAAAGGCACGGCTGAATAAGTCACTTTAACTTTACATGGAATAAAAAAAGGTTTATAGTTAATAAAAATAAAAATATAGTTAAAAAGGAGCCACACATGAAAATTGCAGTAATCACAGGCGCATCCAGCGGAATGGGCAGAGAGTTCGTGTATGCCATAGATAAGGAATTCAATCTTGATGAGATCTGGGTCATCGCACGCAGAGAAGAGAAGCTTAAAGAACTGGGCGAAAAGTGTCGCACAAAGGTAAGACCTGTAGTTCTGGACCTTTCCGACAGAGAAAGCTTCAACACATATAAAACAAAGCTCTCAGAAGAAAAACCAGAAATACAGGTGCTGGTCAACGCGGCAGGCTGCGGACTCTTCGGCACTTTCACCGAAATGGACATGGACAGGCAGCTTGATATTATCGATTTGAATGACAGAGCCCTCACTGCCATGTGTCACATGAGCATACCATATATGCCGGAAGGCAGTCATATTATAAATCTGGCATCCAATTCATCATGGCAGCCGGTTCCGTATATAAATGTCTACGGCGCGTCCAAAGCCTATGTGATGAGTTTTTCAAGGGCACTTGGTGTGGAACTTAAAGCACAGAAAATTCATGTGATGGCCGTTGCTCCGGGCTGGATAAAGACCGAGTTTTTTGATCATGCTGTTCACGATGATACCATCAAATACTATGACAGATACTACACTGCGGAGCAGGTTATAGAGCGGGCCATGAAGGACCTTAGAAAGAATAAGACAGTATCCATTCTCGGTTTCCCTGTAAGGATGCAGGTGAGAGCCGTCAAGCTCCTGCCGGTCAGCCTTGTAATGAAGACCTGGTGCAGGCAGCAGGGCAAATAAGGAGGAACTATGTCGTTTGCATCTGAAACAAAAAACGAGCTGGCCAGAATAGAGCCGGAAAAAAAGTGCTGCATGCTGGCGGAAATTTCCGGATTTCTGAGAGTGGCAGGCAGCATCGGTCTGGTAGGCTTCGGAAAATTTAAAATAATTATCACGACAGATAATCCTGCAGTAGCCCGTCACTACAAGAAACTGATTCAGGACTATTTCGGCATCGAGACCAAGCTGGAAATCGGCGAGGGAAAGGCCGTAGGCAAAAGCCGCGGCAGCAAGAAGTTTTCCTACAGCATAACAATAGATGCTGATAACCGTTCCGAACAGATTCTCAGGGAGACGGGAATTCTTCTCGTCAGAGAGGGAAACAACTATATTTCCGACGGCATCTACAGCGGTATCGTCAGGACCAAGTGCTGCAAGAAGGCTTACCTTAGAGGAGTTTTCATGGGAGCAGGTACCATGAGCGATCCGGAGAAGAGTTATGACCTGGAGTTTGTGCTGGATTCGGCCAATATGGCTTCGGACCTGAAAAAGCTGATAAACTCTTTTGTGGATCTTTCCTGCAAGGTGACTGAAAGGCGTGGCAAACATGTGGTTTACATGAAAAAGGCAGACTACATAAGTGATATGCTGGCAATTATGGGAGCCAGCAGCCAGGTTTTCAGCATGGAGGAGACCCGGATAAAAAAAGAAATGGTGGGTTCTGCCAGAAGGATGAGCAACTGTGACAGCGCCAACATGGACAGAAGTATCGAGGCATCCATGAAGCACATTGAGGCTATTAAAAAAATACAGAGCACCAAAGGTCTTGCCAGCCTGCCGGATAATTTGCGTGAGGCCGCCGAACTGCGGATAGAGCATCCGGACATTTCCATAGCAGCCCTGGGAGAGCTTTGCAATCCTCCGCTAAAAAAATCCGGCATTAATAAAAGATTGATGAAAATTGAAGAAATAGCTTCAAAACTGTAATTGTATATGAACCCGTAAAAATCAGCAGCCACAGCACAATGCTCCGGCTGCTTTTTGAAATATATAAAAAATAATTGTACATTTTTTGAATTTTGTTTAGTGAAAAAGTTGCAAAAGTGTGGTATTATTAGATATAAGGGGGAGAATTCGATTTTATAAACATGAATTCTGACAATAATAAAGATGGACTTGAGAAATATTAAAAAAGGAGGCGGCAGAGTGTTTACGGAAGAACTGAATGTCATCAGAGAGACCGAGAACGAAGCGGAAAAAATGAAAAAAGACGCTCGAAATGAGGCCAGACTGATGGTAGATAAGGCAAACACTGAAGCCGGCAGACTCATAGGCCGGGCCGAAGAAGAAGCCAAGGACTGCTTCGAAGGTCAGGTTAAGGAAGGGCATGAAATCGCTCAGAAAAACTATGAGGAGGCCATCCTGGAAGCAGAGAAGAAATGCGCACAGATGGCTGAAGAAGCCGGAAAAAACCAAGACCGGGTTGTAAAATTTATATCGGAAAGGATAGTGAAAGCAAGTGTCAATAATTAAAATGCAGAGAGTTGCAGTAATTGGCCTTGACACTGAAAAAGAGAAGCTGATGAATCAGCTTATGGACTTCGGGGCAGTGGAACTGACCGACCAGTCCGGTAAGCTTTCTGAGGAAATCTGGGCAGACAATACCTCTGTTGACGAAGACCGTGAGAAGGTCAGTACTATAGAGGCGAAGCTGAACAGAGCGGAGCAGTCTCTTGAAGTCATTGAAAAATACGGTGATATAAAACACCCTCTTTTCAAGACCAGGAGAAGTGTGAAGAAATCTCAGATGGGACGGATGCTTGCAGACGAGATTACCAACGAAAAGAATGTTGATTACATTCTCGGCCTGAACGAAAAGATCCATTCTCTCAACGAAAAGCTTAACAAGCTGAATCAGGATGCGGCCTCTCTTAATCCTTGGGTAAATTACGATCCTCCGCTGGAGATCACGGGTACCGGTACCACTGCACTTTTCACAGGCGTCTTGCCTGCGGGGGTAGATACTGAAGGACTCAGTGCACATCTGGAGGAGGAAATCGGAACGGTGCTGTTTAAAGTAGTAGGAAGCGACAAGGATATGTTCTACACTGCAGTGCTTACTCCTGAGGAAAGGCAGGATGATGTCCTGGCCGAGCTGAAACAGTCCGGATTTTCACAGGTGACCTTTAAGGGAATGACCGGAACGGTAAGTGAAAATCTGAAGAGAATTGAAGGGGAAAAAGATGTATTAGAAAAAGAGATTAAAGAGACGGCTGACGAAATCGCAGCCGCAGCAGGTATGAAGGATGGAATAGAGGAATACTCCGACATTCTGGCCATCGACCTGGACAAAGAAAAAATCAGAGCCAAGCTTTTAAAAACCAGAAAGACCTTCTTCATTGAAGGGTGGGTACCTGAACGGTGCATTCCTGAAGCATCTGCCATCCTTGACGAGAACGGATGTTATTACACATTCAGGGATCCTCTCGATGACGAAGAGGTGCCTGTCCTAATGGAAAATCCAAGCATGGTGGTACCTTTTGAGGCGGTAACGGAAATGTATTCGCTGCCGGCTTATCACGGATTCGATCCTACGAGAATATTCGCACTGTTTTATGCGGTATTCTTTGGAATGATGCTTTCCGATGCAGGCTACGGCATACTCATGGCGGCGGGCTGCTTTGTGGCCCTTAAGAAGTTTGATCTTGAGGGAATGACCTATAAGATGGTGAAGCTGTTCTTCTATTGCGGTATTTCCACAACAATATGGGGAGCGCTTTTCGGCGGATGGTTCGGCGATATAGTACCTGTATTCACCAGAACATTCCTGGGCAAAGAGGTGGCAGTGTCACCGCTCTGGTTCAATCCGCTGGATGATCCTATGAAGCTGCTCATTCTTTCACTGGCTCTGGGTGTAGTTCACATTTTCATCGGAATGGGAATCAAGGCCTACATGCAGATTAAGGAAGGCAAGTGGCTGGATGCTATCTGTGACGAGGGCTTCTGGTATGTGACCATATCAGGATTGATTGCATGGCTTGGAGGAGGCACCATAAGTGACTCTCTTACGACCGTCGGAATGTACATGTCCATAATCGGCGGTGCGGGACTTCTTCTTACAGGAGGGCGCCATAACAAAGGCTTCGGCAAGATTACCGGAGGTCTTTCCAACATATATAACATTACAAGTTATATGTCGGATATTCTTTCATATGCGAGACTTCTGGCTCTGGGCCTGGCTACCGGCGTAATCGCACAGGTTGTAAACACCATGGGTACACTGTTCGGCGGCGGAATAGGAGGATTAATCGCACTTACGATAATTTTCCTCTTCGGACACACTTTGAATCTGGCAATCAATGCTCTGGGTGCGTTCATTCATGCAAGCAGACTGCAGTATGTTGAATTCTTCGGAAAGTTCTATGAAGACGGGGGCGAGCCTTTCGAGCCTTTCCGCAGAAAAACTAAGTATATAAAATTGGAGGATTAGAAAAATGATGAGTTTAATTGATGGTAATACATTGGCACTGCTCGGCGCAGCAATCGCAGCTCTGGCAGGTATCGGAAGCGCTATGGGCGTTGGTATTGCAGGTCAGGCTGCTGCAGGCGTTGTAGCTGAAGACCCTAAGAAATTCGGTAAGACAATTATCCTTCAGGCTCTGCCGGGAACACAGGGCA
>CAZUFU010000038.1:0-13538 GCA_964619875.1 uncultured Oscillospiraceae bacterium
GAACGGTGCTTTTCATGAACCTGGCCAACGACCCTGCAGTAGAGCGTATCGCAACTCCGCGTATGGCTCTTACAGCAGCTGAATATCTGGCCTTCGATTTAGGCATGCACGTTCTGGTTATCATGACAGACATCACAAACTATGCGGAAGCTCTCCGTGAGGTATCCGCAGCTCGTAAGGAGGTCCCAGGCCGTCGTGGATATCCTGGCTACCTGTATACCGACCTTGCAACCATGTATGAAAGAGCAGGAAGAAAGAAAGGTTTCGACGGTTCCATCACCATGATTCCTATTCTGACCATGCCTGAAGATGATAAGACTCACCCGATTCCTGACCTGACCGGATACATCACAGAGGGACAGATCATTCTTTCCCGTGAACTGTATCGTAAGGGCCTGAAGCCGCCTATCGACGTACTTCCGTCCCTGTCACGACTTAAGGATAAGGGTATCGGCAAGGGCAAAACCCGTGAGGACCACGCTGACACCATGAACCAGCTTTTCGCCGCTTATGCCCGCGGTAAGGAATGTCTGGAACTGGTAACAATCCTGGGTGAAGCGGCTCTGACCGATGTTGACCTGATGTATGCTAAGTTCAGTCAGGCCTTCGAGAAAGAATACGTTTCACAGGGGTACGAGACCGACAGAACTATCGAGGAAACTCTGGACACAGGCTGGAGACTTCTCAAGATGCTTCCAAAGAGCGAGCTGAAGAGAATCAAGGACGAATATATCGAGAAATACCTGAAATAGATTTTCAGGATGTCAGAAGATAGAAGGAGATTAAGGTATGGAAAGGTTAAATGTAAATCCTACCAGAATGATGCTCACCACCTTGAAGAAAAAGCTCGCCACGGCAACAAGAGGCCACAAGCTGATGAAGGATAAGCGTGACGAGCTTATGAAGGGTTTCCTGGAGCTAGCTCGCGAAAACAAGGAACTTCGTGCGCGGGCCGAGGCTGCTCTGGCGGAGGTTTACGAAAGTTTTTCTGTTGCCAGTGCAGTTATGAGTCAGGATGTTCTGGAGGAAGCCCTCATGTTCCCGAAGCAGGGAGTCGAGCTTTCTGTAGGCGGCAAAAACGTTATGAGCGTTGATGTTCCCGTGTTTGACTTCAAGACGACTGCAGAGGGTCAGACGGACATCTTCCCTTACGGCTATGCCGGCACCTCCGGTGAGCTGGACTCAGCCATTCGTCACATGGCGGAGGTATTCCCGATTATACTGGAGCTGGCCGCCAAGGAAAAGGAGGCCGCTATGCTGGCTGCCGAGCTTGAACGTACCAGACGTCGTGTAAACGCTCTGGAATATGTAAAGATTCCTCAGCTTCAGATGACCATCAAGTACATCGTCATGAAGCTGGATGAAAACGAGCGAGGCAACCAGACCCGCCTTATGAAGGTTAAGGACATGATTCTGGCTGAGGCTATAGAGGAAAAGCGTGCTGCCGACGAGCGGGAGTACAAGGAAGCGTGCAGCTAAATTAATAGGTTAATTGAGTATTGATATGATGGCGAAGGGTCGCGAGGTCCTTCGCCTTCTTTTTATGGTTTTCGTCGGAGGTTTTCAAAATGCCCTGTATGGTTTTCTTTTTGAAAACGATTTGGCGGTTTTGGAAAACCAATTTAAAGAGATTTCCATTTTATTAGTTTTTTTATGTAAAATTTTTAAAAAAATTATAAATACTGTAGTCGAAAAGCCGCTTTCTTCTACGCGATTAGGCCTGAATAGGCCTTTAGTTTTCCAAAATCTCGATTTGGTTTTCTTTTTGAAAACATTTCGTCAGAAATTGAAAACCAAGCACTGTAATAATATTCCAATCGTGCACCTGTAGAAAAAATTTACTGGATAAAATTAAAATATCTGATTGATTTTTCCTAAAAGCTGGGTTATAATTATGTAAAAATATAACATAATTGATAAGAAAGGGGCTATAATGAATTTTTTGGAGAAAGCGAAAACGCAGCTCGAGTATATGAGAAGAATAAATGCGCAGGTGAAAAGCGATATATCAGTCATGCCGGAAGGAAGTCTGGTTCATAAATTCGCAAAAGGTCATACATATTACTATGCAAGCAATAATGGAAAACTCATTAGTCTGCAGGACGATCCCAGACTCCGGCAGCTTCTGATGGAAAAGAGATGGCTGAAGTCGCAGATCCATAATATTGAAAAAGATATACCGGTTCTGGAGCGTCTGATGAGAGATTATGCACCTCTCTTTCCTAACCCTATGGAGTGGGAATTGCTCGAGGAAGAGCAGAACACATATAAAAAGGAAGAACGCAGGCATTATTACAAAGGCGTGTATTTCAGAAGCAAGTCGGAGGTTCTGGTGGCAATGGTGCTGGACTCCAACGGACTGGAATATAAATACGAAGTGGCATTGCACATAAACGGAAGGACAATCTATCCGGATTTTGTCATAAGAAGAAAGCGGGACGGCAAAATATTTATATGGGAGCATTTCGGGCTGATTTTCAGTGAAGAGTACAGACAGAAGATGTATCGTAAATTGGAGGATCTTCACGAGGCAGGGTTTAATATATGGGACAACCTGCTTATGAGTTTTGACAGCGTGGAGGGGAGCATAGATGTGGATTTCATTGAAAGAATGATTAAAATGTATTTGCTATAAGCAAGCCATCTGAGGTACAATGGTAGTAGAAAAAGGAAAGGAAACAGAGGTAGTCCGCAATGGAAAAAGGGCAGATTTTAGAGTTGACAATAGAAGATATGAGCCAGGAGGGAAAGGGAATCGGCAAAGCTGACGGATTCGCTGTTTTTGTGGACGGCGCAGTGGTAGGCGACAGAGTTCAGGTTCAGCTTCAGAAAGTGAAGAAAAGATACGGCTTCGGAAAGCTGTTGGAAATATTAGAGGAATCACCGGACAGAATAGAGAGTTTTTGTGAGCAGCAGGGTGAGTGCGGAGGCTGCCCTTACGGGCAGCTGTCATATGACGCCCAGCTGTCGCTGAAGGAGAAGCAGGTGCGCGACAAACTGGAAAGGCTGGGCGGCATAACCAATCCGGTTGTTTATCCTATTATGGCAATGGACGAGCCTTTCAGATACAGAAACAAGGCCAGCATGCCTGTGAGCACGGGAGGTCTGATTACTCTGAAAGGCGGTATCGTGCAGCCGGTTCACGAGCCCCGTGTCGGCTTTTTTGGGGCTCGCAGCCACGAAGTGGCCGACTGCAGCGACTGCTGGCTGCAGTCGGAACCGGCCATGGCGGCGGCGGATGCCCTGAGACAGTTCATGGTTGAGGACCATATCACATCATATGACCCGCGGTGGGAAAAGGGCCTCATGCGCCACATGATAGTGCGCACCGCCGCCGGTACAGGAGAAGTGATGGTTATACTGGTCATAAACGGAAAGGCGATTCCTAATGCCCAGAAACTGGTGGAGATGCTGGATGAGGCAATATACAATGTGCCTGTTTACGATGACGGTCCGCTGGCAGGGGTGGAGTTCAGTCTGGAGAGCGTTGTAATCAATGTAAACAAGTCGAAAAATCTGGACGGGCCGATTCTGGGAGAAGAATGTATCACTTTAGCCGGAAAGCCTACTATCACGGAAGAAGTCAGCGGCATGAAGTTTGAGATTTCACCGCTGTCCTTCTATCAGGTAAACAGGGAGCAGATGGTGAAACTTTACGACAAGGTGCTGGAATATGCAGACCTGAAAGGCGGAGAAACGGTGCTGGATCTTTACTGCGGAGTGGGAACCATAGGACTTTTCTGCGCCAGAGAGATGGGAAAAAAAGCTGACGAAAGAGCGGCCGAAGGTACTGCAGATGGAATGACAGTGAAGCCGGGCCGGGTTATCGGTATTGAATCTATAAAAGGAGCCGTCCTTGACGCCAATAGAAATGCCACAATTAATGGCATCGTAAATGCACGATATGTCTGCGGAAAGGCAGAAGAAGAGCTTCCGAAGATGATGGGCATAGCAAGCGCACAAGGTGCAGAGAACAGCGCACACGGCACAGAAGGAGGCAAAGCGCCTGCGATACGAATTTCACAGGCTGATGTGGCAATACTGGATCCGCCGAGAGCCGGATGCGACGAGAGGCTGCTTGAGGCTGTTGTCAAAGCCGAGCCGTCAAAGATTGTCTATGTTTCCTGCGATCCGGCAACACTGGCAAGAGATATTAAATGGCTGACCGAAAATGGATATGAATTCAGGGAAGCCACTCCGTGCGATATGTTCCCTTGGACGAGCCACGTTGAGACTGTGACATTGCTGTCGCGCAGCAATGCATAGAGCCATTGAAAATAGGAGGGTAATATTCAAATGGATTACTATTTTTTAGTTATCACCATAATCGATGTATTTGTTTTGGCGATAATGTGTATCCTTACAAAGTGCAATGATACATTGAATAAACATAGCAGGCGCTGGTTTATCAGCTCTTTCATATTAATTATTGCCATCTCCATTCTGGAGGTAATAACTGTTGTTGTGGATGGAGGTCCGGGATTACTTCGGTGGATCAATATTATTGCAAATTATCTGGGATTCGGATTGACACCGGCAGTTTCGATTTTTCTTGCTTCTGCTTTGGAGAAAAATCGAAGTACCAGGTATGCCATTATTTTTCAGGCTGTATTTCTGCTGCTTTTGGCAATAACTTTCCCATGGAAGATTATTTTTTACATTGATCAGAATAATCAATATATGCGAGGAGACCTTTTCGGAATATACATTACGGTTTATTCCGCCAGCATACTTTATCTGCTTGCCACAACTATTCGGGTTGCCAGACTGTACCAGAATAAAAGCAAAAACAGTGTGTATCCCATTGCTGTGTTCCTGTTAGCGGGCACGATGATACAGGTAGTTTTTCCTAAAATTCATGTAACCTGGTTATGCGTATCACTGCTGGCAATACTTTTCTTTACATATTGTAACGGTATGTGGCAGCAGCTGGATGGACTCACCGGACTGCTAAATCAAAGCAGTTATTTGAATAAGACCGATTCATTATCGCAAAACGGAACTTTGATTGTTTTTGATATCGATGATTTCAAACTGATAAATGATAACTATGGTCACTTATTAGGAGACAAATGTCTGGAGGAGATAGCAGCGTGCATTAAAAAGGCATATTCGAAAGAAGGATTCTGCTACCGTATAGGCGGGGATGAATTCTGTGTTTTGTTGAATGAAAAAGCAGATGCAGAGGCATGCTATATGAACCTGATAAATGAGATGGAAATCAAAAGAAAGACAATAGATGTTCTTCCATATGTTTCTATCGGTTCAGCGCAATTTGAAGCAGGCGACAATATTCTGAAGATTAAAGAAACTGCTGACAAGAATATGTATCAATTCAAGAAAAAGCAAAAAGCTGCCAGACAGTCAGCGATAGAATTATAAATAATATGCAGGCAGTTAACACCTTGCATAAATGCAGGGTGTTTTCTTCATTATTAAAAATGTGTACAAATGTTGAAAAATCAGTTATAATGAAATATCTTTACAATGGTATGGACTGGCACATTGCCAAGCCTATAGTTGTCGAGGAACTTATGAGCGATCTGGCAAGAATATTAGGATGACAGAATTCGTTAATTGTAGTTACTGGCTAGAAAGAAGGTACTTGAATGAAAATACTATACTTTGATTTATGCGCGACGCTTATATTACTTATCCTTGTAGCATCGATGTTTTTCCGCAGAAAACTGGGAGGAAGGGCAAATCAGCTGCTTCTGGTGCTCTATATCAATGTACTGTTCACCACTGTTTTTGACTTCTGCTCAGAAGCATACAACATCTGGACACCGGCCAGCGAGACGAATTCCATTTTGTTATATATACTGTTTTACGGATATTTCTTCAGCCGCAACCTGACACCTCCAATCTATCAGCTTTATGTTTGTGCGGTTACTGATACAAATCACATTCTAAAAAAGAGAAAATGGCTGCAGGTGCTGCTTGCGGCACCATATATGGGAGTTTGCCTGCTGCTGTTTTCCAATATGATTAATCATAAAGTCTTTTACTTCGATGAGAACATGGTCTATAAGAGAGGTCCTCTCTTTTTTGGACTGCATATCTGTGCATTTATGTATCTTATCATTGGGCTCACCTATTTATTTATTTACAGAAAGGTGCTGACAACTGATAAGCTTCTGGCGCTGATGAGTATGTACCCATGGAATCTGATTGCTATTATGGTTCAGGCTTTCATTCCGGAATATCTGGTGGAGATGTTCTTAAATACGATTTCCATTGTATTAATCGCTAATGTTGTACAGCGTCCGGAAGAACTGATTAATCCAATTGTAGGAATACGAAGCCATATAGCCTTCACATCGGATATGAAAAAAGCATTTATTCTACGAAAGCCGGTACAGGTTCTCCTTGCTGAAATTGTAAATTATCAGTCTCTTAACAACATATTGGGGCATGATGCCTGCAATTCTCTGATGAAGGAGATTGCCGGCAAAATGCAGTCAGTTTTCGGAACTAAAGCATTTGAGGCCAATCATTATTATCTGGAAAACGGTCTGTTCGCCGTTGTGTCGGAAAATGTTGATTCATCATTATATAAGATTCCGGCACAGCAGTTTTCTGATACAATCAGAGAAGGCATCCATATGGGAAAACTGGAATTGGAACTCAATGGTTGTTTATGTGTTTTCAACTGTCCGAGGGATTTCAGGGAGTACGAAAAAATGCTGTCATTTGTGAACACCTTTTACACGTATTTTCCGGCAGACGGCACTATTACGTACCTCGATGAGGAGAATGAAAAACAGAAATCCATGTTCCGGCTGAGAAACGAGATCGATGGAATTTTAAGTAAGGCCATTGAAGAAAACAGCTTTGAAATGTATTATCAGCCGATTTATTCCATTAAAGAGAAACGTTTTCTGTCTGCAGAAGCGCTGATACGGCTGAATGATGATAATTACGGATTTATTTCGCCTGAATTGTTTATTACGGCAGCCGAAAAAAACGGAATGATTCTTCAGATCGGAGAGTATGTGCTGGACAGTGTATGCAGCTTCCTTGCAGAATGTTCGCAGACGGGGCTTCCTGTGGACTACATCGAACTGAATCTTTCTATGAAGCAATGCATGCAGAAAGATCTTAAGGATAAGGTTCTTCACTACATAGAAAAGTACAACCTGAAACCGGCACAGCTCAATCTCGAGGTGACGGAAACAGCCGCCAATACGGCTCAGGACATTGTGGAAGCCAATATATGTGAACTTTCGAAGAGGGGTATAGCATTTTCTCTGGATGATTATGGTACAGGATATTCCAATACCAGCAGGATTATGGGACTGCCTTTCCGGATTGTCAAGATAGACAAGAGCATGACGGATAAGGTGTTTGACAGCAAGATAAAAACTATCCTGAAATATAACATTCGTCTTCTGAAAGAAATTGGAATGGAAATTGTAGTGGAGGGGGTAGAGAACGAAGAGGTTCTGAAACAGTTCGAAGAAATGGGATGCGACTTTATTCAGGGATATTATTATTCCAGACCTCTTCCGAAGAATGAATTTGTGGAGTTTATAAAAAGCCATCAGTGTCGAGAATAACTTGGCTAAATATTAATATAAAAGGCAGCCGGGAAATGGCTGCCTTTTTCAAAGGTTCCATAGAAAAGAACATTTCTGCTGATTATGCTTTCTGTTCAGGGGTCAGATCACTGTTTGAAATATTTCCTCCATTGGCTATATATTTATCGTAGAGCTTATCATACTCTGCCTTTGCCTGTTCATAACTGTCATACTGGAAGGTTGCCGAACCACCCATACCGTTTTCACCGCCATTTTTAATACTAGCAAAACCGTTTCTAATCGAAAGATACTCTGTCGTCTTTCCTTCGTTATACCGTTCAACCGAAGCAATATACACATCGTACTTGCCGTCGCGATAGCCAATGACAGGCACATTTTTACCAACCATGGATTCATTAAGTGTTAGCGAAGACCAGTAAATTGCAGGCTTATCAAGAAGGGGAGCGGATGTGCCGCTGCCGTCTTTAACATAAATCTGCCATGTTGTCGCACCATAGTCTGCAGCCAGGTCAAAGCCGTGTTCCCTTGCGTAATCCATAAACTTTTTGGTTCCCTCGTCCTGAGTTTCAAGCTCGTTTGAATTGATAACGTTATATTTGTAATCTGAACCCACAATGCTTTCAAGTATGGCCTTTGTCAGAAAATCCGCTGCCGATGTTGTGTTGATATATCCTTCCTTGCCGCCCCAATCGATATAGGCATGATTATCACGGTAATAAACCTTGCAGGTACCTCCGGCTTCCGGAGCACGAAGCCAATAAGAAGAATTTTCGGTTATACCACCTATGTTTATTTTGCTGATATCAGTTGTCCAGCCGTCCTGAGTCTGCTTCAGAGGCACGGTTTTCAGATAATAACCATCACCCTTATGAAGTGTCGAGCTTGTATCCTCTGTCATTACCGCCATCATTACCTCCGAATAGGCGCTTCGCACGTTGGCGAAGTCAACGGATTCCTTGCTTTTTTCCAGCTGACCGGCGAAAATCGGGATGCTTACTGCCACAAGTACGGATAGAATCGCCACAACGATAAGGAGCTCTGCCAGAGTAAAACCTTTATTTCTTCTATTCATTCTACAGACCTCCTTTCCGCATAAAAGCATAAATATACAAAGTAATTCTAACATCGGCGGAAGTATTTGTCTAGTTAGATACTAAAAAAGCAGAGGTTGATTATGGCGCGGATAAATGGTAACATTAAGTTAGAAAGATGGAGGTGAAACTTATGATATTTGTTTGTTATCCAAAATGCTCAACCTGCCAGAAGGCTAAGAAATGGATGGATGAGCATAATGTAGAATATACAGAGCGTCATATAGCTGAGGACAACCCCACATATGACGAGCTGAAGGAATGGCATGAAAAAAGCGGACTGCCACTCAGGAAATTCTTTAACACCAGCGGCAAGCTTTACAAGGAAATGCAGCTTAAGGACAAGCTGCCGTCAATGAGTGAAGAGGAGCAGCTTAAACTTCTCGCCACAAACGGAATGCTTGTGAAGCGCCCGATTATTGTCAGCGAAGATAAGGTCCTTGTCGGTTTCAAGGAAGCAGAGTGGGCTGAAATCATTCTGTAGTATAATAATGTGACTGGTCAAGGTCATGCTCACTGAAAAGCAGAAGGGAAAACTATGACAATCGTAAAATACATTCTTCCGAAACTAATAAGGAAAAACATAAAAATATTCATATCATTGAGCCTGATTGCGGCGCTGGGAATAGGTGTTCCAATAGGAGCAATTTACTCGTATCATGGGGTTCAGTCTACACTTGAGGAATATTATGAAGAATATGGATTCCCTGATGTAACCATCATTTCTGCAGCTCCGTTTGGTGAAGAAAAATTGAATGCGGCAGATGAGTTGTCAGGTGTAGATGATGTGCAGGGCAGGCTTTGCGTAGATATCGAAGCTTCAAAGGGAGAAGATACGTTTGTTTCTATGCGGTGCTATTCCATTGATGAAAGGGATTTCATGAGATATTATGCGGTAGATCAGCTTTCAGAAGATGGGTATACGGCGACGCAGGGCGATGAGACGGAACATCTTATGCCCATGGCAATGGAGGTGCGTTTTGCAGAATATGCCGGCTTTGTACTTGGAGATGTACTTACTTTAAGCTTTCCGAAGGGAGAATATGAATGTGTTATATCGGCACTTGTTTCTTCTCCGGAGTGGGAAGTCACATACCGTGATAAATATTTTAACTATAGTACGGATGAATTTGGGTATGCCCTCTTCTCTTATGAGAATTTATTGGAAATGACAGGGCTTCCTTACGGAACGTACAATCAGGTTATGGTGCGCACACAACCGGACATCGAAGCATCGGATGTAGAACAGCGGATTTTGGACGGTGGATTGTTTGGTGAGGGAGTATATAGCTATACTTATGAAACATCTCCGCAAAAGGAGTTGGTAGATTCTATTGTGATTCCGCTGAAACCGCTGAGCTATTTCTTGGCATTTTTCTTTTTTTTGATTTCCGCTCTGATGGTGTATTTGTTTTTATACCAGATTATATGGGAAGATAAGGAAGAAACTGGAGTCCTCATGGCATTAGGTACATCGGGGAGCCGAATCGCCGGGGTGTATTTGGGATTTGGGATTGGTGTATCTGTGATGGCAGGAATTATCGGAAGTGTGACGGGATACTTCATGATGCATCTGATATCAGGAGTATATCAAGATGTGCTCATACTGCCATATATGGAGAAGATCTTTTCACCGGGTCTTGCAATGGCTGCGTATTTGATTATGACGCTGGTAATGTTATTTTCTTTTATGCTGGCATCGATACAGATATTTCGCATGGATCCGGCGGATGCAATGAAGAATCAGTTAGCCCAGAGCAGAGGAAAATCATCCTGGAAAATCTTTTCGATCTTTGGATATGCTGCAAAGGTTTGCTTCTGCAGTTTGCTTCGCAATAAACGGCGGCTGATCCTATCCATGCTTTCCACGATTCTCGCGGTTATGATGATCAGTCTTTCCTTTCAGTATGTAGATGCAGGAAAATACGCAGTAAAGCACACCTTCCGTGAACGGCTTTTATATGACTGCCAGGTATTTTTTGAGAATGTTTCTACAAAGGAAGAGGTAAAGGCTGAGCTTGAGGATATTGATGAAATTCTTCAAAGTGAAGTTTTCTTCATAACAACTATGGATATCAAAGCCGGAGGGAAAGCGATATCTGAAACATTATACGGAGTGGAACCATCCTCTGAGCTTCTCCGGAATCGTGGGCAAAAGGGAGAAATCCTGCAGCCGGAAGATGGCATCGTTCTGGCTCGGTATACGGCAGACGAACTTCAGGTTTCCGTTGGCGATCAGGTGGCAGTCGGGGGAAAGATGCTGACGGTTACCGGAATCCACGAAGAAAATTTAATATTTGTTCAGTATGTAACTGACGAAGTGTTTTCAGAAATTACAGATGATGGTGTCATCGGCGCTTTCTTAAAACTTAAAGAAGGCGTTACAAAGACAGAAATCTACTCTGCTTTACAGAAAAAAGGAACATTCTCGTATCTATCTATGAAAGGTGCGCAGCAGTTATCTGTGGAAAATAGTCTTGACAATACAGCAGCTGGTGTATATACCATTATTGTTATGTCATTTTTGACAGGCGCACTGATTATATATAACATGTCTCTTATCAATTTTAAGGAGAGAAAAAGGGTATATGCCATTATGCTCACCCTGGGGATGCAGGAAACAGAGCTGGCCCGGGCAACTTTTGCGGAACTTGCTGTGCAATATGTTATTTCCATGGTGTTGGGAAGACTTGCCGGCAGAGGATTAGGAAAAATCCTGCTGGAGCTGACTTCAACTGACGTGGTTTATTATACAAAAGCATTTTCCTTATCGACAATGGTGCTGATTGGGTTATGTGTCGGCGCTTTCATGGTTCTGGGGCACCTGCTGGCACTGCAGCAAATGAAGAAATTAGATATTGTAGAAGAATTGAAATCGAAAGAGTAAAGAAGGGAAGGTGAAGACTCTTGAAGAAATATGATTTTGAGTGGCGTGTACTGGAACTGCTGAATAAAAGCAGACACACGTCTGAAACGATGAGAATCTTTCTGGAAGAGCTTGCTTCTGAGTCCAAGGCAGAAGCCGCTTCCATATGGCTGCTGGATGAAGAAGACAATATCAGCCTGTATGCTGCCTGTGGGGAGAATTGCGGCGGTCTGGAACAGCTTGTTCTGAAACGCGGTCAGGGAATCTGCGGAGCGTGTATTGAACAAAACGATGTTGTTCTTGCAGAAAATGTTGCACAGGACAGCCGCTGGGAGAGCAGGGCGGACAGGCTGACAGGTTTTCATACCGAAAGTATTCTGGCGGTCCCGATTTCCGCATCGCAGACGGGAGCCTTTGGCTGCCTGGAGCTGCTGAACAAAAGAGAGGCAGCCTTTGATGAAGATGACATTTCGCTGGGCCGTACAATGGCCGATTTGCTGGCAAAATGGTTCTATGAAAGCGGTATCAGCATTCCTTCTCTGAAAAAAAGAGAGATTCTGGTGGAGGGTATGAATCTTACAAAGACTTACGGCGAGGGTGATGCTTGTGTGCACGCCCTGGATGATGTAAGTTTTCGTATACATAAAGGAGAACTAACCGTAATCCTTGGCAGCAGCGGCTGCGGCAAAAGTACCCTTCTGAATGTAATCGGGGGCATGACCAGGCCGGACAGCGGAAAGGTGATTTTTGACGGCTTCGGTGATATCGCAGGCTTTAGTAAGAAGCAGCAGACAGTGTTCCGCAAAGATATGGTGGGATTTGTTTTCCAGTTCTATAACCTGATACCTGAGCTGACAGTATTGGAGAATGTTGCCATGGTGGCGGATATGGCTAAAGCACCGCGCCCGGTTGATGAAGTGCTTGAGATGATGGGATTGTCTCATAGGAAGGATCACTATCCGTCTCAGCTGTCAGGCGGAGAACAGCAAAGAGTGTCTATTGCAAGAGCCCTTGTAAAAAACGCAGCTTTTCTGCTTTGCGATGAACCAACCGGTGCTCTGGACTACAATACAGGAAAGCAAATATTGATTGAATTGGAAAAGCTGGCGAGGGAGCAGGGACAAACGGTGGTTATAGTAACTCATACTACCTCTATTTCCACCATTGCTGACCGCATTTTAAAGATGCGAAGCGGCCGAATCGTGGAGGAAATCGTAAACCCGAACCCTGTTTCGGCAGCTGCGGTAGAATGGTAAGCGAACGTTTATGAAACTCTGAGCCGAATAAACAATCTCATATATTCTGGAGGAGTGAAACATGGCTGATACCAAGGAAAAAATATTAATGACGGCGCTGCACTTATTCGCAAGGGATGGATATGAGGCCGTATCTGTCAGAAACATTGCAGAGGAGCTTGGCATGACTAAAGGCGCTCTGTACAGACATTATAAAAACAAGAGGGATATCTTTGACAGCATTGTGGAGAGGATGATACGGATTGATGCGGAAAGAGCCAATGCCCATCAAATGCCGGAAGAAAAATATGATACAATGCCGGATGCTTATGAAAATGCGTCTCTGGAGAATATTCAAAAGTATACAGTTGAGCAATTCAAGTTTTGGACAGAGGACGAATTTGCATCTCACTTCCGCAAGATGTTGACTTTAGAACAATACCGCAACGCAGAAATGGCACAGCTTTACAGTGATTGCATTGTCGCAGGGCCGGTTGCATATACGGAAGATTTGTTTCGCGAGCTGATAAAGAAAGGTGTATTAAAAAGGGAAGATCCCGGAATGCTTGCCATAGAATTTTACGCGCCGCTTTTCCTGCTGATCAATATGTCTGATAAAACAGGAAAAAATGAGGATTATATTGAAATTATCCGTAATCATACGGAACAATTTATTCAGAGCCATGTTATAGATTAAGGGGAGGGAAAGTAATGAATACAAACAACATTAACATTCGTTTAGAGAAAAAAAGGCTGATAGGTCAGAATATGTTTATGAGAGCAAATATCAAAGCTGATGATGGCA
>CAZUFU010000039.1:0-13284 GCA_964619875.1 uncultured Oscillospiraceae bacterium
ATATAACAAAGGCCTACGCTATGTTTGAGCGAGGCCTTATGTACGATTGGTGTATATGCAACGGCGACTATTCACTGTGTCAATACTCAGCCACAATGCTCCCGTTATTTTTAGATGGGCTGTGCAGATAAAAATCGTCTATTCTTCCACCGCCATATTGTGTAGCCACGAACCTCTTTTCACCAGCACGAAGCCTATAATGCATTTCACGAAATCCGTAAGCTGGGATACGAGATAAATCGGAACTATAGGCAATGCCGTAAATCGGCTCAGGCAGAACACTATAGGTATGGCAAAGGACCACATGAATCCGCTGTCAAAGAGGAATGTTATAAGGGTTTTGCCCCCTGACCTGAGAGTGAAATAGGCAGCGTTTACGAAGCCGTAAATAGGCATACAAAGCCCTACTATGCGTATAAATGACGCAGCAAGGTCACGAACCGTTTCCGTTGTATTATATATCTGCGGAAATAGGCCTGCTATGCTGAACATGGCCAGCCCGGTAATAATGCAGCAGAACACAGAAAATGCTATGAGCCTTGTGTCTTCTTCTCTGGCCCTCTTCAGATCTCCGGCACCCAGTATCTGTCCTATGATAATGCCCGTAGCATTTCCCATGGAAATGAACACCACGTTGAACACATTGCTCAGTGTGTTGGCTATGTTGACAGCTGCCACCACGTCCAGTCCGCGTACCGAATAGCACTGCGCCAGTACAGAAACTCCCAGTGCCCAGAGTACCTCGTTTACCAGCAAAGGTGCCCCCACCTTAAAAATCCTGGCTGTAACGGTCTTAGGAATTCTGAAACTGCTGTATACCCCTGCAATAAACGGATTCTTCGCTGCATTTCTGTGAGCCCATCCGGCCACTAAGGCCAGTTCAACGAATCTGGAAATAGTAGTGGCTGCTGCGGCGCCTACTACCCCGAGAGACGGTGCACCGAACTTTCCGAATATGAGTACATAGTTAAAAAACAGGTTGACACACACGGCTGACACCCCTGCAACCATAGGCACCACTGTCTGGCCTGTTTCCCTCAGGGTGCTGGAATACGCCTGAGTCAGTGCAAAGGGTATCATGCCGACATACATCACTCTGAGATACTTTCTGCCGTACTCAAGAGTCGCGTCCAGACTGCCGCTTTCACCCTCGTGGAGAAATGCAGAAATAAGGCTGTCGCCGAAGTTCATCAGTACAAACATGCATACAGCGGTTATGGCCAGGCAGCTCAAAATCTTAAACCTGAAGGCGTTCCGCACCCCGTCATTGTTCCCGCTGCCGTAGTACTGGGCTCCCATTATGCCTGCACCTGCTGTAGCTCCAATTAGGCAAATGAAAAACACAAACATGAACTGGTTGACGATGGCAACTCCCGACATAGGCTCAGTGCCTATCTGACCGACCATTATGTTGTCGAGCATGCTTACAAAGTTTGTGATGCCGTTTTGTATCATAATGGGTACTGCAACCAGCAGTACCCGTCTGTAAAATTGTTTATCCCCTATAAGTCTATCCATAATATTAAACCGGTCTGTCCTCCCTTGAGGCTCGTTTTATCATACTGAACACGATGAAGTACATAGCAATAACGAATATTACGAAGATCGTGGTAGCCTGGCTGGTTCCTATCATGCAGCAGGAATCATAAAATCCGTGGAGAAAAACGGCAGCCGCATAACCAAGAACCATATTTACTTTAGCGCCAAAGGACTGTCCCCTGCTTTCACAGAGCCTTGCCCGTCCGTAAAATACGCCCATAAACACTGCGAATCCCAAGTGACCGGGCACAGCCAGCAGAGCACGCGGCAGGGCCACAGAAAGGCCGTAGCTGAACACATATTTTATATTCTCAAAGGCAGCGAATCCCAGAGATACGAAGACAGAATAAACTATCCCGTCAAACATATAGTTAAAGTTAGGATCTCTCCACGAGCGCCTTTTCAGGAAAAACAGCTTGGTCCCTTCTTCAACCACCGCTACTACCAGAAAAGCAAAAATTATGTAATAATACGGATCATCGCTGCTGAGAGTGGCATTAAGTACAGCACTCCCCACGCTTTCCAGAACAATGGAGGCCAGAGCTGCCAATACACCTGCCAGAAGCAGCGCCCACAGCAGATACCCCGGCTCCTTTTCCACCGTGTCCATCTTGTATATGTATCGCAACAGGAAAAATGCCGGCAACACAGCTGCCAGCACATATATTCCCAGGATACTCATGATAGGACTGAAAAAAATCATATCTATATCCCTTTCCCGTTTATTCCATCAATTTATTTCGTGATAACTTCTGCTCCGCCCATATACTTTTTAAGCGCTTCAGGAATCTTAATGCTTCCGTCTGCCTGCTGATAGTTTTCAAGCACTGCCGCAGTGGTACGTCCGATAGCCAGACCTGAACCGTTTAATGTATGAAGATATTCAGGCTTGCCGCCTTCTCTCCTGAAGCGGATGTTGGCTCTTCTTGCCTGGTAATCCAGGAAGTTGGAGCATGATGAAATCTCAACATATCTGCCGTAGGATGGCATCCATACTTCGATATCGTATGTGCATGCAGATGAGAATCCTAAATCCCCTGTGGAAAGTCTTACAACTCTGTACGGAATATCCAGGAGCTGAAGAACGGCTTCAGCATCAGCAGTAAGGGATTCCAACTCATCCCATGAATCCTCAGGCTTACAGAATTTTACCAGCTCAACCTTGTTGAACTGATGCTGTCTGATAAGGCCTCTTGTGTCTCTTCCTGCAGAACCTGCCTCTGCTCTGAAGCAAGGAGTATATGCGGTGTAGTGGATAGGAAGCTGATCTTCAGGAATGATTTCCTGAGCCAGCAGGTTGGTTACAGGTACTTCTGCAGTAGGAATCAGGAAAAAGTCCTTCTGAGGCACATAGAACATATCTTCCTCAAACTTAGGCAGCTGACCTGTTCCCGTCATTGCAGCTCTGTTTACCATGAAAGGCGGCAGGATTTCAGTGTAATCCTGATCTATAGTGTGAAGGTCAAGCATGAAGTTCATGATTGCTCTCTCCAGTCTTGCGCCTAATCCCTTATATACAGTGAATCTGGTTCCCGCAATTTTTCCGGCTCTTTCCCAGTCGAGAATATCAAGGTCTGTACCTAAATCCCAGTGAGCTTTAGGTTCGAAATCGAACTTTGTAGGTTCTTTGAACTTTCTCATCTCCACATTGGCGCTGTCATCTTCGCCTACCTGTACGAAATCAGCAGGAATGTTAGGAATATTCAGCAGAGCATCCTTGATATCCGCGTCAAGCTGAGATACCTGTGCATCAAGAACTTTGATTTTTTCAGAAAGTTCCTTCATCTCCGCCATAACCGCTGAAGTATCCTCGCCCGCTTTCTTCATCTTAGGGATTTCCTTGGATACTACATTCTGCTTGTTCTTCATAGCCTCTACTTCGGCCAGAAGTGCACGTCTCTTTTCGTCCATCGGCGGAACGTTTTCAATTCCGAAGCTTCCTTTAGTTCTTCTTTCTACTCCGGCTTTGACATTTTCATAGTCTTCTCTGATTCTCTTAATGTCCAGCATTTCTCTTCTTTCCTCTTTTCTCCATCTTGTTGGTCATTTAAAATAAGTTTCTTTTATATATTGAATATAAATTCTCAAGCTCTTCCATCTTCTGCTGAAGCTCAATCTGCAGGTCGGATGCCAGACCGTAGTCCTTTGCCTCCAGGGCCTCTCTTGCCTGAGTCAGCAGGGATTTTCTGTTGAGAGAGTCCTTTGCGATATGGTATTTAAGGTCATTTATCTTTTCCCAGTTAGCCAGGTCGTAATCGGTTGCATCCTCGCCGTGAAGCTTGACGCACTCTCTCACCTTATCCATATAGTTGTGGATTTCTCTTGAATGAAGCTCTGTGCTCCACTCGTTTATGATATATGTCTTATACGACTCAAGAGATTTTTCTGTAAATACACCGTCTCCCGAGATAGCGGCCACTTTTTCAGGGTATTTTACCAGACCCTGAACATTCTGCCACACTGTAGCAGGAGCAACTCCGAAGTACTTGTTTCTCTCCTCTTCTGTGTAGTCTTCGAATACATCCTTTTCGCTTCTGTATTCTCTGTCCCTTTCAAGGTAGAAATCTTCCTCACCGTATTTCTTTGAAAGTGAGGCCTCAAGCTCCTTGGACGACTTCTCAGCCTCAAGGGCTTTCCTGATTCCGTCCAGCATTGCCATGTAGCATGCAGCCAGAATCAGATATGTATTGCTCTTCGGATTCGGGGCTCTGAGCTCGAATCTTGTAGCCAGCGGACTCTTGCGGTCTCTCACAAGGCCCACCAGAATGGTTCTGTTTCTGGAAGGCTCTGCCGCACTGCGTCCCAGTGACGTTACTATACATACAGGTGCTTCATAGCCCGGCTTAAGTCTGTTAAGGGAGTCGGTGCTTGAGCTTACGAAAGGATTAATCGCTTCGTAGTTTTTAAGTATTCCCATGAGGGCTCCGAAACCTATCGGTGTCATGAATTCATCATCAAAAACAGCCGGAGCAAACAGGTTTACAAGCTTGCCGTTCTTTAACTTCGCAGATACACCCAGATGTGTATGTTCGCCGCTTCCGGCCACTCCCTCAATCGGCTTGGCCATAAATGTAGTATTGAGACCGAACTGGTTGAACACGTCTCTTACAACGTACTTTACCTGTTTCTCATTGTCCGCAACCTGCATAGCATTGGAAAACTTCCAGTCGATTTCAAGCTGCTCCATTATGTGGTCGTGATTACCGGTGCTGGTAAGCTTGGACTTGACTCCGCCTACCTCCTTGTGGCCCATTTCCATCTCGAGACCATAATAATCAAGTATCTCTATGGTCTTTTCCAGAGCCGTCCTTACAGGGCCGTAGGTTCTTTTCCAGTACTGTTCCTTTAGTTCCTGTGAAGTGGAAAGCTGCTCTCTGTCAGCCTTATCGTCAGGTGTCCTTACCCAAAATTCCAGTTCCGTAGCGCTGGTGATTCTGATTTCTTCGATATCGTCTGCACTATCCGCACCGTCTATGTATTCAAAAACATATGGATGAGCCCTCAGCAGCGTCATGAGTTCTTTTTCAAATTTGTTTATAGAGTCCCTGAGAATTACTCTGGAACCTACCTCATCGGTATCGTTGTGAATAAGGAAAGCCGGGATACGAAGGGTTCCCACAGGCAGCCCCGTCTTCACATCTATATTGTCGAAGTTGTAGTCTACATACCAGTTAACTTCCATGTCAGGTATCATATCTACCTTCGCATTGTTCAGCTCCGCAATTTTAGGTAAATTTACACTGGACCCGTCGGTCTGTACTCCATGAGCCAGCATATCATCCATATCATCTATAAAGAGCTTGATAGGGATTCTTTCATCGGTGTCGTTGCCGGCTATATCAAGTCCTGCGAAGGACACAAACTGTACTTCCGGATGGTCCTTTAATATTCTAGTTAAGTCTGATTTCTCGTGTGCATCAGCCGGGATGTTAAACAGCATTTTGTCTAAGTTAAATTCCAGCATACGGTCACCTCCTGGTTTTTTTGAGCAGCTGACCGGGACATCCGGAAATCGGATGTCCCGTCTCGCTTTATCACAATAAATTAATTCAAAGATATAATATAGCACATCGAAGGCTATTTTGCAAGTTTATTCAGATATTTTTCAAGCTCATCCATGTATTTGCCGTAGCCTGCCCAGTCTCCCTTCTTCTGTGCCTCTATGGCATTGTCGTATGCAGCGGCCGCAGCGGCAATGAGCTCTGAGGTGGACAGTTCACCGGATGTCTGCTCTCCATCTCCGGAAGGCCCTTCTGTTCCCGGCGTTCCTACGCCTTCTTCTGCTCCGTCACCGAAGAGAGATACGAGACACTCTGCAAGAGTTTCTTCGTAAGCGATTTCATCATCATAAGCCATGATGATTCTCTTTACTTCAGGAATAGATGAGTTCTGTGCTTCCAGATATACCGGTTCTAAGTACAGGATGGATGTGTTTATAGGGATGATAAACATGTTGCCTCTTCTGTACTTGGTTCCCGAAGAGTTCCAAAGTGAGAACTCCTTGGAAATCTCTGTGTTCTGGTCAATCTGTGCTTCAATCTGTTCAGGACCGTAAATGGTTCTGGACTTAGGGAATTGATAGAGTACCAGCTGGCCGTAATTATCTCCGTCATTCCGTGCCACCATCAATGCAGTCATGTTCTGCTTTGACTTAGGGGTGAACGGCAGTGAGTTGAAGAATTCAGCCTTGTCTTCGCCCGGAAGTTTGGCAATGTAGTAGTTCGGCTTCATCTGCTGTTTTTCCATGCCGTAGATTTCGGAAGCGATATCCCATACGTCTTCCTTCTGATAGAATACGTTTACATCTTCCATGTGATACTTGCCGTATACACTGGCCTGAATCTGGAACAGGTTGTTAGGATATCTGATGTGTGCCTTAAGGCCTTCCGGCATCTGATCAAAGCTCTTGAACAAGGTAGGATAGATCTTTGCGAATGTTTCTGCAATAGGATCCTTATCATCTACGATATAGAAATCTACATCGCCGTTGTATGCATCTACAACAACCTTGACAGAGTTTCTGATATAGTTTACGCTTCCTTCTCCGTAAGGTTCAGAGTACGGATAGTATGAGCTGAGAGTATAAGCATCTACCATCCAGTAAAGCTTGCCGTCAACAGTAACCATGTAAGGGTCATCCTCATAGCTCAGATAAGGCATGATCGTCCTTACTCTATCCATTACGTTTCTGTTGATAATTATTCTTGAGTTGCTGTCTATGTTGGATGAAGTGAACATCTTAAGGCTTCCCTCTCTGATTGAGAAGAGAACTCTGTTAAAGAAGTTCAGCTTGATTCCTGCATCTCCTTCATAAGTTGTGTACTTGTTGCTGTCTCCATCCGGATAGTCAAATTCCTTTTCGTTGGTTCCCACTATTATATAGTCGTTGGAAAGCTCTCCGAAGTATATTTCCGGACGCTCAATCTGGATTTCATCCACCTGTGATTCAGGAGGAATGTTTCCGATAAGCACATCAGGCTGACCGCTGGCAGTAACCTTATCTACTCTGGATAATGCAATACCATATCCGTGGGTATACTTCAGGTGAGTATTAAGCCATGAGTCGTTTCCGCGTTTGCTTTCATCGATTTCTCTGGCAGTGAGGAAAGTCTGGGTATACTTTCCGTTAATCATGTATCTGTCTACATCGACATCGTTGAAGGTGTAGTACTGACGTATACTCTGAGTCTGATTATAGAACTGCTGAGCAGGGTCGAAGTCGTTTACACGTATGTTATTTATAGTCTCTGTATTTTCGTTGATATCTTTATACGTAAGAGTGTTGTCTGCAGCAAAAGGCTTCACATCCACATCGTCCAGCTGATATGCATACTGGGTGTACTCGATGTTTCTGGCCAGATATTCGCTTTCCTTGTTGATTTCATCAGGAGATACAACGAAGTTCTGAATCAGATACGCTGCACCTGAGCCCACCAGCCCGACAACTATCATGAGTACCGGTACAGAAAGGAGCTTCTTGTATTTCTTCTGTTTCATGCGAACCACAAAGAGAATCGCAGAAAGAACTGACAGAACGCAAAGAATTCTCAACATCCAAAGCGTAACATTGACATCGGTGAAGCCTGCACCGTATACCGCTCCCGTGTGAGCATGAAGCAGGTCAAACTGGCGCAGGAAAAAGTTTATAGCCAGCATGATGAAGAAAATGAAACCAAGCACAGAAATCTTGCCTGATGCAATCTTAAGCAGCTGCTTAAAGTTATTGTCGTCAAACTGCTTTTTAGGTCTGACAGGTCTCTGCTGTGCTTTCTTTCCTCCGAAAGCCTCTGCAAATTTCGAGAAAGGATCGTTTGCATTGGAACCACCCTGCTGTCCGCCTCCAAAAGGATTTGAGCCGGCAGTGTATCTTTCCCCATCATCTGCGCCGGCATCTCCGGTTCCCTCGTACTGCGGCGCTTCTTCTTTGAACATGTCCGGAGTTCTTACCGTCATAAGGATTATGTAATATACCACAGTCAGTGCCACAAATCCTATTATTACACCGATAAGAATCTCATTCAGCTGTTTCAGAAATTCCAGTCTAAAGATATAGAACGAAATATCCAGCTTAAACAGCGGATCCGCCAGGTCGAAGCTGGTACTGTTGGCAAATTTCAAAATCTCAAACCACAACTGACTTACCGCCATAAAAGTAGCCAGTGCACCGAAAATAATGGAAAGAATAAGAGTAGTCTTTTTCAGTCCTTTAAGATTCGTATCCTCCGATGAGGCTATCTGCGCAAAATAAGTCTTTTTCAAGTGGGTAAGATAAACTTGTACCAGAGCAGTTACAATAATAAATGTCGGTACGCCGACGGTAAGCTGAGTCACAAGCTGTTTAAAGAATACATCAGTGTACCCCATTTCCTTAAACCACATAAAATCAGTGATAAACTGGATCATCGTCAGGAACAGAACCAGAACCAGGATGATGCTCATCAGTATTATACTGATTTTGCGCTCAAACTTTGCTTTTCCATCCATTATAATTTATCCTCCTTAATTTCATTTATAATCATAGCATCCTGAGAAATACGCAGGTATACTGTCTGATACTTTACTGTTTCGCTGCCGTCATCTCCGGCATATGTTACTCTGCAAAGGGTATAAAAGCCTTCTTTGCCTGTTCTGATTTCACCTATTTCCAGCTTGTTGATTCCTACCAGATTTTTGTCCGTATTTACATTCTGCCAGCTGTCATAGTATTCAATCAGTGCTTCTGTCAGCTTCTGTCCGTAAGTTACAGAATTCCCCTGAGCATCCTCCAGCCAGTCAGCATCTACAAATGCTTCTGCTGTAGCAATTTCCTCAAAACTATAATCTTCAAGCATGCTGAATTTAAGCTCCGGTGTGTAAACCGCGTCGCCTATGGTTTCCATGTCTTCAGAAGCCTGCTCCACAAGGCCGGCCATGTAGACTTCCTTTTCGCTGTTTGAAGACGGCGTCGGTTCATCTGACGGTTCATCGCTTTCATTTCCCAAAACAAAGTCAATCACACTGAGCATAAGGTCGTTTGCCCACAGAGAAATCTTGCTTTGCGGCGCGATAAACTTTACAGCCAGGATTGTCCCTTCAATGACTATCAGAATGATAAGAATCGCTATTATCACCTTTGCAAAAATATGCTTTTTCTCCGGTTCTTCGTCATCATCCAGATCATCGTAGATTCCTCCGAGAGGCTTTATCTCTTCCCCTTCTTTAGAAGCATCAGAAGTGCCAGTGCCATCATCGTTAACCAAGCCCCTGGGGAAAACATCCGAATATCTGAGCTTGGTTTTACTGGGAGTGGATTCAGCTTCTTCTTCAGTTTCTTCTTTAGCCTCGGCTCCGTCCTTTTCCACCGGCTCGTCTTTCGCTTCATACTCATCGCAGATATTGCTCAGGTCTATAGCCATAGTTGCCGCCGGTACCGCAACACTTACAAACTCAACAGGTCTTTCTGACTGCTGTGCCGGTTCCGGCTCAACAGTCGGCTCCGGCTCTGCGACAGATTCCGGCTCTTGGACAGATTCCGGCTCTGCGACAGACCCAGTCTCTGCTGCAGGCTCAGCAGGCGAATCTTCTTTGTTCTTTTCCATATCCGGAAAAACTTCGCCTACCCACGTGTAATCCATAGCCTCCTTGTCGCGGTTATAGCTGTCTTCAAGGTTCTTCAGTCTTTCTCTCTCCTTGTCAAGCAGTTCCTGAAAAGCGTCAAATTTCTGATTATATGTATAAAACCTTTCATCTCCTGTACGCCTCAGCAGTTCCGGTTCCGGTTCCGGTTTAGGCTCAGGTTCTGCCGCTGCCTTCCATGCTCCGGCTGCAGCTCCCGCTCGGGATGCGATGATGGTCGGTTCCACATCCTTTGAGAAAGTTTTTTCCTCGTTTTCAATGCCAAATAATTCTCTCTCAAGCTCTTCTATGGAGAGAACCGAATCTTCGTACGTATCCTCTTGCTCCTCTTTATGCGCATCAGCCGGATCAGGTTCCGGCATAAAGGTATGTTCAGGGTACATTTCAGATATTGGTTCACGCTCCGGATCAGGGTCCGATTCCGGTCTGCGGAAAAACGTTTCCTGCTCAGGCTGTATTTTTTCCACCGTAATACCACGAGAACTGTTTCGTCTCTCTACCACACTGTCCCAGTTAAAGTCCACTGCCTCTGTCTTTCTCGGCTGTGCCGATGGAAACCCTTCCAGATTCCAGTCAAATGACACAGTCTCCCTATTCTTACGTTCCGGCTGCGGTGTCTCTGTAGCCTTTAAAATTTCCTCTGTTCTTTTTTCGGCTTCAAGCTTAAACGGTGGGTTAAAAACCACGTCATCGTATCTGGCCCTCTTAGGCTGTCTAACCTCTGCACCGCAGTGAGCGCAGAATCTATCTCCGTCATACAGTTCTTTTCCGCATTTGGTACAAAACATCTTTTGCCTCCGTTAATTGCTTAATAATCAATTTATTCCTTTATCAGTCTGCACAGCTCTTCTTCGGTGTATATCCTTCCGGATCTGCCTGTATTCAGATTATCCGGCCCGAACTTTCTCACCGGTGCGCCTTTAATCAGATTGATCTTTTCAAGTACAATCTCCTGACCTCGACCGTCTTCCTGTCGGTCTGGTTTCTGTGTTTTTCTTTCATTTTCACCCGATGGCATGTCCCCCTCAGCCACAGAACAGTTCATTTCTCCATCAGGCCCATATCCGATCCTTATATGTCCGTGCTCTATATTTATATTGATGCAAACGGGATGATCAGCCAGTGACTCAAGCTCCTTTTCCGGCTTGTATTCTTCGTACTTGCCGTTTTCTTCACTGATATTGATATCGCGGTTCTCATGCTCGGTTTCCTGGCCATTTCCCTGACTATTTTCTTGCAGCTCTTGGCTCTCAATCGGCACATCCAAAACGCCCGGATTATCCTCATTACCGTCTTCGTTCTCCTCATCGAAAGCTGTCGCTTCCGGTTCCTCAGGCTTTGCAGCTGCCATACTCTTCAGCAGGAGATCATATTCTCCCTCCAGAAAATAGTCTCTTTCATCTCTGTCCGATAAACCTGCATCGCGTCTATGTGAATTTCTGACTGTAGCTCCCGTTACTGCCGCAACAATCATCAGCAGAAGAGCCGCCGCCCCCACCAGAATCCATATATAATTATCTCCGCAAAAATCTCTAATCGTATCCAGGAAGTCTTTCACTTTCTCTTCTCCTCGTTCATGAATACCGTGCACGAATGTATAACTTATATTATTATATAACAAACCGAGCATAAATGCAAAGGAAAATACCGCTTTAAAGGTGGCATCTCCTAATCCGGCGACAAAAAAAGAGCGGCATCGCCGCCCTTTTGTCATAGCTTAACGAAAACTTAATACCTTTCGTTTGTCTGACTTTTCTGATTCTTCTGGTTTCTTTGGTTTTTCTGATTTTTCTCGCTACGTTCATCTGTACAGTCTGTACAGTTATTGTTGCTATACCTTTCATCGGTATTTTTATTAGACTGCTTGTTAGCAGATTTGATTTTGTTTGTTTCCTTCATTTTTAATCCCTCCTCAACACATATTCTGCTCATGGATCCGCAAAGTATGATAGGTAAAATGAGGTTTTAATTTTTTTGAAAAATAATTTAAAAATGGATAAATTTATTGTTGACAATGTCCCTCAAAAATGTTAATATGTCAAATGTGCCAATGAGGTATGCATCTTTAGCTCAGCTGGCAGAGCACCTGACTCTTAATCAGGGTGTCCAGGGTTCGAACCCCTGAAGATGCACCACAAAAATGCAGACAGTCAAACGGCTGTCTGTTTTGTTTTTTGATTTAGTACCAGATTTATTCTAGCACCAGTCACAGAATCAAGTTTTATGCAAAAATGTCACGCCAAACCCGCAAACGTTGAAATTATAGTGCAAAAAAGACACAACGAAAAAAAGTTGGTGTAACAGCATGGAATGATATGGAATTACATGGGTTTATATTGCATAAATGTATGTTTTTATGGCTCTTTGGGGCTGAAATTGTCGATCACCCTGTATCTAAAATCTTCAAAAAGTCTTTTTTGCGATATTTTATGCGGGCAGCAGCGTTTCAGGTGACAAAAATGTATAAAATGTATAGTTGTAAAAAATCAAAGAACACCTCATGTTTTTTTCGTGCATTTTGTCCTTTATTGTGCTAAAATCAAACCATCCAATACAAGAGCGTCAGGCTCAAAAAAAGCAACTGCAAGGAGGTACACCTATGCTGCATGAAGTAACTTTTAAATCATTTAATGAACGTGACACCGTTTACGGCTGGATTTATGTTCCCGCTGCACAGCCAAAGGGCATAGTACAGCTCATTCACGGCTTCGGCGAACACTCAAGACGTTATTTCCATATGATTGTAAAATATCTCGAAGCCGGCTACATCGTAGCTGCAGATGACCATGTGGGCCACGGCAAGACCGCCCTCGAAAACGACACATGGGGCAACTGGGGCGAAAAAGGCTGCCACACCATGATGGAAGACGAACACACACTCAAGGAGTTAGTATGCAAAATGTATCCGGATCTTCCGTATTTTCTGTTCGGACACAGCATGGGTTCAATGATTGCCAGAGACTTCATGGCAAAATACGGAGATGAGCTGGCAGGTGCAACCATCTGCGGTACCATGGGAGTTTTCCCTGTTGACGATGCTCTTTTTGCCAAAATGGAAGGCCTTGTGGCAGACGGACACGGAGACGAATGTGATCCGACACTGGGTGGAGACCTCCTTGGCTGGATGTGTGAACGCTGCGGTGAAATAAAGCTGGGCAACGAGTGGATCTGTCATGATGTAAATGTTCAGAATGACCATGCTGCTGATCCTTTCGATGCCTTCACCAAGCCAACCTCTAACCGGGCAATGCTTGACTTCGTATACATGTTTAAGGTAATCGAGGGCAAAGAATGGGCATCAAAGGTTCCTACCGCTCTTCCTATATACAACATCGCAGGAGATGAAGATCCTGTAGGCATGTATGGCGAAGGAGTTTATCAGGTTTCAAACTGGCTTATTTCAACCGGTCACAATGTAAAAACAAAACTTTATTCCGGTTACCGCCACGAGATCCACAACTATGCCGCAATAAAGGATCAGGTTTCAGACGGAATTATCGCCTTTATGGACAGTATTGTCAGATAAACTGCAGATAACCGCAGACAATCCGCAAAAACGAAATAACCAAAATTAAAAAATCGAGTAGGGGCTAACACGTAGCCCCTCTCACACCACCGGGCATGCCGTTC
>CAZUFU010000040.1:0-13173 GCA_964619875.1 uncultured Oscillospiraceae bacterium
AATTACCGATATTATAAAGGAGATTCAAAGCTCATAATAAATTTATGAGCATTAAGGATTTTTTTAACGAAAACAATTCTATCTGGATAGATTTTGTTGTGTTTTCTCTGGGAGCAGCGGCCTATGGCATGATGGAAATTCTCTTCAGAGGCTATACACACTGGACCATGGTACTTACAGGCGGGGCGTGCGTCCTTACGCTTTATTATCTCAGCGAATGGTTGCTGGCCATGCCGCTGTTTGCGGCTGCCGCCATGGGGGCTGTTATCGTCACTTTCTATGAGTTTTTTGTAGGGGTGGTGGTGAATCTGCGTCTGGGCTGGGATGTGTGGGATTATTCCTCACAGCCGGGAAACGTGCTGGGGCAGATTTGCCCGGTATTCACAGGTATATGGTTCGCTATATGTTTTTTGTTTTTTGGAACAGTAAAGCTGATTTCATGAAAGGAGAGCAAGAATTAATGAAAGCAGATTACAAAAAGCTGCAGAACGGCAGTGACATCAGAGGGGTTGCCCTTGAAGGAATAGAGGGAGAAAAGGTTAACCTGGGAAAGACAGAAGCGGCAGCATTGACGGCAGGATTCATCAGATGGCTTTGTGATAAGACCGGCAAGGAACCAGGTGAACTGACGGTTTCAGTGGGTACGGACAGCAGGCTTTCCAAAGATATGCTGAGGGAGACTGTAGTGGAGGCTTTCCTTTCAGGCGGGCTTAAGGTTTTTGACTGCGGCATGGCATCCACGCCTGCAATGTTCATGTCGACTGTATTTCCTGAATACGACTGTGATGGCGCCGTGATGATAACCGCCAGCCATCTGCCCTTTAACAGAAACGGGTTCAAGTATTTCGATAAGGCCGGAGGCCTTAACAAGCAGGATATCACAGCGATTATTTCATATGCAGAAGATGATAACGGGGCAGAGGATGATTGCAGGAACAACCGGGGACAGCTTGTAAAGGCTGACCTGATTGATACATATTCGGACTTTCTGAGAAAGAAAATAATTGACGGGGTTGACAGCCCTGACGATAGAGAAAAGCCTCTTTGCGGACTGAAGATAGTGGTAGATGCAGGAAACGGTGCAGGCGGATTTTATGCCTCAAAAATACTGGAACCACTGGGGGCGGATGTGAGTGCAAGCCAGTTCCTGGAGCCGGATGGAAGCTTTCCTAACCATGCACCTAATCCGGAAAACAAGGAAGCCATGGCTTCCATCTGCAGCAGAGTCATCGAATCCGGCGCAGATTTAGGGCTGATTTTTGATACTGATGTGGACAGGTCCTCTGCTGTAGATAAAAACGGCAGGGAAATAAGCAGAAACGGAATTGTCGCCATGGCAGCGGCACTGATTGCAAAAGAGCACCCGGGAACTACTGTTGTAACGGACAGTATTACCAGTGACGAGCTGACAGAATATCTGGAACAGTGCCTTGGATTAAGACATCTCAGATTCAAGCGCGGATATAAGAACGTAATTAATAAATCCATAGAACTCAATGCAGAGGGTACTGACAGCCAGCTGGCCATAGAGACTTCGGGCCACGCTGCATACAAAGAAAACTATTTTCTGGATGACGGCGCATATCTGGCAACGAAAATCGTAATCAAAGCAGCACAGCTCAAGCAGCAGGGTGAAAGCATAGATGTGCTTCTTTCCAGCCTCAAAGAGCCAAAAGAAGCCGTGGAAGTAAGATTCCCTATCACCGGAGAGGGCTTCGGTGAATACGGTGAAGAAGTGCTTGCCGGCCTCAAGATATGGGCAGCTGCTCACAAGGCAGACGGAGTATCTGTTGTGGAGCCCAACTTCGAGGGCGTAAGACTGAACTTCAGAAGGGAAGGTCTTTCAGGCTGGTGCCTTCTCCGCAAATCTCTCCATGATCCGATTATGCCCCTCAATGTGGAAGTGACAGAGGGCAGCTGCAGAGAGATACTGGAGGGGATTAAAGGCTTTCTGAAAGCGTATCCTAGAGTTACGTTGTAATAATAAATATGATATCTAAATAAGATAAAAAGGGAGGCGGCAAGAAATGGAATGGAAAGATGTCCCTAGAAGGGCATACTATGAAAAATATGAGAGAGTACAGGTAAAAAACGATTACGGATGGTATGAAGTGTACCGCCTGCCGGGCAACGTTTACGGATTTGCAGAGCCGCAGCATTTTCAGGAAGTGAATTTCTATCTGATTATGGGTGAAGAAAGAGCAGTTCTGCTTGATACGGGAATGGGATTCTTCCCTGTAGAGCCTCTTATCAGAGAACTTTATGACGGAGAAATCATCGCGGTTAACAGCCATTTTCACTTTGACCACATCGGTAATGACCACACCTTTGAACCTGTCTGGAACTTCACGGATAACTATGTAAAGAAGGTCGCAGAGACCGGTCTTGTTAGTGCAGATACAGGAGCTCAAATGGATGAGGAAATGTTCAAGTACGGATATCCGGAAGGCTTCAATCCTGAAACCTTCCATATTCCGGCCTTTATCTATCGCACTCTGGAGGATGGACAGATATTTGATCTCGGAGGCAGGAAGCTGGAGGTAATCCACACACCGGGTCACAGTTTTGACTCTATCATGCTTTACGATGAAGCAGGAAAGATACTGTTTACCGGGGACACCTTCTATCTGGGAGCGTTGTATGCACACTTTGCTTGTGATCAGTTCGGTCATTCGGATATCTATCAGTATCAGCAGACTATGGAGATGCTGAGCAAGAAAATTCCGGAAGATGTAAAGCTCTATTGCTCTCATAACGATTTTATTACATACGCAGGCAGACTAAAAGAAGCGGCAGACCTGCTGAAGGCTGTAATCAGTGAAGAAAGCCGGGAAAGCGGAGAAGTAAATCTGGGACACCAGTACCTGGAAGAAGGGCGTATGCTTAACGAAAGATTCGGCGACGGATTTTCTGTGGTATACGCTGTAGACGGTAAGAAATAGAATCGATTAAGGAAAGGTGTGAAACAGATATGTGGAATGAAGAAATAAGAAAAAAACTGAGAAATGAAATTCTCCCTGAACTTGAAAGGGAAGTCTGGGGCCTTAGTGACGACATGGCAGCTCATCCTGAGCTTGGTTCCCATGAATTTGAATCTTCACGAAAAATAGTAGAACTGTTTCGAGCACACGGCATTGAAGTGGAATATCCTTTTTGCGGCTTAGAAACCGCTTTTCGTGCTGTTATCAATCCGGGAGGAAAGAAAAAGGCGGCTTTTCTGGCAGAATATGATGCATTGCCAGAAATCGGCCACGGCTGTGGTCACTGTGCATCGGGCATGGCCAGTGTTATGGCGGCTCTTGCCGTTCAGCAGGTGCGTGACAGCCTGGGTGATGTGGAAATCGACGTGATAGGTACACCGGACGAAGAACTGGGCGGAGGCAAAGTACTGCTTCAGAGAGCCGGAGCCTTCGATAACTATGATTTTGCAGCCATGGTTCACATGAACGCCACAGATATAGCAGAGGTCAGATTTTCGGCTATTGACGGTATGCAGTTTATTTTCCATGGGGCACCTGCCCATGCGGCCGCATGTCCGGAAATAGGCAGAAACGCCCTCAACGCGACCCGACTTCTCTTTGACAGCACTGATATGATGCGCCAGCATGTGATTAAGGATGCTATTATTTCAGGTTATATTGCGGAGGGCGGCAAGGCTTCCAATATAGTCCCTGATCTGGCTCAGGCGAATTTCGTAACCCGTGCGCCAAGACGAGATCAGCTCAATGATATTACCGCTTGGGTAAAAGATTGTGCCCGTGCTGCTGCAATGGCTACCAGGACTGAAGTGGAAATTCTCCCTGACGGTGTGGATTACGACGGATTCCAGCCGGTCAGATCGGAAATTCAGCTGTTGGAAGAATGCTTTGCAGCCATCGGTCGTCCGCTGCCTGAAGATGCAGGGATTCTTAATGGTGGTTCTTCAGATATTGGCAACGTGACGCCTTCCTGCGTAGCATTTCATCCTATGATGGGAATTGGTCAGGGGCTGGTAGCACATACTCGGGAGTTTGCGGCAGCCATGACCTGTGATACCACGCACCGTGCGATTACTGATTCAGCGGCTATGCTGCTGGAGCTGACGTGGAGGCTCTTTACCGATGATGCGCTGCTGGAAAAGATAAAGAAAGAGCATTTTGATGCGCTGAAGGCATAGGCGCAGATGCTGACTAAAGCTTTTACTTTAATCTGGTATCCGAAGTTAATTGGGGTTTTGCAATTTTTCCTCAGGTCACTCGCTGGAGTTTCGGCTCAAAACCATTTCACTGGCCAACGATTTATTGTTTTATGCAAAAATGTCTCACCAAACCCGCAAACATTGAAAATAAACCCGTCGTGAGACACAATGCTCAAAGACTTCCGGCAAAACAATCCAATATCTTTAAAATATTGACATATATGGGCGATATTCTATAGCTATAAAGCCATTAAAATGTGATTCGAAGTGATTCGAGAGTTACCTGTGTCTCATTTTAACCTTTTTTTGCGGCTTAGAGCTTTTCGGGGGACAAAAATGTATAAAAACCAGTATAGACCTGCCGCAAGCAGAAAATGTATGAAGTTCTACTTTTCTGCGATACCCCAAAGAGTGCCCCTATTTAACTGAGGCCCCAAATAACATCGATAGCCCTTACATAAATAATCCTGCCTGAGCACATCGCCAGGCAGGCTTGTTTATGTAGAGAGAAAGATGAAAAAATTTTTTTAAGGAAAAATGTAAAGTTAGCTTGACATACAAAAAATTGGTGCTATAATGTGTGTAAAGTTAACTTTACATCAAGCGGCGCTATGAGACTTCAGACGCCGCCGAATGGCAATTTGCGAGGTATCAATGTGAAAAACAGGATTGAAGAGATAAGAACAGAGCGAGGAATCCGGCAGGAGGAGCTGGCTAAGGCCATGGGAGTCTCGCGGCAGACCATCAGCTCTTTAGAAAACGGCAGGTACAACCCGTCTATAATGCTGGCCCATAACATAGCCGTATATTTCGGCATGACTATCGAGGAAGTCTTCATTTTCGAAGAGTAATAAGAGGAGGAATAAGCAATGAGAGATTATAATAAGAGAATATTTATAAGCCTTTTCTGGATTGTGCTGGGAGTCATTCTGATAGCTCTTGAAATGATGGGAAAGATTGATGACTTCTGGTCCGGTATGGGAGCAGGTTTCATAGGGGTTGGCATCGTGCAGATTATCAGATATGCAAAATATAAAAAGGATGACAGCTATAAGGAAAGAGTGGATACAGCAAGCAGGGACGAGAGAAACCGCTTTATTGCAAACAAGGCCTGGGCATGGGCGGGTTACTGCTTTGTCATGATATGCGCCGTCGGAGTAATAGTTCTCAGAATAGCAGGTAAGGAAATACTTTCTGTGGCATGCGCATGGGCGGTCTGCCTCATGCTGGTGCTCTACTGGGTATGCTATCTTATTCTAAGCAGAAAATACTAGGCAGACTGGTCGTAACCGATTAAAAAGAAAGAAGGGGAAAGAGAATGGAAGCAAAAAATGCACAGAATGTACCGGCTCTTGAGATTAAAGGGCTGAGAAAAGAATATAGTGACTTTGTCCTTGAGGGCATGGATTTGACCATCGAAAGAGGGAAGATTATGGGGCTGGTAGGCGAAAACGGAGCGGGCAAAACCACCGCTATGAAGGCCCTGCTGGGAATAATCAAGGCTGATGGCGGCACGGTCCGCTTTTTCGGGAATGAACTTTCGGGAGGCTATTCGGGGAACAAGAACGATATTGGAGTAGTGCTGGGTGAAGTGAATTTCTATGAGACTATGACTCCTGAGCAGGTGGGAAAGGTCTGCGGAGGAATTTATAAAAACTGGGATGAGAAGAGGTTTGCAGCATGCCTTAATCGCATGAACGTGGCTATGAATAAGAAAATTAAAGACTTTTCCAAAGGAATGAGAATCAAGCTGGCGCTTGCAACTGCCCTCAGCCACCAGGCAAAGATCCTCATTCTGGATGAGCCCACCAGCGGTCTGGATCCCGTTGCCAGAGAGGAGATTCTGGATGAATTCAAGGCTTTCACAGCAAATGGTGAAGGAGCAATTCTATTGTCATCTCACATTACCAGCGATCTGGAAAAAATAGCGGATGACATAACCTTTATTCACAAAGGAAAAGTGATTTTTACAAAGAGCCGCCAGGAACTGGCCGGGATAGGAAACATAGACGATATTATGACAGAGTATGTAAGGGGGCATAAATAATGAAGGGTCTGATTTTAAAAGATTTATACGCAATGGGAAGCTTTTACCGCAATACGCTTTTTTCTATGATTATAGTATGTGGGTGTTTTGGATTTTCTCTGGGAGCAGAAGGAGTGGCAGCGGCAACTGCAATAATGTGTGCCACCATGATTGTTTCAACCTTTACACTTGATGAAAGGTGCGGATGGCCCGGCTTTGCTGCAGCTTTGCCTGTAGCCAGGAAGGACAGCGTACTGGCAAAATATGCGGTGCATGTAATCTACTGCTTCGCGGGAACACTGTTAGGGTTTGTGATTTCGGTCATTGTAAATATGTTTGCGGGGCAGAAACTGAGTGTGGCGGAACTGGGTATATGTGCAGTTGTTTCTTTTGCAATTGCCATGTTGTTCGGGTTTGTAATCATTCCGATTATGTTCAAATTTGGTGCAGAAAAAGCCCGCTTCATCATGATGTCAGTAATTGCACTTCCAACCATAGCGGTTTATCTGCTGGCAGACAAGGTCAACCTGGAAGGCGTAGAGCTGACGGATATGGGAGTAAAACTGATGTATGCGGCTGTTGTTATCGGATTCATTCTTATTGGGGCGGTATCCTGTGCCATCAGTATGAAAATATACAGCAAAAAAGAATTTTAGCGCGGAGTCACCGCGCTAAATTGCTTTATATGAGGAGGGGTCTCCTCCTTTGAACTCTACTGTAAAGCCTCTGCCTGTGGCAGGTATCCACTGCCAGAAGTTTTCCCTTTCGCCGGGAAACCAGTGCTCCATGGCAGCCGCTATGGTACCGCCGTGGCATACCATGATGGAAACGGCGTCTTTGCCACTGTGACGGTGGGAAAGCTCCTTAAGCCTGTGATAGCCGCAAAGCTCCTTGAGACCGTCCTGGATCCTGTCGTAGAAGGTCAGAACTGAATCACCGCCTCCCGGGTAGTGAAAGCTGCCTTCTGTGTTATTGATCCACTCATCGTATTCAGGCTCCTTCTGAAGCTCTTCAAAAGTTTTGCATTCCCAGTTTCCGAAGTTCATCTCCCGAAGGAGAGGGATTGCTTTAAATGGTACATCACCATAGATGGTCTTAAAGGTCTGGTCGGCACGCAACATGCCCGAGGTATAACAGTCTGCATCGCCGAGAGCAGGATAGATGCCTTCCGACATAAATTCCTTTAAGGCCTCGTAGCCCTCATCGATAAGGGGCAGGTCTGCGCTACCGTAGTACCATTTCTTTACTATTCCTTCTGTAATACCATGTCTTATAAAATGTATATATGAACCCATCAAGTATTCTCCCTAACTTTTGATTTCCTGTCCCAAACCGCAAAAAACACGAATGACTCTGTCGGCACGTCTGCTCAGATAAAGCATAGTCCGTCCTGTCATCTCGCGCCACCAGCGCTCATTCTGATCCATAGGGACTATTCCCTGAGAAATGTCCGTGACGATAATTATTTTATCCTCCAGAGCGTCTCCATATTCATCCAGAATCTCTTTTGCTTCAAGACCTTCTTTCACGCAGCCCATGACGAAGTTTTCGAGATTATTTATGACCTTAAAGGAGAGGTCAATACCGGCTCTCTCTTCACAGTAGTACACGTCCTTTTCAGAAAGACTAAAATTTTCCAATGCATACTCAAGCTTTCCCTGATATGCGCCTCCAAAAATTAAAACCATAAATCCTCCTCTAGCAAAATACCAGCATAGCTATGCCGCAGAATTCTCCCCATACTATTCCGTATCCGGCGATATCACCGCTCATGCCTCCAAGCTGCTTCTTGGCATAGGTGACAGAAAGCAGTGTTCCCAGTACAACAGCACCGTAAACGAAAGCGGTGGCTGCGTAGTATGAGCTTGCCCAGAAGGACAGAGCCGTGTAGATTACCAGCTGCACCACAAGAAGAATAATACCCTGTTTCTTTGTAGCGTTTGCTGCGGAATCGGACTCATCTTTCGTTTCATCAAGCTCCACGTACTGACTGGTACCTAAAGGCCTGCTGAGAAGTACCTCCAGTCCTGAAACCGACCTGCTCAGCACAGTAATTATTACCAGGTTCACAAAATCCATGCCCAGACTTGCAGCCGTAGAAATGAAGGCGAAGTATGCCAGAATCATGAATATAGCACTGATTACGGAGAAGGCTCCTGTATGAGTATCCTTGAGAATGCGCTGTCTGTCTTCCAGCGGTTTTCTGGACATTATAGCATCACTGCAGTCCATAAATCCGTCCATATGCATGAAGCCGCAGAGCGCAAAAGGAAGGAAAGCAAGTATGAATGAGACTACCAGAAACGGAAAGCCCAGATATACAAGCCCTACGTATATTGCTGCCCAGATGAGGCCTATTATGAGCCCGATGGCAGGCAGAAAACCCAGCATAAGGCTCTTGCAGCCGCTGTCCCAGCGTTTCACCGGGCAGGGCAGGGAGCAGAAATTGCCCCAGGTCATAAAAAAACCGGTTAAATATTTCACTTCAGATTACTCCTTTGATTTGCTATTTATATAAGTACTTGAACCCATAGGCGACTTCTATGACCTGGTCACACACTGCGGCCAGGGTTCTGTCAATAAGCGCCAGTGATTTACGGTAGTTTTCTGTATATGAATCGAAAATCCTTGCATCCGAATATATATAGTCGGAAACGAAAACGGTATTTCCGGTTCTTGATGCAAATTCAGAAAGCTCGACAGCAAGTCTTTCGCCTGCTGTATCGTCCACGGTTACGTCAGGCAGAAACATTTCATTGGACAGAAGGGCTGTCACGCTGTCAAGGAGGAAAACACCTCCCGCAGAGACTTTTTCACCGGACGAAGTTGTGCCGTCAAGGGCGTCGCAAATGTTTCGCCCCTGTTCAATTGTTTCGAAGCCCCAGCCGTCTCTTTCTGAAAGGTGCCTTTTTATGCGGGCTCTATCCTCATCATCTGCAGGTATCATAGTCGCCAGATAGTAAAGGGGCAGGAACTTTTCCCGGGACATATCGCGTGCCAGCTCCTGCGCGTGAAAGGATTTCCCGTTTTTACAGCCGCCGCTGATGAATATGTTCATTAAAAGAAGTTTCCTTTCTTGCCTTCTTCAAGGTAGTCTGCATCGATTGCACCTTCAGCAAATGTAGCCATACCGTTCATCGCTGCACAGGCAGTTTCTATGATTTTAAAGCTGATAGGGCAGCCGCTGCCTTCGCCCAGTCTCATGCCCAGGTTGAAGTAAGGTTTGATGCCCAGAGCGTCCATAGCGATAACATAACCCTTCTCTTTGGAAAGATGGGAGCCGAACATAAAGTTTACAGCTTTAGGAGCAAGACGGTATGCACACAGCGCAGCAACTGCAGAGATGTATCCGTCTATTACAACAGGAATTCTGTAATATGCGGCACCAAGGAATGCGCCGGTCATTGCGCAGATATCGAATCCGCCCACTTTGGCCAGAATACCCAGGACATCCGCCGGGTCCAGACCTCTGATGGCTTCGTCAACAATTTGTATTTTTTTGGCAAAACCCTCATCGTTGAGTCCGCCGCCGCGTCCTACCACTTCTTCTCCGCTCTTGCGGCAGAGAGCAGCCAGGACACAGGCACTGGTAGTTGTATTTCCTATACCCATCTCACCTACGCCGAAAATATCGTAGCCGCAGTCCTTAATGGCTTTGGCAGCTTCCATTCCGGTCATGATGGCGCGTAATGCTTCATCTTCGGTCATTGCAGGTTCCTTGGCCAGGTTGCGGGTTCCGTCTGCAATTCTGCGGTTAGCAATTTTTGAAGTAAGTCTGCCTCCTTCCGTCATTTCCTCGGAGTAGAGGGAAGCAGGGATTGCCATTTTCACTCCGGTGTCGACTACAAGCAGGTCGATTCCGAAATATTTGGCCATGGAGCTTACTCCTGTAAGGCGGCGTGTAAAGTTAATTGTCTGTGAAAGGGTTACAGACTGCGGTGCAGAGGCAACGCCTTCTTCAACTACGCCGTTATCTGCGCTCATTATAACGACAGCCTGCTTTGTCATGGAATTCTTTACTTTCCCGGTAATGCCGGCAAGCTGTATGGAAATGTCTTCAAGGGTACCCAAAGCGCCTGTAGGCTTGGCCAGGACCTCCTGACGTGCCTCGGCATCTTTGACTGCCGCCTCATCAAGTTCGCCGTTCTTATCTATTAAATCTATAATTTCATTTAATCGTTTATCCATCCGGCTTTCCTCCTGAAAAAATTATCTATATATTTTATCATATTTTCAGACTTAAATCATCTCCGTGTTGCAAAAAAACATATTTTTTGGTAAAATAAATCTGTGGCTTAGTATTAATGAGAAAAGGAAGAAAAGAAATGAGCAAAAAAATGAAGAGCAATATTTTGCTGCTGCTTACAGCCTTTATCTGGGGCTCTGCATTCGTAGCCCAGAAGAGCGGAATGGACTACATTGAGCCGTTCACCTACAACGGAATCCGTACTTTTATCGGAGGCCTTGTCCTGATTCCGGTGATAATCTTTTTTGCAAAAAGAAATAACAAACAAAGAGGGGAAGAAGAAAAGGTATTCGATTTTGAGAGAGACAGAGTAGCCATTATCGGAGGCGTATGCTGTGGGATTGCTTTATTTGTAGCTTCCAGCCTGCAGCAGTTTGGCGTAAGCTATACTACAGCAGGAAAAGCAGGATTTATTACCACTCTGTATGTGGTATTCGTACCAATTATCAGTTTACTTTTAAGAAAAAAGGTCAGACCGATTATGTGGGTATGTGTGGCATTAGGTGCCGTAGGCCTTTATCTGCTTTGCATGACCGATGCTTCCTTCAGCCTGCAGTTTGGTGATATGCTGGTTCTGCTATGTGCAATAGCATTTGCTGTACATATTATGGTCATAGACCACTTTTCGCCAAAAGCTGACGGAGTCAAAATTTCATGCGTGCAGTTCCTTGTTTCCGGAGCCTTGGGAATCATTTGCATGTTTATATTCGAAACTCCGGATATTGGAAATATTCTTGCCTGCTGGCTGCCTATTCTTTATGCGGGTGTATTATCCTGCGGCGTGGCATATACATTGCAGGTTGTCGCTCAGGCGGATGCTGATCCGACAGCTGCATCACTAATCCTTTGTCTTGAATCAGTGTTCGCGGTAATCTCAGGCGCCGTTCTGCTGCACGAAAGCATGACGCCGAGAGAACTGATGGGCTGTGTGGTAATCTTTGCTGCTGTTATTATTTCCAACCTTCCGGAGAAAAAAGCAAAGCTTGCCGATAAATAATTAAAGAGGAGAATAACAGATGATAACAAGAGATGAAGCATATGAACTGCTCAAAAAATACAACAAGGACGATTTTCACCTTCACCATGGCAGAATGGTGGAAGGCACTATGAGATATTTTGCCGAGAAGCTGGGATATGCTGATGAGGTGGACTTCTGGGGTATCGTCGGTCTTCTACACGACATCGACTTCGAGATGTGGCCGGAAGAGCACTGCAAGAAAGCTCCTGAGCTGCTTCGTGAAGCAGGAGTGGATGAAGATATGATTCACGCAATCGTATCCCACGGTTATGGACTTTGCGTAGACGTGAAGCCTGAACATCAGATGGAAAAGGTACTCTTTGCCTGTGATGAGCTTACCGGTCTAATCGGTGCAGCTGCCCTCATGAGACCTTCGAAGAGCGTACAGGACATGGAACTTAAATCACTCAAGAAAAAATTCAAGGATAAGAGATTCGCGGCAGGCTGTGACAGAGAGGTAATAATCCAGGGTGCAGAGATGCTGGGCTGGGAACTGGATGAACTTCTCAATGAAACCCTCGAGGCAATGAAGACCTGTGAAGAGCCTCAATAGGACTTCACTGCGGTAATGTAACAGATTTTTTAAAAAAATTAATCCAAAAGCTTGAAAAGTCTATCTTTCAATGGTATAAATGTAAGGTAGACTTTTTTATTATTTTTAATGTTTTATAAAGGAAAGGAATTTGCAGGAACATGGACAAGTTTTTCAAAATCTCACAGCATGGTTCCACAGTAAGAACTGAGATTATCGCAGGTCTTACTACTTTCTTCGCTATGGCCTACATCGTATTCGTTAACCCTAATCAGGTTACCGGATTCACAGAAGGTCTTGGCGAAATCTGGAACGCAGTTTATGTAGCTTCAATTCTGGCAGCTACAATCGGTACTTTACTTATGGCTTTATATGCCAGAAAGCCTTTTGCACAGGCTTGCGGAATGGGTCTTAACTCTTTCTTCTTCGTAAGCTTTATTTTGCCTCAGGTTATTACAGGCGGAGATTGTGTGCAGGGTTATCAGGCAGGTCTTGTAATCATCCTGATTTCAGGTATTATCTTCATGATATTATCACTTACAGGTGCAAGACAGTATATTGCCAAGGCTATGCCTGAGTGCCTCAAGAAGGCTATTCCGGCAGGTATCGGTTTATTCATTGCTTTCATTGGATTCCAGAATGTGGGAATTATTCAGGACAACCCTTACACATTGACTCAGTTTGTAGATATTCACGGTGCGATTAACAGCGAAGCAGGACTTATCTCTGTAGCACCGGCATTGCTTGCACTTCTTGGATTCGCATTAATCGTAATCCTTCAGAAGCTGAATGTTAAGGGCAATGTTCTCATTGGAATCGTTGTTACTACTGTTCTTTACTATATTTTCACAGGCTCAGCTCCTTCATTTGATGTGGCTCAGGTTGGCCAGTCATTTAAGGACTTTGCTGCTGTCGGTGTTTCCGGAGTATTCAAGGCTTCATCGTGGGCTCATGCTTTCAGCCCTGAATTTGTAGGCGGTGTGTTCAGTGCAATTATGTACATCATCACATTCTGCCTTGTTGATATGTTTGACACTATCGGAACCTTATACGGTACAGCAGCTCAGGCTGACATGCTCGATGAAAACGGCGACCCTGAAGACCTGAACAAGTGCATGACTTGTGACTCCGTTGCTACAGTTGCAGGTGCAGTTCTTGGTACTTCAACATGTAC
>CAZUFU010000041.1:0-12920 GCA_964619875.1 uncultured Oscillospiraceae bacterium
ATTCAGGGTTGTGGTTTCTGTCCATACCCTCGTTTCTGAACATCTTGCCCATTTCGTATACTCTGTCAAGACCGCCGACAATAAGCCTCTTTAAGAAAAGCTCATTAGAAATACGAAGCTTCATGTCGATGTCCAGAGTATTGTGGTGGGTATTGAAAGGTCTTGCATTAGCTCCGCCTGCGATGGTGGTCAGAATAGGAGTGTCAACTTCCAGATATCCGTAATCTTCCTCCAGAACTCTCTTTATCTCCTTGATGATTCTTGCTCTCTTATAGAACGTTTCCTTAACATCAGGATTCATGATGAGATCCACATATCTCTGGCGGTATCTCAGATCCTGGTCCTTAAGTCCCTGCCACTTGTTAGGCAGCACCTGCAGTGACTTTGAAAGAAGCACAAGTCTTGAAACCTTAATGGAAACTTCACCTGTTCTGGTCTTGAAAACAACACCCTCTACTCCGATGATATCACCTATATCATAAGTCTTGAAATAGTTATACTCTTCTTCTCCCAAGGCATCCTTTCCCACGAAGCACTGAATTCTTCCCTGCTTATCCTGGATGTCGATGAATGAAGCTTTGCCCATATGTCTGAAAGCCATGATTCTTCCGGCGCAGGAAACCTCCTGATCCTCCATAGCTTCAAAATTGTCCTTTATGTCCATGCTGTGAGCTGTAACATTCCAGTTTTCCTCAAGGAAAGGATTTCTGCCTGCATCCTGTAAAGTCTTCAGCTTTTCTCTTCTGATCTGTCGCTGTTCGCTCAGGACCTCTTCAGAGACCTCTTCTGCCTCGGCTTCGGGATTAACATTTTCTCTTCTGTCTTCTGTACTCATTTTACTTTTCCTCTCTGATCAAATTACTCAATACTCTCTTATCTTGTAATATCTACTATTTTATAGTGCAGCACTCCGTCAGGAACAACGATTTCCGCAATCTCTCCCTTCTTCTTGCCGAGAAGGTGCTGTCCTACCAGGGATTCGTTTGAAATTCTTCCGGCAAAAGGATCTGCCTCTGTTGAACCTACAATTGTAAACTCCATATCTTCTCCGGAATCCATATCCTTTATTTTTACTTTGAGGCCAACGCCTACAAAGTCGTTTGTCATCTGATTTTCATCGATTATCTTGGCAGTTCTGATCATGTTTTCAAGTTTTACAATTCTCTCTTCCAGTTCTGCCTGCTCATCCTTTGCTGAATCATATTCGGCATTTTCGGAAAGGTCTCCGTAGGAAATCGCTTCTTTTAATCTCTCGGATACTTCCTTTCTTCTTACCGATACCAGTTCTTCATGCTCGGCTACAATTTTATCGTAGCCCTCCTGGGTCAACAAAATTTCTTCAGCCATTTTTTATCTCCTTTCAATTGTTGGTTATAAATTCAATTTTTACACTTTTGCTCTTTGTAAGAAAAACAAGCGGCGAATAGCGCAGCGGGAACTCTATTATGTCCCCCACAGCATAAGTACGGCTCGATTCTGTCACATCGAGGGAAATGCAGTCACAGGACGCCCCGGAAAGTCTGAAACTATCACCAGGCATAAGCAGATCGTCGGGATTGCCGCAGTCTATGCTTCCCATAAAAAGCATCAGCCGCTGTCCTCCTGCTATCTGACGCACGGAAATAACCTCCGCCTGCAGCCTGAAAACATCAGTATGCATGGAACTCATGTCATATCCGTAAACGACTCTGTTGGTAAAGTTCATCATTATCTCGCCGCCGATACGTACCTGATTAATACGCTCCGGCATGTCACCGTCCCAGACACGCATAAGGCTGGTACTGGCACCGCCGGACAGGATATCAAGCTTTCTTCCGATTACCGATTCTATTTTTTCAGCTGCATCCACCAGTTCCTGAAGCTTATCCGCAGTGGGGACTATTGCTCCATAGCAGCCTACGTTGACGCCAAGGCCCATCAGATATATATTATCCAGACTTTTCTCAATATAAAGAGCCGCCTCGCAAAGCTCATCCATGTCATACCATCCCTCGCGCAGGTCTCCCACCTCAAGCATCAGTATAACATTATGCACTTTGCCCTGCCTTCCTGCTTCAACATTCAGAGCCTCAATTACTTCCAGCTCGCTTTCCAGGCTTATGTCGGAAATGCGCACAACATCCTCAGCTTCGCTAAGCATTGATGTCCGGATAACCATCATAGGCTTTTTTATTCCGGCATCCCTTGCAGCCTGAAGCTGATCCAGTCTGGATGATCCTATGGCACTTACACCTCCGTCGGCATAGGCGCGGGACACTTCAGGTATTCCATTGGCACCTTTCATTACGCCTACCACTTCGATGCCGCACTCTGCGCAGCGCTTCACAACCTCAGCCGCATTTTCTCTGAGGTGCTGCAGATTAATTACAACCTTAGGATACTTTCCCATATCCACTCCCTGTTCTATACAAATTCTATGTTAACGTTTCTGCAGTTTGTCAGATAAACGATAGTGGCGTAACAGATGTCAAATTCCATGATATCTCCTACCTTCCAATCCTTCTCAGCATCCTCAACATCTATTATGGTATGATCGCTGGATGCCCCGAGAACCTCAATGCCTTTTTCCATAGGCAGGAGTTCTGCAGGATCGCCATAGTCCACCTTTCCCATAGCCAGAAGGGCTCTCCTTCTGATTCCTCTGTCAACATAAGTAGGTGTATGTCCGAAAGCATCGATGGCAATGGTTCCCACAGGATGTGAAGGTTTATCCTTAACCTCTATAACCTCTGCTTTCAGGCGGAAAACATCGCGATAAAGTTCACTTACATCATATTTATAGAACACATCCATATCACGTGCCAGCAAAATACCTTCGCCAACTCTGAGCAGGTTTATTCTCTTAGGAATATTGCCGTCCCATACTCTCATCAGGCTGCTGGTGGCGCCTCCGGATATGTATTCCAGTTCTCTCCCCAGGCGTGCTTCAATGTGTTCTGCGATTTCGACAAGCTCGTTGAGGGTCTCTACAGTGGGTGAAATGGAGCCATAACAGCCCACGTTGGTTCCTATTCCCACAAGCTGGATGTTTATGAGCTTGTTTTCAATATATTCGCATACATCTGTCAGTTCTTCCTTATCCCAGAAGCCTTCCCTCAGATCTCCCATATCGGCCATCATGATAACCTTATGGAGTTTTCCCTGCTTTCTGGCTTCTTCATTTAGAGCTTTTACTACCTCCAGCTCGCTGTTAAGGCTGATATCTGCCAGTCTGATAACATCGCCGACTTCACTGAGCATAGGAACTCTGATAAGCATCATCGGCTTTTCTATACCTGCATTTTTTGCATCTTCTATCTGCTCAAGTCTGGAGGAAGCAATAAACGCTGCACCGCCCTCATCGAACTGTCTGGCAACCTCTACGAGGCCGGTTGCTCCTTTTATTACTCCCGCAACCTGCACGCCATAGCTGCCGCACTTCTCCACGACCTTAGCAACATTGTGTTTTAAGTGGGCTAGATTGATTTCTAGCCGTGGATATCTCTCCTTCATCTTTTCCTCCTAGAAATGTTATATACTTTTTCTATGCTATATTTTTCTATTCTATCATTTTTCTTTGGTTTTATCAACACAAAAAGGCACTTTTTAAGTGCCTTTCTTTGTCAAAATCCTCTGTTTTAAGCGATTTCAAGAGCGATTTCCATCATTTTGGTAAACGTCATCTGTCTTTCTTCGGCCGTAGTTACCTCACCCGTGAAAGGATTGTCCGAAATCGTGCAGATAGCCAGTGCGTTCTTTCCTGCTCTGGCAGCGTTCATATAAAGTGCCGCAGCCTCCATCTCCACTGCCAGTACTCCCAGCTTCTGCCACTTGGAAAGTCCCATGGAATCATCGTAAAATGCATCCGATGAGTAAAGGTTTCCTACTACAGGAGTTACTCCCATCTTTTCGGCTGCGTCCACAGCTTTCTTCAGAAGCTCGTAGGAGCATATAGGCGCAAAGGTTCCCGGCAGGTCGAACTGCTTGCCATAGTTTGAATTGGTGCATGCTCCCTGTCCGAAGACGATATCTCTTACCTTAAGGTCAGGTCTGATTACTCCCGCGGTTCCCACTCTGATTATGTTCTTTACATCGTAGAAGTTAAAAAGTTCATATGAGTATATTCCCATGGACGGCATACCCATGCCAGAGGCCATTACGGATACTCTCTTGCCTTTATAAGTTCCGGTGTATCCCTGTACGCCTCTTGTGTTGTTTACGAGGACAGGGTTTTCCAGGAAAGTTTCTGCAATAAATTTGGATCTCAACGGGTCTCCCGGCATGAGAACCGTTTCTGCAAAGTCGCCCTGGTTGGCGGCGATATGAGGTGTAGGTGTGTTTGACATTTCTTTTTCCTCCCTTGACGGTATGGTTCTTATGAATAAATTTTATTATTAAATCTTTTTTCTGTCAAGCCGCGTATATCCTTCTTCGGCAAAACAACAGATGGAAACACGGCATAAAATATGTTATGATGTATCTAGAAGTGTAAAGTGAGAAATAAGGAAAGGTAAATCCTATCATGAAAAAAAGAGTATGTATTTTATACACAGGCGGAACCATCGGCATGGTTCCTACAGAACAGGGCTATGCACCTAAGAAAAGATATTTTACCAGCCTTCTGGACGAAATATCCCAGTTAAAAAACAAAGATATGCCTAACTGGGATATCGTGGAGTTTGATCCCCTGTTGGACTCAGCCAATGTTGCTGTAGAAGAGTGGGTAAACATCGGCCGTGAAATACGGGACAGATATAATAATTACGACGGTTTCGTGGTTCTTCACGGTACCGATACCATGTCCTACACCGCATCGGCTCTTTCCTTCATGCTGGAGGGGCTGAACAAGCCTGTAGTTCTCACAGGCTCTCAGATTCCTCTCTGTGAACTGAGAAGCGACGGACGTGACAACCTGATAAACTCCATAGTCATCGCATCAGAGGGAGTTGCCAACGAAGTCTGCATCTACTTTGCAGGTAAACTGCTCCGCGGCAACCGCTCCACCAAAACCTCCGCCGATGAACTCATGGCCTTCACTTCACCAAATTATCCTGTCCTGGCCAATGTGGGCATCGACATAAAATACAATCATCAGGCTCTTGTCAAACCTGATCAGGCGGATACCTTCAAGCTGACAGAGCTCCGCCAGGTTCCCATCGGAGTTCTGAAGTTTTTCCCGGGCATACAGTTTGAGATATTCGAGCAAATCATATCCGAAAAGCTCTGCGGTGTTGTTCTGGAAACCTTCGGCGAAGGCAATATACCAAGCAACAACCGTCCCCTTGTAAACAGCATCCGCCGTGCCTCGGAAAACGGTGCCATCGTCACCGTGTGCTCCCAGTGCTATCAGGGAACCACCAAGCTGGGGACTTATGCCACCAGCAATGCTCTCAAGAAGTTCGGAGCTGTGGGCTGTTATGACATGACCACGGAAGCAGCCATCGCCAAGCTGTACTATCTCTTCAGCTGCGGATATTCCAGAGAAAAGATAAAAGAGCTTATGGAGACCGACCTCCGCGGTGAGATGACTAAATAATATTAAATAATGTTGTAGCTGCAGCCGTCAAAAATCGTGTCGAACCGGCAGATTCCTTTGTAGCTGCAGTATGTACAGGCAGAGCGTTCACCTGTTTTCATCGGGTGAATATCGATTCTGCCTTCAGCTAGGTCGGCACAGATGCTGCGGACTTTTTTGCTTACCGCATCACGCAGTTCTTCAAACTGCTCTTCACTAAGGAGACCCTCGCTGCCGGTGGCAGCCACGCCTTCTTTCCCTTTTCTGAGAGGCAGTATATCAGAATATCCGTTAAAATCGCCGGCCACATTTCTTATTACATCAGGGTCATCCACGATTACTCCGTTGAGCTTGAAATTCTTCTTTACCTTATCTGAAATCTCATCTTCATCTATCACTTTCGCCGACATATCTATCATAGGTTCACTGATATTGAAGTAGAAGACTCCTGCCGGACGGCGCTTTTTTTCCATGGAAGCTTCAAGGTAAAGCATGAGCTGCAGCCTGTATCCTGCCGCTGCTTCTTCGGCGCTGAAGCTCTCCTTTCCGGTCTTATAGTCAATTATCTTCACTCTGTCTCCCGGCAGATAATCGACTCTGTCTATCTTGCCCTCTATATACACTGTCTCATTATCCAGTTTTATCTCAATAGGCTCTATTGGTGCACCGGGATTTCTGCCAAAAGATGCCTCGAAGCGGCTTTCCTTTATGCTGCCTGCTCTTACCTGCTCTATAACTGTGCGGCACACCTTTTCACATATGTCAATGACTCGGCTGCCTCTGTATTTTTCCTCATTTCCCAGGTCAAAGAGCCCTTCTCTGTAGCCCTTAAGCTGTACATCAACCGTTTCCTCCACGAAGGCTCTGAGTTCTTTATCCGTTATGGTCATCCACGGTGATGACGGGTCGGTAATATCAAGTCCGGGAATGCTCAGCTTCCTCGTCAGTTCCATGAGACACTGGTGATATATATCTCCAATCTCTCTCGGTGCTACCCGGAATATTCTCCGTTCCTCCGGTTTAAGGCCGTAGGCAGCAAAATGTGAAAACGGGCAGCGTGAGAATTTTTCCAGTCTGGAAGGGCTGACGCTCAGAGCCTCCTGTGGTTCTTTCCTGAAAAGTTCTGCAGCCGCTTCATGACCAAGCGTCTCCTGGCGGTTTGTAAAAGCGAGCCCGTCCTTTATCTGACATATTGTTTCAGGGCTGCGGGTCTTGAGCCAGTCAGCCATCTGCATCCATTGAGCTGCCATAGGCCTGCCCTCACTTACAGCCTGCAGTGCCTCTGTCATGTGGCGCAGTCCGCTCATATGACCGTTTACCAGTTCTCCCTTATCTTCTCTGTTGAGGACATCCCTCTCCACTGCCGACCTCGGAAAAATCTCCTGGAGCTTGTTGAATATAGGTGACGGCTTTATCTGGCCGCCTTCTGTGTCAGCAAGTGCGCAGCTGACGTAAAGCACCTCCTCCGGTTTGGTAAGATTTCTGTATATGCCTACTCTCTCCTCCATGGTCCTTACTGCATCCACCTTGCAGAGTCGGATACCACGTTCTTCAAAGAATTCTTTTTCTTCGCTTCCGAAAAGTCCCGTCTGAGTCTTTTCCTGAGGCATTATGCCCTCATTTGCTCCTACAACCACCAGAGCCTTGATTCTTCCGGTCCGGCTCCGCTGCATAGTTCCCATCATCAGTCCATCTTTGGCCGGCGGCAGTACTCCTATATCAATCTGTGAAAGTCCTGTCTTCAGCAGATCACGGAAACTCACGCCATCAAAACCGTCTCTCCCGCAGATTGCCGCCATCTGATCCAGAATGTGCACCAGACTACCCCATATCTGAGCAGTCTCGTCGGCCAGGTCCTGCCGTCCCGCCTGCCTCTGCTCCTCCATGAAGGCTTCAATCTTTTCAGGCAGCCGGGCATCATCATAAAGATATCTATATAAGCTCTCAATAAAATCACCATTTGTCTCTGCGGCCTTCATCAGTTTTTCGAAGCGCTCCGGCAGCACCAGAGCTTTTTCTCTGATGTCGTCAAGGCGCGCCATTTCTTCAAGGCCATACTCCTTTTCACCTTTGACAAAGTGCCTCTTCCACATAGTACCCTTGATTCTGTATTTAATCCCGTAATTTTCAAGGTCCGTAATCTCGTCGTATGTCAGATCGCCAAATCCCGATTTGAGCATTCTGAACAGGGCCTCAGACCTGTATTTTTCAATCACAACGTCTAATAACGATATGACAAACCGCAGTACCGGACTCTGCATTACATCCTTTCTCCCGTCGGAAAAAAGCTCCATGCCGTATTCCCTGAAAATTCGCTTTAGAATCGGTCCCCGCATATCCTGGTCATTACATATCACCTTGATGTCGCTGTACTTGTATCCCTTTTCGCGTATCAGCTTCTGCACGAAACATGCTGCACTCTCAGCCTCGCTGTAAGGTCCTGATGCCGTAATCAGGGTAAGGCTGTCTTCCGTCTTTTCCATGTACGGTTTAGCCGGCAGAGAATACAGTTCACGCTCTATGTGAGCCATTGCAGGTGCCTTTCCGGCGAAATCATAAGATTCCGGAATTCTTTCTCTGGTTACTGCTATTCCCCTCGAGCGAGCCTCGTCATCCAGCATATCCATAACCCTCCTGCCAAGTTCAAAAAGCTCCGCATCCCGCTCTCTTAAATCACCTGAACAGGTAAGCACAACGTTGACCTCGGCAGCATTTTCCATAAGTTCACCCATAATGGACATAGCTTTAGGCGTAAAGCTATCAAAGCCGTAAATCCAGATGTTGTTCCCCTTTATAAGGTCTGAATCACATATTTTGCCAAGTACCAGATTTATGTAGTCCTCTGAGTCGGTGTACCTTCCCTCTATTTTTTCCTCGTAACGTCTCAGGAGAAGTCCCAGGTCCTGCAGTTTTTTCTGAACATAGGAGCCTTCCTCCACCTGGCCGGCCATCTCGGCAAGCTCTGCTGACCCGCAGTTATACTGCTTCATGTCGGTGATGAAGTTGTTTACCATATCTATGAAAGAGCTTTTTCTCTCCAGACCCCGGAAAACCTGCAGATTCTCTTTTTCCTCCAGAGCAGTCTGGGCCAGTATCATATGGCGTCCGTATTTATCTATAAAGGTCCGCTTGCTGCCGCCAAGTTCTGACAGAAGTCGGAAGCCCAGTCTTGACATGGAAAGCACCTCCACGTCCATAATAGCGGTGACTCCCAGGCTCTTAAAGAGCTCTCTTTCCGCCTCCAATGTAAACTGGTCGGGAACTATGATAAGCGCCCGACCTTTAATGTTATCGAATATGAATTTTTCCTTATCTACGCTTTCGCGTCCGTAAAAGATGGTAAGCATCTGAGCCTCCTGTCTTTAGGCCTAGCCTTCCGGCTGATACGGCTATTCCGGCAGATTCAGCTTTTCCAGAACCGCTGTGAGCTCTGCCGGCTCCTCTATGGTAAAATCCTCTCTGGCATCATCTATTAGTGTCTGCCCGCCGCCTGTTATTCTCCAGTCTACCAGCACAGATTTGACTCCTGCATTGTTGGCGCACTTTATATCAAATGGGCTGTCCCCTACCATCACAGCTTCCTCTGCAGCTATGTCCATCTTTTTGAGACAGAGCAGTATGGGCTCAGGGTTAGGCTTATGGATGTCAGTGTCTTCGCAGGTGACCATGTCTTCGAAATACTCACCTATGCCGAACATGTCCATATATCTCTCTGCTGACTCCCTGGTTCGTGAGGTGACGATGCCCATTCTGTACCCGTCTTCCTTAAGGGTCTCCAGCAGTTCCCTTATGCCAGGGAATATTTTTACCAATTCATCTGCATTTTCTCTCTGAAAGCTGCGGTATACCTCTGCAGACTCCTGCGGATCAACCCCGGGGAACTCTCTTTCCATGGTGAGAAGCAGGGGTTCGCCGAAGCATGAGGTTATCTTGTCTATAGATTCTTCTCTTCCCAGATAATGCATATACGTGTGCTGCCAGGAAGCGATTATTACGTCATTGGTGTTTACCAGGGTTCCGTCAAAATCGAACAGAACCGTATTGACTTTTCTGGTGTCCGTCATTCTAATTGTTACCCTTTAATCCTTTCATGGTCAGTCCGACCTTTTTCTTATCATAGTCTATGGAGATAATCTTGACTTTAACCGTGTCTCCTACGGATACCACATCCATAGGATGCTTGATATACTTATCGCTCATCTGCGATATGTGCACAAGTCCGTCGTTTTTTACGCCTATATCCACGAAAGCCCCGAAGTCCACCACGTTTCTCACGGTGCCTGTCATCTCCATGTCAATCTTCAGATCCTCGAAAGACTTGACATCGTTTCTGAAAATCACAGGCGGTGCATCCTCTCGAGGGTCTCTGGCAGGCTTTTTCATTTCCTCAATGATATCTGTCAGGGTCATTTCACCCACTCCAAGGTCTGCTGCCATGGCCGCAATGCTCTGGTTAAGCGATTTGGCCGGATATGCTGCTTTGATTTTCTTTTCCATATCCTTATCGCCGCCTGACTGTACCGCCTTAGGGTCTACACCCAGCTTTTCCATCATGGCCTGAGCAGCACCGTAGGATTCAGGATGTACGGAAGTGGCATCCAGAGGATTATCTCCCTCTGTAATGCGCATAAAGCCTGCACACTGGTTGAAAGCCTTTTCTCCCAGCTTAGGCACCTTCATAAGTTCTTTTCTGTTGTTGAAGCGGCCGTGCTCCTCCCTGTATGCAACGATGTTCTTGGCTATTCCCATGTTTACGCCTGCAATATATGAAAGCAGGGACGGAGAAGCCGTATTTAGGTCTACGCCTACTCTGTTTACACAGTCCTCTACTACATTGGTAAGAGCTCCTTCCAGCAGCTTCTGGTTGATATCGTGCTGATACTGCCCCACTCCGATGCTCTTAGGATCGATTTTTACCAGCTCGGCCAGCGGATCCTGCAGTCTGCGGCCCAGTGACATGGCACCCCTTGTGGTCACGTCGAGGTCAGGATACTCCTCCGCAGCCAGCTTGGATGCCGAATATACAGATGCTCCCGCCTCGTTTACTATTGTATACTGAATGTCATAACCTTCTTTTTTAATGAAGTTGGCCACAACCTCCTCTGTCTCCCTGGAAGCCGTACCGTTTCCTATGACAATAATATCTGTGTGATACTTTTCTACGATTTTTTTGAGCACCGCCTCTGTGCCCTTAATATCGTTCTTAGGCTCTGTAGGATATATGGTGGTGTATGCCTTCAGCTTTCCTGTCTCATCCAGCACTGCCACCTTGCAGCCTGTCCTGTATCCCGGGTCGATGGCTATGACCCGCTTACCCTTTACAGGAGGTGTCATGAGCAGGCTCTCTGTATTCTTTGCAAAAATCTTAACCGCCTCAGCCTCAGCTCTTTCCGTGAGAAGATTTCTCATTTCTCTTTCTATGGAAGGCGCCATGAGACGCTTATATGCATCGGCGATTGTATCCTGAAGCAGACCGAAGAAAATATTCTTTTCGTTCTTGATTATGCTGCGTGCGATTACACTGTGCATCTGCTCCGCATCCACTGCAACCTTAACCTTCAGCTTCTTTTCCTTTTCGCCTCTGTTTATGGCCAGAACTCTGTGATTAGGGATTTTGGCAAGGGCCTCCTGATGGTCATAGTACATCTCGTAGACCGTCTTTTCCTCAGGGTCCACCGCTTCCGTCGCAATTACCGCAGTGCTGAAAGTCTTTTCTCTTACATCCTTGGTGATTTCCGCATCGTCGGCTATCATTTCAGCGATTATATCACATGCTCCTTGAAGGGCCTCTGCTGCAGTGTTCACTTCCTTTTCAGGGTTGATGAAAGGCTCCGCGGCCTCTTCCTGCGTACCGTCAGTCTTAAGCTGTGCGAAAATAATCATGGCCAGGGGCTCCAGACCCTTTTCCTTGGCCTTGGAAGCACGAGTAGCCTTCTTTTGCTTGTAAGGCTTATACAGGTCCTCAACTCTCTGGAGCACCTCAGCTTTCATTATTTCATCGCGCAGTTCCTCTGTAAGCTTGCCCTGCTCCTCGATGAGTCGGATTACCTCGTCCTTTCTCTCCTCCAGATTTCTCAGATATTTAAGCCTTTCGTCCAGGTCACGGAGGGTCACGTCGCTAAGACCGCCGGTGACTTCTTTACGGTATCTGGCGATGAAAGGAATGGTATTTCCCTCATCAATGAGCTCTACTGTGTGCTCCACCTGAGCCGTCCTGATTTTAAATTCGCTTGCAAGTTTCTGAATTATATCCATATCTTTATCCTGTTTTCCTTCTTGTATTTTAATCTTTCTGCTTAAGCTTCTCATTTATGAAATAGTCCAGGTCTCCGTCCATAACTGCCGTAACGTTGGCTGTTTCTGCACCGGTCCTGTGGTCTTTTACCAGTGTGTATGGCTGGAAAACATAGGAGCGTATCTGGGAGCCCCAGGTGTTCATAGAATAGTCTCCCTTCAGTTCCTTCAGGTTCTCCTTGTGTTCCTGCTCTGCCAGCTCCGTCAGCTTGGCCATCAGTATCTTCATGGCGACTTCCTTGTTCTGATGCTGGCTTCGCTCGTTCTGGCATGTAACCACTATGTTGGTAGGCAGATGGGTGATTCGTATGGCCGAATCCGTCTTGTTTACGTGCTGGCCGCCGGCGCCGCTGCTCCTGTAGGTATCTATCCTCAGGTCTTCCGGATCGATTTCCACGTGAATCTCATCGTCGATTTCAGGTGTTACATCCAGCTGTGCAAAGGATGTCTGCCGCTTGCCTGCCGCATTGTACGGGGAAATTCTAACCAGACGGTGAACTCCCTTTTCGTTCTTAAGGTAACCGTAGGCATTTTCGCCCTCAGCGATAAAAGTTGCACTTTTTATGCCTGCCTCCGGGTCCCTCTGATAGTCGATAATCTTTACGCTGTACCCCTTCTTCTCGCACCAGCGTGTGTACATGCGGAAAAGCATGGAAGCCCAGTCCATGGCGTCAATGCCGCCTGTTCCGGCATGAATTGAGACGATAGCCCCGCAACGGTCATATTTTCCCGTCAGCAAAGTCCTCAATCTCATGGTCTCAAGCTTTTCTTTAATTTCCTCAAAGTCCTTCTCTATGGTCTTGGCCGTCTCTGCCAGTTCCTCGTCAGATGATCCCGCTTCTTCTTCCATCTCTGCAAGCTCTATGAGCTCCTCCGTATCGGCAAGGGATTTTTCTAGTGCCTCAAACCCGCCGATGGTATCCTCCATGGACTTTTTTTCTTTCATGGCTTTCTGGGCCGCCTCCGGGTCATCCCAGAAGCCCGGCTGTTCCATTTCTCTGTTTGCTCTCTCAAGCTCCTCTCTCAGGCGAGCCAGGTCAAAGAGAGTCACCGACTTCTGCCATAACCGGCTTCAGTGCCGGAATTTCAGCCTTGATGCTGTCAAGTTTAAGCATAGTCTTACTCCTTATCT
>CAZUFU010000042.1:0-12683 GCA_964619875.1 uncultured Oscillospiraceae bacterium
TTAAGGAGATTGTAGCAACAGAAGACTATGGCTGCAGCAATCATAAAAAAGAGGCCGCTGCCCCCGGACAGACCTCCCTTGGTACTGTCAGACAGCAGCAGAACGGCAACTCCGGCAAAGGCCGTTCCAATGGCGGCCCATCCGATGATGCTGATTTTTTAAAATTACTGTACACTCAGAAGTTCATTCTTCAGCCCGTAAATGCTGACGGTAATCATTATGGTAAGTATAACTATGATGACCGCCATGACCAGCGCCGGCCATGCCGCCTCAAAACGTGCTGAAAGCTGCATGGTAAGCATGGCCACTGTCTGGAGAACGGTATTTGCAGTTCTCAGTTTCAGGAGGTTTTCACTTCTGCCCGTGAGCCCGTATTCTGAGGCGATAGAGGCCATATTGGTAAGCAGCTGGAAGTGAAAATACAGGCCGATAATACCTGCAATAAGGCTTACTACAGGGATATCGGCATGTCCTCCAAAAAGCTGAATAATCCATTCAGCGCCTTCGTAAAGAGCCAGCAAAAATCCAATACTGCGGAGAAGCCCCATGGACTCTTCCCAAAGACTGAGGGTCGGGATGGCACTGAGGATAAAAAGATATCCCACCCAGTCGGGCAGTATGTCCAGCGTACCCAGATTGATATTCAAATATATAAAGATATAGGCTCTCCCTACGGCACCGACAGCCGAAGCGAGATTATCTGCTGATTTGAGAGTACCGGTTTCACTGTTCATTTTGGGTCACCTCCTTTGAAATGATATACTCAGTATCAAATCCGTCTATATATACACGAGCAACAAGAACTTCCGGGTTTTCAACCGGCGGCAGTGAAGCGTCACCTGTTGCAGATACTTGTTTCAACGCATTAATTATATCTCTTTTCGGATAATAACGTCCGCCGGAATTTATATCCCGGATTGTACCGTTCCAGTCATGATTGTCATAAGTTTCGGCTTGGTAACTCCACCCTGTAGAGCTTGAGCCTGCACCGCGGTCTTTTATAGGAGCAAAGTTTTTATCATCCAATGATGCTTCAGAGTCTGACGGGATATCTGAAGTACTGTCATAGAACATGTTTTCTAAAGTAACATAGGAAATATTCTTTAGTTGTTCCTTGTCACCTGTAAAGGTGTAGGTTATATCAAAATCCATGTCAGCATATTCAAATTCGGCATTTGTGACGGGGTTTTCGTTAAAGTTGAAGCTGTTGCCCATAAACCAGGAAAGGTCGTTCTGAGTTTCCACAGTGGTATTTACATTGTAGAAAGTGCAGCAGGAAGCAGTAATATACCCCTTTGTACCGATGCCTTCGTAGGTGGACATAGGCGTTAAGGCAAGGATTTCTCTGACAAATCCGCGGGGATGTCCCCAGGAGCTTTCATCCATTTCCACAAATTCCGTTTCTCCTGAAGGCACAACCACCCAGCTGCCATTTTCCATACATACTGAGAGCGGAATTATGGATATACCCGGCAGCGCATCGGCATCATTGCTGGTGGAATATATAACCAGCTGACACTGAAATTCATCAGGGGAAGAAGCGGATTGTTTTATGTTGCAGACCTCATAAGGATTTGAAACACTTACCTCCGGATTAGGCGATCTGGCAAAAGCTCTTGCGCCGAGATTGTTTTCCACATGAGTGTAAACCCAGCTGCCATCAAGGCTTGTGCACATCTGTTCATAAAGCTTTTCCTGTTCAGAAAGAGGAGAAGCAGCAGCCAGATAAAGACCGTTTTCATAGATGAGCCCCTTGGCATAGGCGTCTATAGCACCGGCCATAGTGCTGCAGCGGTTGAGGCGTGTGGACGCCAGATCCTTTTGGAGTATCATCTCACTGTTAGCTGCACTGTAGTCGTTTATGGACGATGCCACTCCGTGGAATTCGCTGCCGAAAAACAAAGGCTGAATAAGCATAATGCCGATACATACGGAAACAAGCGCCATGCCTTTAGGATATTTCTTGAAATGGGCGATGCATGCGATGCGTCTGGCGATGTTCTTACCGCCGTTTGAAAGTGAAGTGGTGCCGAAAGCCCGCGGGTAGCGGTCATTGGCCATGAGGAGAAGGATTTTGCCATAGTCCCTTCTTTGCTCTCCTTCCAGCATTTCCAGAACACGTCTGTCGCAGAGAGATTCCATATCGTTGCCTATACAGTTAAATACATAGTGCATGAAAGGGTTGCACCAGTGAAGGGCACGGAAAACAGTCCATATAACGCTTTGAAGTGCATCCTTGTATTTCAGATGGAGCAGTTCGTGAAGTATGATTTTTTCATCGATTAGAGTTCCTGCAGGCAGCACCAGCACCGGTTTTATGATTCCGCAGACAAAAGCAGAGGGCAGCCCTTCTATTTCCACAGCCCGACAAGCTTTCAGACCGTATTTTTCGCAGACATTGTCTATCAGCGATGCGTTTGCAACGGAAAGAGCATGTGCTTCGGATATGATCCGCCGCAGTTTCACATAGGAAACAAGGCATAGCAGCAGGCTAATAACAACGCCAGCAGCATAAAACACGAAAATCCAGTCAGTTATACTGCGAGGTGAGGACATTATTAACGGCAGAAACCATGGGTTATCCACGGGGATAAAGGTCTGTGCATAGGACGATGAGAGATGGCTTTCGCAAAGAGCCTTCAGAGTTTCTACCCACATGGGTATGGGAGCAAGGACATAGCGGTTGGAAACAGCCACAGGGATCAGCATTCTGAAAATCAGTAGACTCCATATGCCGTATTGCCAGCGGGGCGTCAGCTTGTCTTTTAAAAGGGCTTTGATGATGAGAATCAGCCCGGCAGACAGGGACACTGTCAAAGTCATTACGAGGAATTCCCAGATGTTGTTCACGGACTACACCTCCATTTCGTCCAGCAGTTTTTTCAGACGGTCTCTTTCTTCGGGAGTGATATGTGTTTCCTTAAGAAAGGCCACCAGAAGGTCACCGGCGGCTCCTCCGTAAACTTTGTTGAGAAGAGCGCTGCGCTCCTGACGTGCACAGTCATCTCGACTGACAGCAGCGGTGTATATATGAGGCTCAGCGGTGCGGTCAATGTTTACGAGTCCCTTGTTTTCCATTCTCGTAAGATAAGTGTGAACCGTGTTGCGGCTCCATCCTGACTGTGGCTTTACAGCGTCGGTAATCTGACCGAGATTTTCGTGACCTTCCCAGAGGGCCTCTAAAACAATCCATTCGGAATCTGTCAATTTATACATAAAAATACCTCCTACAAATGTAGTAACCCCTTCTGGTTACATACTACACTTGTAGGAGGTGCGTGTCAAGCTTTTTCTTCTACAAAAATATCCGGTTGTCTGCTCTCTCTACGCCGTACATGGCTTCCAACTCTTCTTTATGATATAGGTAGCCTTTATCATCAAAGAACTTGGCTCCTCTTGTGCAGCGCTTGACGCAGGCGTTGCACTTGATGCAGATGCCGGGAACGGAAGTTACATCCGATGGATCAATGGCGCCCATAGGGCAGACTCTGGCACAGACGCCACAGTTAACGCATTTAGAGTCTGTTACAGGCTTTACTTTGCGGATATCTATGAAATTGCCCTTTCTGTCGCGAGGCTGATAGTAGCCTGCCTCCGGGTCGCCCGGCACTTCGATTGCTGATGCTTCCAGATGTTCAGCTTTGCCGGCAGAGATCTTTTCTGCAATACTGTGTGCGAAGTCTTTTATTTCGCACTCATCCTCCCAGTCAGGACGATATGCTCCCAGCTCCGTAGAAAATGAGTGCTCACAGGAGAATGCTCCCGCGGCCACAGTATGGAAATCGTGGCTTTCCAGAATATTTCTAAGCTCGATGAGAGAGTTGTCGAAGGCTCTGTTTCCGAAGGTCACCACAGGTACGGCCATTGCCCCGTTTCCTGAGATGGTGGCAAGATATTTAAGCATGAGATTAGGCAGCCGTCCTGCATAAGTTGGCATGCCGAAGATTACCAGGTCTCCGGATTCTACCTTAGGAAAATTTTGACGTGCTGACGGCAGGGTGAAGTTATATTCATCCATAGGTGCGCCGAGTATGGCTGCGGTTTCTTCTGCAAGCAGAGTGACAACCTTCTTAGTGGTCCCGGTAGGGCTGAAATATATTTTCCATACTTTTCTAATTTTCATAATTGTTTACTCCTTAATCTGTACCCATGGCAGGGGAAATAACTTCAAGCCAATAATTCGCAAATTGACGTTGTAAAGGATTCGGCAAATTTGTTTTTTTACAACATTGAACCTCATGGGCCTTTTGAAACTGGTATGAAACAGCGTGAAGGTTGTTTTTTCTACGTTGAAAATACAAATTCTACAACGCTCTTCTAATTAAGGTTGTATAATTGAGAAGACTATCGGAAAAATAACAACATTTCGCTATGACACAAGGCTTCAAGAAGTGTCATCAGGCAGCAATGTTGTAAAAAAACTGTCGTCCTGCAGAATTATACAACACAGACAATTTATCTTTACCGTATATCAGCGGGCAGCCTCTTTTCAATGTGGTATGCCAGAATGCCAATCAGGATTCCGCTTATGAGACCGGAAAACAGCAGCACCGCGAAGTATGACATAAGGCTGAATGTTGAAACTATAAGGCAGGCTGTAACAAGCTGCCCAAGGTTGTGCATCACGCCGCCGGCCATGCTGACGCCTACAATGCTGAAACGGTTCGTGCGATATAGTACGTACATGACTGTCAGGCTGAGCAGACCGCCTGCAAATGAGTAGAGCATGCCGAAAACTCCGGAAAACAGAAGACCGGAGCACACGATACGTACGCAATTGATGGTAAAGGCGTACTTGAACCCCATTCTGTAAATGGCAATAATGATTACCAGATTAGCCAGCCCCAGCTTTATGCCCGGTACGGGAACCGGAAGGGGAATCAGAAATTCCACATAGGAAAAAATCACGGCAAGGGCGGTGAACATGGCACCGAAAGCCAGTCTTCGAGTGTTCTGTGATGAACGCCGGCTACGGGTATCACGGGATTTATCCTGAGATGACATCAGCATCACCTCCTTTGCCATCCCCTGAAGAGATGATTTCCACAACTATCCGGTTGGGAAGGCACACTATGGCATCCTTTGTCTCAGAAATCGCTCCCGTATTTACGCACACCTGATTGAGACAGGTAGAATAAGACATTGAAACCTGACCGCCTTTTATGGTAATATGATTAGTGTGGCCGTTTTCGGTGACTTCGATTTCGCGATCCTCATCCAGAGGGTAGATTCCGTAGACTTCACCGTCTGCGGAGATCTGGACTTTATCACCGGCGGTGCCTGCCATAAGCGACAGCACGGACAGAGGAATGCCCACGGCCAGAATTATTATGAGTAAAACTATATCGGCTTTTTTTATCATATAAACTCCTGTAAGAAAGGTTTAAAATTCTATGGAAAAAAGTTCACTGAAAAACTTTATCAGGAAAGCAGCGTTTATGCTCGTTGCTCTTGTATTGATTATAACACAAACGGGCTGTATGTCCAATGACCAAAATGCAGCGTCCAATCAGGGCATTGCAAAGACAGGCTTTTATCTGGACACGGTGTGCACCATTACAATCTACGGTCTCGAGGATTCTGATGGAAAACTCGCCGCCATGTCAGATGAGGAAATAGAAAAAGAGTGCTACCTTATTATCACTGATGCTTTCAAGTTGTGCAGTGAATACGAAAATATGCTGAGCAAAACTCGTGAGGGCAGCGATATTGACCGGATAAACAAGGCAGGTGGAGTGCCTGTCACCGTAAGGGATGAAACCATTGAGGTCATAAAAAAAGGAATCAGGTTCGGTGAGCTTTCCGGCGGTGCTTTTGACATTACTATAGGAAAGGCCACAGACCTGTGGGACTTTCATGATGGAGAAGGCGGACATGAGGGGGGCACTATTCCTGATTCTGAAGCTCTGATCAGTGCTGTTAGCCATGTAAATTATAAGAACATAAATATAGACGGAAATAAAGTAGGCTTGTCCGACCCCGAAACCGAAATAAATCTTGGAGGCATCGCCAAAGGATATATTGCCGACAAGGTGGCTGAATATCTGGAGAGCCGGGGAGTGGTAAGCGCCATTGTGGATTTAGGCGGAAATATTGTGGCCCTGGGAGGAAAGTCACCCCAACTTGTTGTATCTGCCGATGGTGCCGGCGATGCAACTGATGAACAGGCAGAGTTCAAGGTGGGAATAAAAGATCCTGCCGCAGAGGACGGCAGCCTTCTTGGAATAGTTCCTTGCAAAAATAAAACCGTCGTAACCTCCGGCACCTACGAAAGATACTTTGAGAAAGACGGTGTGAAATATCATCATATTCTGGATGTCAGCACAGGATACCCCGTGGATACTGATGTACTGTCAGTGACCATAATTTCAGACAGGGGAAACTCCGCTGACTGCGACGGTCTCAGCACCACCTGCCTCGCCCTGGGAATGGAGAAGGGAATGGAGCTTGTAAGAAGTCTTGAAGGCTTCGAGGCCGTGTTTGTGGATACAGGGGGTAATGTGGAAACATCAAGTGATAGCATACAGATCAGTTAGACCAGAGTGCTGCCACTCTACCCACCAGTTCATCTATTCTTCCCAGTGGAACCTGGTTATAATAGAATATCAAGGCGCTGGTGCTCTGGTCGGTGACCTCGGAAAGAGGAACCATCTGAAGTCCTATAGATTTTGCCTCGCTGCAAAGCTGCGAGGCTTTTTTTCTTGAATGAACCTTTACCGTAAGGCTGATACCTGACTGAGTGTCCAAAGGCTCCACTATGTCATGGGAATATCGGGCAAAGGCCTGGATGACAGCCTGAAGTTTCTGCGCATAAAGACTGCGCAGTTTTTTTATGCCTGTATAGTAGTAGCCGTCTTCCATGAAAAAAGCCAGGGTAAGCTGTTCGGACTTGGAACAGGTCTGCGTATACTGGTTTTTAATACTCCTGAAAATCTCCGCCATTTCCTCCGGCAGCACCATGTAGGATATTTTAATGGCCGGGAAAAGTGTGGATGAAAAGGAACCAAGATAGACAACACGGTTATGCTTGTCCAGACCCTGCATGGCGGGTACCGGCTTGCCGAAGTAGCGGAGCTCGCTGTCATAATCGTCTTCGATAATGATACTGTCGTTTTCCACCGCCCAGTCCAGAAGCTCGTATCTCCTGCCTACAGGCATTACAGCGCCCGTCGGGAACTGGTTTGAAGGACTGACATATACTGCTGAACTGATGTTGGCAGGGAGTTTTGAAATATCGATACCGTCCTTGGCTACCGGAATGTGCGACACGTTAAATCCGGCATCGCGGAACATGCTCTGAACCGGCAGATAGCCGGGAGCCTCAAGGGAAACATGGCTTATGTCCATTTTTCGGAGAATTCTTGAGAGATGGCTGGTAATCTGCTGAGTACCTGCACCGATAACGATACGGTCCGGGCTGGCAGTTACCCCTCTGAAACGGTATATATATTTGGAAATCTCGTATCTTAAGGCAGGCTCACCCTGAGGGTCACTTTCAAAGAGCAGCAGACCGGAGTAATCATTAAATACTCTGGCGGCGCATTTTTTCCATTTACCGAAGTCAAAACAGGAGAGATCTGTAATGTAAGGTGTCTCTTCGAAGGTGTAGTCATCCAGATTTGCAGGGGCAGATTTTGCCTGGCTGCCGTCTTCAGGAACAACCTCGGGATTGATGTCAGCCACGTAATAGCCTGATTGCGGCTTGCTGATGACATAGCCTTCAACCAGCAGCTGGTTGTAAGCGAGTTCCGTGGTTGTGATGCTGATGCCGAGGTCCTTGGAGAGACTGCGAAGGGACGGCAGTTTTTCTCCCGCTGACATGGCCCCAGAAAGAATATAGCCTTTTATGGCCTCGTAAAGCTGGATATACAGGAATTCGCTGTTTTCATTCTGATTAAGTATGACGGGTTTCAATGTAAGTCCTCCTGATAGTGATGAAGCCTATACCAGTCCGTACTTCACCAGAAATCTGGCGGCCGGAATATGCTCAGAAAGCAGCCTGAAAACAGGCCGGGTCAGGAGAATGCTGTCCTGCCCTTTTTCCTTGAGTGCATAAGCGATGATATAGGTAAGCACACGCTGGTTGGCGATACTTTTAAAGTTCTTGATAAGCTCCTTGATTTCGGAAGCGGGACGGTAATGGGGAACCGTGCGGTAGCTCTCCAGGGCCTCTTCTGCCTCAGCGTGAGATTCGGCAATAGCTTCTGAGAGCTTTTCAAGGAAAATCTCCTTTGTATATAGAATCGTAGGGTCCATTTCGAATATTTTAGCGCATGCATCGGCCATTTTTAATGTTGTTTTGTCGAAGGTGCCGTGGCTGAAGGCATAGTAATGACCATCAAGCACCCCGAAGGCTTTCATTGCGTCAAGATAGCCCAGGCGGAGCAGCCTTCTGGCATTGTCTATGTCGAAAATGAACTGCAGGCCGAGATCCCACGGAGTCTCTATCCACACCAGGTTAGGCGCAGCCTTTACAGCTTCCTGGTCGATAATTCCGATTCCTCGGAGATTGACCGCGATAACGTGGGTGGGGTTTTTAGAAAGAGCCATGTCCATAGGAAGCACATCTGCATAGCCTCCGTCTATATATTCAGTTCCGTCAATAGGATAGCTGTGAATAGCAGGAAAGGCAGAAGCACTGGCCATGATAAAATCTATCATTTTGCCGGAAGGAATATCCTCCTTAAACAGCAGGTGCGGCTTGAAGTCAGGCAGGGAAACAGCAGTGATTCCGAATTCCATAGGTGATTGTCTGACCTTTTCCTCGTCTATATATTTCTCCATGAGGGCCTTGAGACCTGAAGTGCCGGCACCGTGATTGAAGACGATTTCCCTTGCATACTCGATAGGCTGGCTGCCCTCCGGCACATCGAAAACCATGTGAGTCTCCATTTCTTTCCACAGGCTGCAGGCCAGCTCAAGTTCACCCTGAGCTACCATGGCAGCGTTGATTGCACCTACAGAGGTTCCTGTTATAATATCGATTTTGACTCCAAGCTCAGTGAGAGCCTGCCAAACACCGGCTTCATAGGCACCTCTGGCTCCGCCGCCGGAAAGCACTAATGCGGTTTTCTTTTCTGCTTTTTCTGACATTCTGTATCCTCCTGCACTTTCAATTTATCTATATTATATGTCAAATTATCTGACGAATTATCTACCAAAATTGTACCATAAATGTTATACTATAAGCAACAAAAAACAGGGGAGGCGATGATATGGACCAAAGACTGAAAGAGATAATAGACAATAGCGAAAATATAGTATTCTTTGGAGGAGCCGGTGTTTCCACGGAGAGCAATATCCCGGATTTCAGATCTGAAAGCGGACTGTACAACGCACAGAGAAAATATGGACGTTCGCCTGAGGAAATGCTTTCACACAGTTTTTTTATGAGCCATACGGATACATTTTTCGATTACTATAAAAACAATCTGATTTACCGCGGGGCAGAACCCAATAAAGCACACAGAGCTCTGGCAAAGCTGGAGAAGGATGGGAAGCTTAAAGCAGTAATTACACAGAACATAGACGGACTTCATCAGAAGGCAGGCAGCCGTAACGTATTCGAGCTGCACGGATCAGTGCTGAGAAACTACTGCATGGACTGCGGTGAGTACTACGACCTGGATTATATAATGGACAATTCAAACTGCGAGGGTAACATACCTCACTGCAAAAAATGCAGCGGCATTGTCAAGCCTGATGTGGTGCTGTACGAGGAGGCACTGGATGAGGATTGCATGACGGGGGCCATAAGAGCGATTCAGCAGGCAGACACTCTGATTATCGGAGGAACTTCTCTGGTAGTTTATCCTGCGGCAGGTTTAATAAGGTATTTCGGTGGTAATAAGTTAGTGCTTATTAATAAACAGGCTACCCCTTACGACAGCAAGGCGGATCTGGTTATAAATGACAGTATAGGAAAGGTGATGGACTTAGATTAATGAATATACTTGTATCAAACGATGACGGAATAAATGCAGAAGGAATAAGAAGGCTGGCAGAGACGCTGAGCAGCAAAGGAGATGTTTTTGTTTTTGCACCGGACGTTCAGAGAAGCGCCAACAGCCAGGCCCTGAGCATTCATGAAGATATAATTATAAGGCGGATTCCTGCCGATGATTTCACTTGCGCTAAAGAGGCATACAGTGTAAGCGGCACTCCTGCAGACTGTGTCAAGATGGGTATAGATCTGCTTAGACGAAGAGGAATTGAAACAGACATTGTATATGCCGGAATAAATCACGGGGGCAATCTGGGAAGTGACACCATGTATTCAGGCACTGTTTCGGCGGCAGCAGAGGGAGCCTTTGATGGAAAACCTGCAGTGGCTGTATCGGTAAATTCACACACACCGCACTATTTTGAAGGGTGTCTGGTTCTGGCAGAAAAAGTGCTGCCTTTTGCCATGAAAACAGCCGGAAAAGGACAGGTAATCAGTATCAACACTCCGGATCTTCCTCTTGAGGAAATCAGAGGGGTAGTGCCTGCCAAGCTGGGCGAATTAAAGTACGACCAGTGGTTTAAGGTAATAGATGAAAATGAGGAGTCTGTAACATACAGATACGCAGGCGTACCCGTAGAGGCGGAAAGCTGGGATGAGGAGACTGACGCCCTGATGATACGCAGGGGATACGCTACTGTGGCAATGGTGCGATATGACCTGAACGATTACGAAGGTCTGGAAGAAATAAAAAAATGGGAGATTAAACTTTGATGAACATTAAAAGAATAAAGAGAGAAGATACGATACTTACAGCAATTGATTTTCAGGAAAAGCTGCTTCCTGCAATGTTTAAAGCCGATGAGACAGAGGCGGCAGCCACAAGACTCGCAGAAGGACTTAAAGTCATGGACATTCCCCGCCTTGTAACTACACAGTATGCCAGAGGACTGGGAAAAACAGTGGATTCTGTGTCAGAGGCTCTGGGAGACTTTGAGCCTATAGATAAAAACACCTTCAGCGCATGGAAAAATGAAGAATACAGAAAGGCGCTGGAGGCTTCAGAGCGTAAAACAGTTATTCTTATGGGCATAGAGGCTCACATATGTGTTGAACAGACGGTCCTCGACCTTATGGAAAACGGATATACCGTATTCGTACCTGCAGACTGCGTACAGTCAAGAAATCCGGCGAACCGAGAGATTTCATTGAGACGAATGGAGGCGGCAGGTGCGGTTATAACCTGTTCGGAAAGTATTCTCTATGAACTGATGGGAAGCTCCAAAGCAGCTGAATTCAAGGCGATTTCGGCTATAATCAAATAGAAAGAAAGGCATACACAAGAAGAGACACGATATTTATGATTTTTGAAAAAACTTTTGACAATCTGACAGAGACAGACGAAAGACTGCTTAAAGAATATTTTGACGGGTACGATTATCAGTCATCCAGTCACACTTTTCTGGCAAATTATATTTGGAGAAACACTCACCATCTCAGCTGGCAGGTGATAGGAGAATATCTCTGCATAGCCGGACGGGGCGATGTGGGAGAGGACGAAAAGGTTTATTTCATGTCATTCCCTCTGACAAGGACAGGAAACTATGACGTGAATGCCCTCAGATATACCATAGAGGAAGCCAGAAAAATCTTTGAGGCCAGAGGCCAGCAGCTGGAAATAAGCCTGATTCCAGGACATCTGGTTCATTATCTGACTGAGGCCATGGGAGATGCTGTGGACCCTCAGCATGACAGAGATGATGACGATTATATATATCTGAAAGAGGACCTGGTATCGCTGAAGGGACGCAAACTCCATCAGAAAAAGAACCACCTGAACTTTTTCCTGAGAAACTACGATTTTACCTATGAGGAGGCAACACCGGAGATGGTGCCTGAAATCAGAGATTATATCAGGAGTAAAAACGAGTACAAGCTGGGAGAAACACCGGAGGAGTGGAAGGACATTCTGGAAATGGAGAATGTTGCAATTGATGAACTGCTAAACTTTGTTGGGAAAGGACTGCTCACAGGTGTAATCAGAATCGGAGGCAAAATTGAAGCGGTAACCCTGGGAGAGTTTGCCCGTTCTACAGATAAGGAAACCGTTATCGTCCATGTGGAAAAGGCAGACGACAGAATAAGGGGGTTGTATCAGGCTATAAACAACGAGTTCTGCCGGAGGCTGCCGGAGGAAACCGTTTATGTCAACAGAGAAGAGGATATGGGTATGGAAAATCTCCGTCAGACAAAGCTTTCATATAAACCTTATATGATGGGAGAAAAATACTCCACTATTGTTAAATAAACTACTTTTGACGGAGGTATTGCGCTCCGGATGTTTTACTGGTAATATAAATATGTACAGCAAAAAGAACAAGACTTTGTTATTTTTTTAACTAAAAGCCTTGCTTTTTGTGCTTTGACGTGTATAATGATGTTGTATACAAAATTCATCAATTAGAGTCGCGTATACGGCATTTCATAAATTAAAGTAATTTTCTGTAAGGAGGAAACACAACAATGAGAGAAGTTGTAATTGCAAGTGCAGCTAGAACACCAATAGGCAGCTTTGGCGGTTCACTGAAAGGTGTTCCGACGAGAAAGCTTGGAGCTATCGCAATCAAGGGTGCAATTGAAAGAGCAGGAATCAAGCCTGAAATGGTTGATGAAGTAATCATGGGTGCTGTTCTTCAGGGTGCATTAGGACAGAACGTAGCAAGACAGATGACATTAGACG
>CAZUFU010000043.1:0-12652 GCA_964619875.1 uncultured Oscillospiraceae bacterium
ATACACCAATCGTACATAAGGCCTCGCTCAAACATAGCGTAGGCCTTTGTTATATCGTTGACCGACAGATTTTCCTTGAAATAACCCTGCTCCTGGCCTTCGATAGTAATCTGACGAAGCAGTTTGTAGTAGGTACGGTTGGTGTTGAGGAGGTGACGTTCGCCTTTGGTTATGAGCTGCGATGAAAACAGCTGACACAGCAGGTCTACAGAAACAGTGTTTTCAATCATGCCGAAGAGCTCCTGATTGAGAAAAATCAGCTTATCTATAGGAGACAGACTCATGTCCATAGTTTCCATCAGTTCCTCATATTTCTCGTCAAACAGATATGAAAGGGAACTGAGCAGAGCGTCTTTTCCCTCGAAATAATGATAGAAGGAGCCGCGGGAGGTGCCGGAGGCTTCTACTATCTCATCTATTGTAGTGTCGTCATAGCCTTGACGGTAAAAAAGCTGCCATGCGGCGGAAACAATTTTGCCTTTGGTATTTCTTGAAGTTTTCTTTTTCATGACATTTCTCCCCGAATTTTTTCAAAAAATTTTTTGTGTTATTTTTTATACATTTTATAGTACAGAATTAAGTTTACTATAAAATTGTTGGTATTTCAATAGATTTAAAGATTATTATTCTACTTAATATCTAAAAAAGTACAGACTTAAGTCTGTGTTTCATTCTAGTTTAAGATGTGGTACAATGGCAGAGTCAAAAAAGAAAAGAGGTAATGCTAGAATGAGTTTTAAAATGGCTAAATATAAGGAACCTGATTTCTCGCAGGAAAAATTCGTAAATGCACCGGATGCTATGCTGATGACTGCGCCACATGCCAAAGCGGCACCAAAGGGCTTTCATGCAACTTCTATTTTTCCTGAGTACTTTAAAATAGATGGAAAGTGGTACCTGGCAGAGGACAGCAGAATGGATGCTGTGCCTGTTTGGGACGGCGAAAAAATCAGAGTCGTGGAATTCAGAAATATAAAGGAAAACGACAGGATTGTGGTAGGCAGAACCGAGGATGCCAGCGAAGGCATATATGTTCATGACGACTGCTGGACCAGGGAAGGCGAAGAGGATGCCAAGAACACTTTTGCTTTCAGACAGAGCAGAAGCAGGGAAACATCCTTCACTCAGGATTATAAGGATTTAATAGAACTTCTCAAGTATGAAAAGGAAAATGGCGGTTACGTGGTATGGGTTCTGGGACCTGCCTGCAGCTTCGATGTGGAGGCAAGAAGGGTTATGGAACAGCTCATCGCTCAGGGCTACTGTCAGGCTCTGCTGGCAGGAAACGCCCTGGCAACCCACGATCTGGAAGGCGGATTTCTCGGAACGGCCCTGGGATGTGATATAGTTAATCAGAAACTTCACTTCAACGGCCACTATAACCACCTTGATACAATAAATGCGATCAACACGTACGGTTCCATACCTGCTTTCATAGAGGGAGAGGGCATAAACAGCGGCATAATTTACAGCTGTGTGAAGAATAACGTGCCTTTCGTGCTTAACGGCTCTATACGCGATGACGGACCGCTGCCGGAGGTTTATGAAAACAACTACGTGGGACAGGATACTATCCGTTCACATGTGAGGAAGGCGACAACGGTAATCGGTATGGCCACTGTACTTCATACAATTGCCACAGGAAATATGACGCCGACATACAGGGTTCTAAAAGATGGAACCATAAGACCTGTATATTTTTATATGGTAGATACATCAGAATTTGCGGCTAACAAGCTGGGCGACAGAGGCAGCCTGGCTGCCAAGGGGATAGTTACCAATGTTCAGGACTTTATGAGAAACCTGAGCGCTGGACTGAACCTTTAGAAAGGAGATGCAGATGTTTAACGCAGAGATTTTAGCTTTTATTTTATATTTCGTATTGATTGTAGGCATAGGAGTATACTTCTTCCTCAAAGACAGGAAAACCAACGGCGAAAAGGAGTTCTTCCTGGGCGGCAGATCCATGGGACCGTGGGTTACTGCAATGTCAGCTCAGGCATCTGACATGTCCGCATGGCTGCTTATGGGGCTTCCGGGCAGCATTATGGCCTTCGGCTTCGGTCAGATGTGGATTGGAATAGGACTTGCTCTGGGAACTGCGGCCAACTGGATTCTGGTTGCCAAGAGACTTCGTAAGTTCTCAAAGGTTGCAGGGGACGCCATTACTCTGCCTCAGTACCTGAGCAACAGATTCATGGCAAAGAGCAATACCTTGCAGATTATATGCGCCGTTATCTTCTTTGCCTGCTTTACCGTATATGTTGCTTCAGGCTTTGTAGCCGGCGCTTCCGTGTTCACCACTGTTTTCCCGTCCCTGAGTACAAGCACGGCCATGCTTGTTTTCGCCCTGGCAATGCTGGTATGCACTTTCCTGGGAGGGTTCAAGGCTGTATGCTGGACCGACTTCATGCAGGGACTGCTCATGCTGGCGGCTGTACTGGCGGTACCTATCGTAATTGTGGCTACTCAGAATCTGGATACTTCAGCACTGGATGCAGTGTATACATATACTGACGGTGCCAGCGGTCAGACTGTGACTTGCGAGTTCGGAACAGGCCTGTTTACATCCAGCTGGAAAGACATCGTAAGCGGTCTGGGATGGGGCCTTGGATATTTTGGAATGCCTCACATTCTGGTTAGATTCATGTCCATCGAAAAGCCGTCCATGATTAAAAAAAGTGCAACGGTTGCAATCGTCTGGGTAGTTCTTTCACTGGGGGCAACATGTCTGATCGCATATTTCGGCAGAATGCTGCTGGCAGAGGAACTTCTTACTGTAGGTGCACAGAAGACTGTCTTCATCGCTTTTGCCAGAAAGCTTTTCCCTACTTTTATAGCGGGAGTATTAATGGCGGCTATACTTGCAGCATCAATGTCAACAGCTGACTCACAACTCCTGGTTGCATCCAGTTCCTTTACATCGGATATCTACAAACCTATTATCAGAAAGGATGCCAGTGAGAAGGAAGTTCTCTGGGTAGGTCGTGTTGTGGTTCTCGTAGTAGCGATAATTGCTTACTTTATTGCATCCAGCAAAGCTGAGGGAGCTCAGGCTATAATGAATCTGGTGGAAAACGCCTGGGCAGGATTCGGTTCGGCCTTCGGCCCGACTATTATACTTTCGCTGTTTTGGAGACGTTTCACCTACAAAGGCGCTGTGGCTGGTGTTACAGCAGGTGCTGCCTGCGATGTGCTCTGGCTGGCATTCATGTCGGGTACAGGCATTTATGAGATTATCCCTGGCTTTATTGCCGGCTTCGTAGCAGCTGTAGCTGTTACTCTTCTGGACAAGGCTCCTGACAAGGAAGTTGAAGCAATCTTTGACAGGGCTACTGCAGAGGATTTCGACGACTAATTTCCTGGCGCCAGGAAAACCTTATCAAGGGCATTGTGCTCCGCAGCATTGAAGACATTTGCTGACAGTACCGGAATACATGCGGATGCATATGAAATGGAGCGCTCCGGAACATCAAAATAGATAGTAAGACGGTCAAGGACCGTGTAGAGAGCAGATTCAATCTGCTCTTTTGTTTTGCCGCAAAACAGGTCTTCTAACAACAAAATATCGTAGGCAGTCAGGTCAAGGCCTGCAGGAAGACGGTTGGCAAGCACAAGTCCCAGAGCGGAAAGCAGCACATGCTCGAATATATTGACGGGGACCTGCGTATAGTCGGTGGAAAGCCTGCACATCAGACGGTGAACAAGTACAGGGTCAAAGAGACTGCAGAAGGCATTCTCCGCATCTATGCGGCTGAGATATTCTTCGATGAACTCTACCCCTTCAAATTGAGGGCTTCCGAGGCATAGGGGATAGTCTGCTGTTATGTGGATTTCGTGTGCAGAGAACTGAGGACTGTAAAGCTTGAAAAAACCGTTGATGCCGCCTTGGATGGTGGAACGGTAAAATACGTTTGGAGTATTGAAAAGATTTTTCAGTATGCGCCTCTGAAGCATGTGGCATGAAAAAAGCTTTTTCTGCACGCAGACGAGGCCTTTTTCAAAAAGTTCTGAGACCGGAACATCGTCGTGCTGCTGATCTTTGTAGGCAAGGTGGATAACATACATAATTGAGGTCAGAATATCCTGCGCCTTTTCCACAGGAAGGGAGCTGCTTTCTCCACCTGCCCATTCATCGCACTTCTGTGCAAGAAGTTCCAGAAGCTGCAGCGTGTCTATATCTCTCATGCTGAAACTTGTCATGATTGATGATGTCATGTTTGAGTCTGTCATTCTAAATTCTCCTTGTGAATTGAGAAACTTTCAAAGCTTCTACCGCTGTGTATGTGGGATGAGAGAAGGGCCATTTCCCGGGACTCCAGGAGTTCCAGGCTGCCTCGGCAGCTGCCGTCAAAAGCTTCCTTCATAAATTCGATGAGCTGATTGTCTGAAACCGCCTCCCATGTTTCACTCTTAAAACTGTAAAAAATATCCATAAGTCGATGCAGCGTTTCATCGTAGTTTTCGGTGTTAATGTAAGGCGATTCTGCAAAGGCATGTATGATTTTTTCGATTACTCCGCCGCCGAACTCGACACGGCCTGATGCCTTGAGACTTTCGTTTCGCGAAATTACCAGCGCAGCGGCCTGCTCTTCAGTGAGAGTAAGTCCGTATTGGGAGGTTTGTTCGTTGCAGGTGATGATGGAGTTTACAGCATATTGTATGATTTCAGGCTCATTACCCATGAACAGGGCAAGCTTGTAATTTTTATCGTCCATTTTATATCCTTTCCGTCAGAATGGAATTGATTATCTGCCTGAAACCGTATTCCAGGAATTCATCACGGGTACAGGATAGGGATTGGGTCAGGAATCGACTTTTGGTTCCGGTCAGTGTAAGCAGTGAGGAAATTGATGACCACAGGATATACACCGTAGGCATCGGTTCGACATCGTTTTGAACTGCACCGGAGGCCTTTCCGTCTTGGATAAATCGAGAGAGAAGATCGTTGATCTCATCTCCTAGATTCAGAATGTCTCTGACGGCGGGGGAAAGAGCTTCTGGGGCAATCTTTCCTGTGTCTGCAGTTATTACGCTTTCCGCAGAGAGCGGGCAGTCTTCGTAATATTTTTTCATTGCCGTGCAAATAAACCTGTAGCGCGTGATGAAATCGCCGGATTCTGCCATGCCGGATTCAATGTCATTCTTCAGAGATGCGAGCCCTTGCACTATTATGTGGTGGAGAATATCTTCTTTGCTTAGATAATATGCATAGATGGTTCGCCTGCTGTATCCGGAGGCAGCCGATATGTCCGATATTGTAGTTTCGCCGAATCCTCTTTCTATGAAAAGTTTCTCGGCTGCTTCGAGAATGGCCTTTCTGTGTAGCGCTGCAACGCTTTCTTTTTTATTTTCTCTGCCCATTGTTAAACCTCTATTCTATTAAGTATACTGTAAGTATACCGTAGCTGGGGCGAGCGTGCAAGAGGAGACAGCGACAAATTTTATTGTTTTGCAGTTAATAAGTTTCAATCGACCTACTGCATCAACTCGTTTGTGGACAAAACCAAAAAGTATACAGTATTTATTGTGAAAAACAACAATAACGCATTGACACTATCGCTTTAATGTAATAAAATTGGTAATTATTATTCGGATTGGAGCAGATAGAACGATGAAAAAAAGAGACTATGAAAACTACAAAGGAATATATGATCCGACGCGGGAGCATGACGCCTGCGGAATCGGGGCGGTTGTCAATATTGACGGCAGACAGGAGCACCAGGTTGTCGCACAGGCGCTGGATATCGTAGAAAAGCTTGAGCACAGGGCAGGTAAGGATGCCGAGGGTAAAACCGGTGACGGAGTAGGAATTATGCTGCAGATTTCCCATGAATTTTTTGTCGATGCGGCGGCCCGTGAAGGTTTTGCAATTGGAGCGGAAGGAGATTACGGCGTGGGAATGTTTTTCTTCCCCCAAGATCAGCTAAAGCGCAGTCAGGCAATGAAGATGATGGAGGTCATCGCTAAAAAGGAAGGCATAGAGTTTATCGGCTGGAGAAAAGTGCCGACCAGGGAAGATGTTTTAGGGCAGCTAGCCAGGGACTGTATGCCTTATATAATGCAGGGTTTCTTCAAATGCCCTCGTGATATAAAAAAAGGCCTGGACTTTGACAGAAAGCTGTACATAATCAGAAGAGTTTTCGAACAGAGCAACAACAATACCTATGTGGTTTCAATGTCATCAAGAACCATCGTATATAAGGGGATGTTTCTGGTAAAGCAGCTGAGAAGCTTTTACCCGGATCTGCAGGACGAGGAGTACAGAAGTGCCATAGCACTGGTTCATTCCAGATTCAGCACCAACACTACTCCAAGCTGGGAGAGAGCACATCCGAACCGGTACATTCTTCATAACGGCGAGATAAACACCATCAGAGGCAATGCGGACAGGATGCTGGCCCGTGAGGAAACTATAACCAGTACTGTGTTTGAGAACAGAGATATGGATAAAATCCTGCCTGTAATAAACAATTCCGGTTCCGACTCGGCAATGCTGGACAACACCCTTGAATTCCTCATGATGAACGGTCTGCCTCTCCCTCTGGCTGTAATGGTGACCATTCCGCAGCCATGGAGAAATGATAAGAATATAAGCAGAGAAAAACGTGACTTCTATCACTATTATTCCACCATGATGGAACCGTGGGACGGGCCGGCGGCAATACTTTTCTCTGATGGAGAGCAGGTGGGAGCAGTGCTGGACAGAAACGGTCTGCGCCCGCTTAGATATTACGTTACCGATGATAATAAGCTCATACTTTCCTCGGAGGTTGGCGTGCTGGATATACCTGATGAAAAGGTAGTGCAGAAGAGCAGGATCAAGCCGGGTAAAATGCTTCTGGTGGACACTGCGGCAGGCAAAATTATCAGCGATGAGGAATGCAAGAGATATTATGCTACAAGAAAGCCTTACGGAGAATGGCTGGACCAGAAGCTTGTCACCCTCAAGGAGCTTCCTATACCGAACTGCCGCGTTGATATGTATGGCCAGGAGGAAAGAGACAAGCTTTACAAATGTTTCGGATACACATATGAGGACATAAAAGAATCAGTGCTTCCAATGGCAAAGAACGGCTCGGAGGCAATAGCTTCCATGGGCATAGACATTCCGCTGGCAGTGCTCAGCGAAAAGCATCAGAGCCTTTTCAGCTATTTTAAACAGAATTTCGCCCAGGTAACCAACCCGCCTATCGATGCCATACGTGAGGAAATCGTTACAGACACCTGCGTATACGTGGGATCCGATGGAAACCTGCTGGAAGAGACTCCCGAAAACTGCCGTGTGCTTGAGATACGCAATCCTATACTTACAGCCGTGGATCTGCTGAAGATTAAGTCTATAGATGAGCCGGGTCTTAAGGTGGAGGAGGTTTCCCTGCTTTACTATAAGAACACGCCTCTTGACAGAGCGCTGGACCACCTGTTTATCGCATGTGACAGAGCATATAAGAACGGGGCCAACATTCTCATATTAAGCGACAGGGGAGTTGATGAAAATCACGTTGCAATCCCGTCTTTGCTGGCAGTTTCGGCAATAGAGCATCATCTGGTAAGGACCAAGAAACGTACTGCAGTTTCCATAATTCTGGAAAGCGCCGAGCCGCGTACCGTGCATCATTTCGCGGCTCTCCTGGGATACGGCGCCCGGGCGGTGCAGCCATACCTGGCTCACGAGTGCATAGCCGAGATGATAGACATAGGAATGCTTGATAAGGACGTGACCACGGCAATCAACGATTACAATATGGCAGTCCTTCATGGAATCGTAAAGATCGCATCCAAAATGGGAGTATCCACTCTGCAGTCATATCAGTCCTCACAGCTTTTTGAAGCGGTGGGGATAAAACAGGATGTAATAGACAGATATTTTACCAATACCGTGAGCCGTATAGGAGGCATCGGTCTGGAAGAGATAAATGAAGGTGTGGAATGGAGACACAACCATGCCTTCGACCCGCTGGAGCTGGGAGTTGACACGACTTTGGACAGCGTGGGAATTCACAAGCTGAGAACAGGCGGAGACAAGGAAGACCATATGTACAATCCGAACACCATAATCGCTCTCAGAGAGGCCGCCCAGACAGGGGACTACAAGCGGTTCAAGGAGTTCAGCGACATGGTTGATGTGGTAGATGAGAAGAACAGACCACACGCTCTCCGCGGTCTCATAGACATAGTTTTCGACCCGGATGGCGGAATACCGCTGGATGAGGTAGAGCCTGCTTCAGAGATAGTAAAGCGGTTCAAGACGGGTGCCATGTCCTACGGCTCCATCTCACAGGAAGCCCATGAATGTATGGCTGTAGCCATGAACACTCTGGGCGGCAAGTCCAATTCCGGTGAAGGCGGTGAACGCCCTGAAAGATTCGGAACTATTAAAAACAGTGCCATCAAGCAGGTGGCATCGGGACGTTTCGGTGTGACCAGCGAATATCTGATGAGCGCCAAAGAAATACAGATTAAAATGGCACAGGGCGCAAAGCCGGGTGAGGGAGGACATCTGCCGGGCTCAAAGGTTTATCCGTGGATAGCTAAAACCAGGTATTCCACGCCCGGGGTATCGTTGATTTCGCCTCCGCCTCACCACGATATATATTCCATAGAGGACCTTTCACAGCTTATATATGACCTGAAAAACGCCAACAGGCAGGCGAGAATATCCGTCAAGCTGGTGTCCGAATGCGGAGTAGGCACCATTGCGGCAGGCGTGGCTAAGGCAGGTGCACAGGTAATACTCATTTCAGGATATGACGGCGGAACAGGTGCGGCACCTCAGAGCTCCATCCATGGGGCTGGACTTCCATGGGAGCTGGGGATTGCCGAAACCCATAAAGCTCTCATAGAAAACGGACTGCGTTCAAGAGTAATCCTTGAGACCGACGGCAAACTGATGACAGGAAGAGACGTGGCCATAGCATGCATGCTGGGCGCTGAAGAGTTTGGCTTTGCCACAGCACCGCTGGTAACCATGGGCTGCGTTATGATGAGAGTGTGCAATCTGGATACGTGTCCTGTGGGGGTGGCTACACAGAACCCTTCCTTGAGACTTCGCTTTTGCGGCAAACCGGAGTACGTGATGAACTTCATGCTCTTCGTTGCAGAGGAGCTTCGCGAAATCATGGCAAAGCTGGGAATACGCAAGGTGGACGATCTGGTAGGACGTACGGAATTCCTCAAGGTATCAGATCACATGATAACTGACAGGGCAGCTTCGGTGGACCTTTCCAGAATACTCTATAAGAACGCTGCAGGTGAGCCTGCCTTCGAAAGCCATGTTCACTTCGAGCCGTCCAAGGTTTATAACTTCGAACTGGAAAAGACTCTGGACGAGAAAGTCATCCTGCCTGCCATGGCAGAGGCTCTGGAAAAGAAGGAGCATAAGGAAGTCGATGTGGAGATTTCCAGCACCAACAGAACCTTGGGAACAATTTTCGGTTCAGAGGTAACCAGAAGATATCAGAACACACTGCCTGATGATACATTCGTCATCAACTGCAAAGGCAGCGGCGGTCAGTCACTGGGAGCATTCATTCCTAAGGGCGTGACCATAAAGGTTAAAGGAGACAGTAACGATTACTTCGGCAAAGGTCTTTCAGGTGGAAAACTGGTAATCGCACCTCCTGAAAAGTCCGTATTTAAGGCAGAAGATAACATCATAATAGGCAACGTGGCACTTTATGGCGCAACCTCCGGTGAAGCGTACATCAGCGGTATAGCAGGGGAAAGATTTTGCGTCCGTAACTCGGGAGCCAGAGCTGTGGCAGAGGGTATAGGAGATCACGGCTGCGAATATATGACTGGCGGCCGTGTACTCATCCTGGGACCTACAGGCAAAAATTTCGCTGCCGGAATGAGCGGAGGCATAGCCTATGTGCTGGATGAACAACATGATTTTTACCTGAACCTTAACAAACAGATGGTATCCATGGAGGACGTCAGTGAGAAGCATGATATCGAAGAGATAACATCTATGCTGAGAACTCACAGTCAGCTTACGGGTTCTGCCAAGGCTGCAAGAATACTTGAGAATCTTGAGCACTACATTCCACTATTCAAAAAAATCGTTCCCGACGATTATCGGAAGATGCTGGGAGCTATCGGACATTTTGAGAAAAAGGGACTCAGCTATGAACAGGCAGAGCTTGAAGCCTTTTATAAAATCACCAGGAAATAGGGAGGTCATCTGATGGGAAAATCAACAGGATTCCTGGAGTTTGACAGGAAAAACAATCCGGCTGTAAGTCCGGCTGAAAGAATAAACAATTTTAACGAGTTTCATCCTATGCTGCTGAAGGAGGAAAGGCAGGAACAGGGGGCGCGCTGCATGAACTGCGGCGTTCCCTTCTGTCAGTCAGCCATGACCCTTCACGGAGCCGTCAGCGGCTGCCCCCTTCATAATCTCATACCGGAATGGAATGATGAAATATACCAAGGAAACTGGAGCCATGCATTGTCGAGACTTTTAAAGAGCAACAGCTTTCCGGAATTTACGGGCAGGGTGTGTCCGGCTCTTTGCGAGGCGGCCTGCACCTGCGGCATGTATGATGACCCGGTGACCATAAAGGAAAACGAACTTTTTGTCATCGAATACGGTTTCAGGAAAGGGTATATGAATCCCAGACCGCCTAAGGCACGCACTGATAAAAAGGTGGCTGTCATAGGATCCGGTCCCTCGGGACTTGCCTGCGCTGACAGGCTTAACAGACGCGGACACAATGTGACGGTCTTCGAGAAAGAGGATCGTGCCGGCGGTCTCCTCATGTATGGCATACCAAATATGAAGCTGGAAAAATCCATTGTTCAGCGGCGTGTGGATCTGATGACTGAAGAGGGCGTCAAGTTTGTCACAGGCAGGGATATTCGTACTAAAAACGATGTTAAGATGCTCATGAAGGAGTTTGATGCTGTGGTTCTCTGCTGCGGCGCTCAGAATCCTCGTGATTTAAAGGTGGAGGGCCGACAGGCGGAGGGTGTTTACTTCGCTGTGGACTTCCTGAAATCCACTACAAAGGCACTGCTGGCGGCCGAAACTGAGGGCGTCCTTGAATCGGACGGCAGCCGGACTGCAAGTCTGAAAGACGCACAGGAGGGCTCATTTATATCTGCGGCAGGTAAAAGGGTTGTGGTAGTAGGCGGCGGTGACACAGGTAACGACTGCGTGGGCACAGCGATACGACATGGTTGCAGGTCGGTGTGCCAGCTGGAGATGATGCCTAAGCCGCCTGTGGAAAGGGCACCGGAAAATCAGTGGCCTCAGTGGCCTAAGGTGCTTAAGGTGGATTACGGACAGGAGGAGGCCATAGACCAGTTCGGTGCCGACCCGCGTATCTATCAGACTACAGTTAAGGAACTTCTTACTGATGAAAAAGGCCATCTGAGAGCCATCAGGACGGTTAAGCTTGCACCTTCCGTAGATGAAAAGACAGGTCGTATGGTCATGCAGGAGGTTGAGGGCAGCGAATCGGAGATGGAGGCGGATCTGCTTCTTATAGCGGCAGGCTTTCTGGGGCCTAATGAATATATTTCCAAAGCTTTTGGCGTCAAGACAGACGGAAGAAGCAATCTGGCTGCTGCGGCAGAGGGTGAAGGTGCTTTCCGCACGGGGGTCGACGGAGTATTCGCCGCAGGTGACTGCCGCAGAGGTCAGTCTCTTGTGGTGTGGGCCATTGCAGAGGGCAGAGCCTGCGCTCGTGAGGTGGACATGTATCTGATGAATTATACTAATATGATTTAATGTTTTCTTTTCAGCTTCAAAATTTTCTGAGAGGCCGAACCGCCTTGACTTTCGTGCTTCTCATTGGTAAAATATATCAAAACCTCGACTGTGGTGCGGTAACCCGCAAATTATTTTACGCAAAGAAGCGTATTGAAAAAAAGGAAGGTGCTGTTATGTCTGATACACTGAAACTCATTCTTATTGTGCTTGGCTTTGCAAGTGTGTTCCTGCTCATCGGTCTGCTGCTGCGAAGCAAAATCAAAGTACTGCAGAAGCTCTTCCTGCCGGCATCTGTTATCGGCGGTATCGTGGGATTGATTCTCGTGCAGATCTTCTCTCGCGTGGGCGCAGTTGCAGAACAGGTCACTAGCTATGTGTCCGTTATGGATGCCCTGCCTGCTATCCTCATTATCCCAATCTTCGCTTCTACTCCGCTGGGCAACTTCAAACACAAGAACGATATTGAAAAGGATGCCGCTAAGGCTGCCTCCGGTATTGCCAATGGCGTTTTCTGGCTGATGTGCGGCGTAATGACTGTACAGATGGTAATCGGTTTGGGAGTGAACTTCTTCATGACCAAGGCAGGCTCTACAATTCCTTTCTACAATGTATGGGGCTTTGAACTGGCAGCCGGCTTCACCGGAGGTCATGGCACTGCTGCAAGCATCGGCGCCATCTACGGAGGCATTCCTGCAGTTGCAGCAGTTGCATCTCAGGGAAAGGATGTTGCCACTACCTTCGCTACTTTCGGCCTTATCGGAGGTATGCTGCTTGGTATCATCTTCATTAACATCGCTGCCAGAAAAGGCAAGACTGCTGTTATGAAGAAACCAACAGCCCTCGAAGGTGTTGCCCTCACCGGTCTGCAGAAGGATGTCTCCAAGCAGGAATCCCTCGGCAGAGAAACCACCAAGAACTTCACCATTGAAACCC
>CAZUFU010000044.1:0-12579 GCA_964619875.1 uncultured Oscillospiraceae bacterium
AGTATACCATAAACTCAGGAAAAAGTGGACTGCCATTTAACAAAATTTTTAAAAAAGATAAATGAAGATGTATTTTAGCAAGATATTTTAGCCTGATTGTTGTAATATTATTAACAATGTGATATAATGACCTCAAGCATATTATTATGTGGGAAAGGTGGATAGGACAACAAATGAATATTACTGATGTGAGAATCAGAAAAGTTGGTGATGAAGGAAAGATGAAGGCGGTTGCTTCCGTTACCTTTGACGGCGAGTTTGTGGTGCACGATATAAAGGTCATCGAAGGCCGGAACGGTTTATTCATCGCAATGCCAAGCAGAAAAATGAGCGACGGAGATTTTCGTGACATAGCTCATCCCCTGCTCTCTGAAACCAGAAACAGAATTAAAGATGCAATTCTGGATGCGTACGAGAACATAGAAGATGACGAGCAGAATGAACCTGTAAAAAACGAAGCATAGCTCATACTTACAAACAAAGCCCGAAGCGATTTAGTGCCCCGGGCTTTTATATTATATTATCTTTTCAAACTCCACCACAGTCCTGGTGCTGTCAAACTGGGAATATCTCAGTCCTCTGCTTTCTGTCTCTATCTCTCCCACCTGATTATCATAAGGATCCGCTCTCCAGTGAGATTTCTCAACCTTGAAGTCACCCTGAAACTCACGGTTTGCTACCATAGCATCACCGGCAACATTGCCGAAGTAAAATTTGTGAAGTAATTTATCTCCCTGTCTGTATGCACTTCCGCCCCGTGAGCAGTCCACGTGGAACCATCCCAGAGGTGCCACATATATCTTGGCCCAGTCATGAGGACCACATCTGTCTGGTCCTGCCGCAAGGCCGCTTTCCCAACGTGCCGGAATTCCTGCACAGCGACACAGAGTAATGAAAAGCAGGGTCTGTATACCGCAGTCTCCCACCAGATTTCTGGCACAGGATTCGGCTATTGACTCCAGCCCGAAGTATTCCCTGGAGAAAGAGTAGTTCACATTTTCTGTTACGAAATTATAGAATCTCTTGGCCTTATCCAGATTGTTTTCTGCGCCTTCCGTAAGACCGGAGACCAGGTCACGGATATAAGGTGTGAAAACGATATGTGGCGCTTTTTCTTCAGTGAAAAAGCCAGGCTGCTCGCTGTCTGCCTCCATATTCCATGGATCCTTATATGTAAGACGGTATGTATATGAATATTCAACGCTGAATTCGTGATTCTCCGTCATGGTTTCTTTCCATGAAACAGTACGCTGCAAGGCATCCTCATCATCGGTTAAGCCATTTTCAGGGAACATGTTTTCAATCCTGATGACGGACTGTTCCTCACATGCTGCAGGAAGCGGCAGATGAACGAGTACTTCTTCACCGGCTTTAAACTCATCGTCGTGTATTCTCACAGAAGCACGGATCTTTATACGGTTAACAAGTTCGCCGTTTTCCTTTAGCTTTCCTAAAATCTCATGACGATAGTCGAAATTGCCGTTATCACCTCTCGGCTTAACCTTCCCTGCACGGGCAGCATAGGAATCGTCTGTCTCGCAGAGATTAGCAAAAAAAGCTGAAAAATAATGCGGCACACCGTCAATGTATATCCAGTCTATGCGGCCTTCTTTTTCCAGACCTTTAAGCTCCTCAGCGGTAAAATCAGGAATATAGCTCTGTGCCAATTCAACGGCTTCATCAAATGTGTACGGGTAATCCTCAGGCAGGCGGGCCATTATCTCTCTCTGAACTCTCAGACAGGCCCGGAAGCCCTCCGTTCCCTTGCCTGAATCCAGCAGCACATCGATCATGCCCATGGCATCCTCAAAATCCCCGTAATTCTTTTTCCTCAATATTCTGTCAGGCAAGCCGATATTCAGATATTTAAACTGCTCATTTACATTCATTTTATTCGTTTCGTTTATTTTACTCATTTTATCTCACTGTCTCCACTCTCACCATATTGGTATTTCCCGGTATATCCAGGGGCAGCCCTGCGCTGATTACCACTTTATCCCCCGGCTTCAGCAGCCCTTCTTTCTTGCTCTCCTCAAGGCACCTTGCGATGAGAACCTCCAGGTCCCTCAGGTTTTCTACAAAGATAGGCTCCACTCCCCACTGGAGCGCAGCCTGATGATAGGTCTTGCTCTCAGGTGTAGCTGCGATAATTCTGGTAATCGGCCTGAATTTGCTCATCCTTGTGGCGGTGTATCCTGTCTTGGTAATGGCTATGATAGCCTCAGCCTTAATATCCTTTGCCAGGGTGCAGGCCGCATGTCCCACGGCATTGGTAGTATCGTCCGCATCCATTTCATGCCATATGGTGTTTCCAGGTATGAACCTTGGGTCGTCCTGTTCAGCCTGTCTGGCTATCTTGGCCATGGCCGCCACCGCCTCTGCAGGATACTGACCCATGGCGCTCTCCCCGGAAAGCATCACCGCCGAAGTTCCGTCGAATACTGCATTGGCCACGTCGGTGATTTCTGCTCTGGTAGGCACAGGATTTGATATCATTGATTCCAGCATCTGAGTTGCGGTGATTACGATTTTGCCGCTCTGCTGGCAGCGCTTGATGAAACGCTTCTGTATTCCCGGCAGTCTTTCAAAATCCACCTCGACTCCCATATCACCTCTGGCAACCATAATTCCGTCGGAAAGCTCAAGTATTTCTTCGAAATTCTCGATTCCCTCCAGATTTTCTATCTTTGAAATTATCTTGATTTTACTGCCTCCATGTGCATTCAGAAAGCCTCTGAGAAGTCCCACATCTTCAGCCTTTCTCACAAAAGACGCCGCTACATAGTCCACGTCCTTTTCGATACCGAAGAGCAGATCCTCCTTATCCTTTTCACTGAGGTAATCCATCTTGAGGGCAACCATCGGTATGTTTATACCCTTGTGATTGCTTACAGTGCCGCCATGCTCCACACGGCATTTCACCTCATTGCCGGCGGTTTCCAGCACCCGGAGTGTAATTTTGCCGTCATCTATAAGCACTCTGTCTCCTTCATTCAGCTCCCGGGGCAGGTCTTTATATGTAACAGCCGAAATACTGCTGTTTCCTTCTATATCCTCTGTTGTGAGAGTAAAAAGCTGTCCGTCCGTAAGCTCGGCTCTTCCACCCTCAAAATTTCCCGTCCTTATTTCCGGGCCCTTGGTATCCAGCATTACAGCAGCAGGAACGCCCAGAGCATCCCTTACTTTTCTGAAAGTATCAATGGTTCTGCCATGTCCCTCATGGGTACCATGTGAAAAGTTCAGCCTTGCCACGTTCATTCCCGCATTGAGCATTTTCTCCATTACGGCTTCGTCGGCTGACGCAGGGCCTAATGTACAAACTATTTTGGTTTTTCGCATAGAGATCATCCTCCTTTTACATTACAATTATACTTTTTTCAGGCAGAACCCAATCAGGCTGCCGGGATTGTCAGCACCTGACCGACATAAATCCACCTTGGTGAACGAATGCTTTTACGGTTTGCCTTATAAATATCTTTCCAACGCGTACCAGTGCCGTACAGCTTCTGAGAAATATTCCACAGGCAGTCACCGGGTACCACGGTATAAGTTGCATGAGCTTCGACGGCAGCAGATTTATCCACCTTCTCGTAGTCCTTTGCCAGATTGAACCTCAGCGCATCACACTCTGCGTCAGACAATCCGATACTCTTCATATAGCCTTTGGCGGCAGCGGCCAGGTCTACCCTGGACAGATCCGTGCTATCGGAGGAACCGGTTAACATACGCAGTGTGGAATCGATATTGCTTTTCTTTAACGCGATGTACTGTTCGCTGCCTTTCTCCAAGTGATAGTAGTTGATATAGGTCTGCATATAGTCATCAACCACCTGATCATAGGACGCTCCCATGTAGCACGCCAGCAGAGCAGAAACAAAGCCTGCCCGATCCTTTCCCTCATCACAGTGAACCAGATAGGGGCCCTCATTGGCGATGAAAAAACGCAGACCCTCCGCCAGACCTTTCTTGAAGTCCTCGGCCACAAAGTTCATACCAAGGTTCAGTGCCTTCACCTTACCGTCCTGATACAAAGACGCATAGTAGGGAGATTCAAAGCACTCCTGGGCAATATAGCCGGCAATATCCGTTTCGGAGTTCGCCAGGTTAATCACTGTCCGGATACCATTAGCCTCCACAAAGTCATCGGCATAGGCAGCACGACCCAGATCATTATTGATGGGACTGCTGCTGCGGAACAAGGTATTCTTGCCCAGGTCGCCGGCAGCGATATTGCGAAAGTTTGCGAAAATCTGGTCGGAAGCGTAGTCCGCACGGTCGTTGGTCCTCACTATCTGATGAATGATATACTGGTCATGGTATCCGCCCTTCTCACCCATAGAAATGGAAACCATTAAGTCCTCTATGCTCTTGTTGTCGGAAAACACCCAAGTGAAGGATTTATCTTCATATGTAATCTTTTCGGCAATGCCGTTGGTAGTGGCAAAATCGCCCAGATTAATAGCAATAACCAGCATTTCGTTGTTATCAACGGCCACATAAGAGCCAGCGTCTACATCAGAAAAATTGGTGCAGAAGGGAATCTGATATGTCTTTCCATCAATGGTCACGGCAAGTATATCAGCGTAGTCATAGCCGGCTTCATGAAGCTTTTTCGGTTCCACATCCAGAACAATGTTTCCATACTTTTGAATCTCCTTAACGCCGCTTTCAACCATCGGATAAGAGGTTTCCGCTGCGGATGCAGGCAGAGCCAATCCAAGCATCAGTACAACAATCAGCAACAAGGATGTTATTTTTTTCATATGATCTTCCCCTCCTATTTTTTCTTAATTCTACCATTCAGAATAAAATGCTTCAAGTTAAAATTAATAACCATAATGATGAAAAATAAAGTCAAGAACCTACATGTGCAAAAATAATGCAATGTTCATTCTTGCAGGTTTTTTATCAAGCAGATATAATGGTGGCAGAACATGCTTGTGGAAAAGCATATACATGAGGAGGAAATTAATTATGGCGATAGATCCACAACTGAAGGAAAGATTAAGAAACGAGAAAGCAGAATCTTTGATTATGGATGCTGACAGTGCCGCATCAATGATAAAGGATGGCATGGCTGTAGGCATCAGCGGTTTCACCAATGCCGGTTATCCCAAGGTGGTTACTCACGCACTTGCAGAGCAGGCAAAAGCCGGAAGAACAGTAAAAATAGATCTTTACTCTGGTGCTTCAGTTGGACCTGAAGTAGATACAGAGTTAGCAGAAGCAGGTGTCATCAGAAAGAGAATCCCATATCAGACAAATGCTTCTCTGAGAAAATCCATCAACGCAGGAAATGTAGATTATATTGACATGCACCTGGGCCGTTCCCCTGAGTTTGTATCAGGCGGTCATGTGAAGAAACCCGATGTTGCACTGGTAGAGGCACTGGCAATTACAGAAGAGGGAAATCTGATTCCGACAACTTCCGTGGGCAATACTCCTACCTATGTTGCTGAGGCTGATACAGTAATAGTTGAGATTGCCATGGCTAAGCCTCTTGCTCTGGAAGGAATGGCGGATGTTTATATGCAGGAAAAGCCGCCTTGCAGAAAGCCGATTCCGCTTACTCATGCAGGGGACCGCATCGGTACACCTTACATAAAGTGCGGCTGGGATAAAATCAAGGCAATCGTTATCTCTGACAAGAGCGACCTCACAAGGCCTCTTGCCGCCATTTCAGAGGATTCAAAGAAAATAGGCCAGAACATCATAAAGTTCCTCGAAAACGAAGTAGCTTCGGGTCGTATGGGCAAATCCCTGCTTCCGATTCAGTCAGGTGTGGGTTCTGTTGCAAATGCTGTTCTGTACGGACTTCGCGACTCAGACTTTGAAAATCTGACCTGCTACACTGAGGTTATTCAGGATTCCATGCTGGATCTTGTAAAATGCGGCAAAGCCAGCGTTGCATCCTGTACTGCTCTTGCACCTTCTCCGGAAGCACAGGAAGCATTCTTTAATGACATCGACTTTTATAAGGACCACATCATATTCCGTCCGCAGGAGATTTCCAATTCCATCGAAGTTGCGCACCGTCTCGGTCTGATTGCGATGAATACAGCACTGGAAGTTGACATCTACGGAAACGTGAACTCAACTCATGTGCAGGGCAAAAAAATGATGAACGGCATCGGCGGTTCCGGTGACTTCTCACGTTCCGCATCTCTTGTTATCTTTACTACATCATCCATCGCCAAAGACGGAGCTATTTCATCTATAGTTCCTATGTGCCCTCACGTTGACCACACTGAGCATGAGGTAATGGTAATCGTAACAGAACAGGGCTACGCAGATTTAAGAGGACTTTCCCCTAAGGAAAGAGCCGTTAAGATTATTGAAAACTGCGCTCATCCTGACTATAGAGACAAACTCATGGACTACTTCAACAGAGCCTGCGAGCAGATGCCTTGCCAGACACCACACATTCTGGACGAAGCATTATCATGGCACACTAAGTTTGAAAAAACAGGCAGCATGAAATAAGAATCCAGTATAAATGTACTTCAACAATGTCGTATGAAAACCTGATAGAGGATTTTTCATACGACATTGTTTCAACTGCTAAAATTCTGCTTTCTTAGAAACCCGTCTTTGCCTCTTCGAATTCAGCCTTTATCTCCGCCAGCAGTTCCGGTGATGAAAGAATCTCCGCACCTGTCATGGCAAGGGCCTGTGCTCCGTTCCTGATAGCCGCATCCCCTGCGGCAGTCACGGTCACCTCAGCGAACTCTCGTGAGTGCAGCATGAGATCAGGACAGTCCAGACCTATCCAAGGATGTATTGCAGGTACTACATGACTCACATTTCCCATATCCGTAGATGCGGTGCTGTCCCTATATTCCATCTTACAGCATGCGAGTTCTTCGTAATACTTGTTAAATACACCAGAGATAGTCCGGTTTGTAACCATATTCAGGTTTATTGGCTCATAACGTGATATCTTGTATGTTGCACCCACAGCTTCAGCTGCCGCTTCGGCACATCTTTCAAACACCGCTCTGATTTTTTCTGTTTCTTTTAATGTGCCTGCTCGCAAAACGTATTTTAATGATGCATGATCAGGAATTATACTGCACTTCTGCCCTCCATCATCAAAAATACCGTATATGTTGGCACCTTTGAGGTATTGTTTTTCAAATCCAATAAGCGTATAGAAGTGAACTGCCGCATCCAGAGCGTTTATCCCGTCTTCAGGATTTGCACCTGCATGAGCAGCCTTTCCAAAGAATTCAACCTGCAGTGCATCCATGACATTTGTTTTGCCGCTGGCATAGTTCTCGGGACTCGGATGTACGGTCATAACCACATCCGCTTCATCAAAGGCTCCTTCGTCGGAGAGCTGCACCTTGCTCACAAAGTTTTCCTCTGCAGGGGTGCCGAAAAGCATAACCTTTCCTCCTGTCTGTGCAACAACCTCTTTCAGCGCAAATGCCGCACCCAAAGCTGCCGCTGATATTATATTGTGTCCGCAGCCATGGCCGATTTCGGGAAGTGCATCATACTCGGCAGTAATGCCTATAACCGCCCCTTCTCTGCCGCTGTCGTATTCGGCCTTGAAACAGTAGTCTATATTATGGAAATCCGTCGTTACGTTGAAACCATGTTCTTTCATGGTTATCGTAAGCAGTTCACAGGCCTTGGCCTCTTCACCGCCAACTTCCGGGTTTTCGTAAAGATATGTTCTGATGGATTTGAGTTCGCCCATATTGGCAGCAACACTCTCTTTAATAAGGCATTTAATTTCGTCTTGCACTTCGGTATAACCTCCTGGTTAGTCCAGTTCTTTAAGGAATTCACTGAACTTGTCCAATCCCTGCCTCAAAAGCTTGGAGTCAAATGCATAGCCGATTCTTACGCTTCCTTCCATTTCGAAGCACTCGCCCGGTGTGAAGAGAAGTTCCTTTTCACGAATCAGTCGCACGCACAGGTCGTAGGAAGGGATGTCCTTATCATAGTAAACCAATGCAGTGGTTCCGGCAACAGGCTTCACATAGTGAACACCTTCTGTCTCATTTACCCACTGGTCCAGAATTTCTCTGTTCTTAAGAAGAATTGCTCTGTTTCTTTCAAAAATTTTCTCTTTGTTGGCAAGAGCCATGGAAGCCAGCATATCATCCAGCACGCCGCAGCTGATAGTGTCATAGTCTCTGCGCTCGTGAATCTGATGAACAACATCCATATCACGGGTAGCAATCCAGCCCATTCTGAGTCCTGCCAGGGAGAAAATCTTCGACATGCTTCCTACAGATATTCCCTTTTCATAAAGGTCTACAATAGAATGCATATAACTTCCGTCCTCTGATATGCCTCTATAGACCTCGTCACAGAGGATATACGCATCCACACTTCTTGCGATTTCAACCATGGCCTCCATTTCTTTCTTTGGAATCCATGATCCTGTCGGATTATCAGGATTGTTAAGAGTAATCATCTTGGTGTTTTCGTCCACCAGTGACTTTAATTCCTCAATATCAGGGAGGAAATTGTTCTCAGGTCTCAGCTGAAGAATTCTCACCTCTGCTCCGATGGACTCAGGAATTGAATAGTGCTGCTGATATGTAGGCATTACGCATACCATATTGTCCGTTGGCTCGATTAATGTAGTTATCACCTGATTGTTTGCTCCGACAGCGCCATGAGTCGGTATGACATTTTCCGGCTTAAGATTTTCATATAATCCTGCTACCCCTGTCAGGTATTCCGGTGAGCCGAAAATATGGCTGTAAGTAAGACGAGTATCTTTGAGCCCTTTCAGGAATGTATCTGGATCTTCTCCGCAAAGTGTGAGAAGTTCCCCGATTTTAAGTGAGTCTATACATGTTTCGCCCAGATTATATACCGCATCGTCTTCAAATTCGTTCATCCAGCGTTCTACTTTAAATGTTTTGATTTTCATATCAGGGCTCCTATCTTCCGAACCAGTAACGCCGGCGCTTTATGCTGGCGTTTTTGTATTCTATGCACTCTGCCGGACACCCGCAGATACATGCCATGCAGTGGGTGCAGTTTCCGCCCCACACAGGTTTGCCATCCTTAAGACTGATGTTATTCATAGGACATAGCTTTGCACACTGTCCGCATGAGGTGCATTCCTTTTCCAGATGGAAGCCTTTGTCCTTTACCATAAAGGTAAAGAATACCCAGTTAACCAGCGTGCTCATTACACCGCCAAAGGCCGGCACCTTTTCAGAAAGCTCATCTCCTCGTGCAATAGTCTCAGCCGCATCCTCAATTACGGGAATTGCTCTTTTCACTATATCTGCTGCCTCGTCAGGGTCGGGTACAGGGAACATGGCTATGTAGTTTTCCGGCATTACCACCGTCCTGAAGCCCTTAAATTTCTTTCCGATTTTGTCGCAAAGTTTCCTTGCGTAATTCTGAGCTCCTGCAGTACCGGAACCGCAGGTCAGCACGAAATACATATCTTCTGAGCCTTCAAGCCTTGCAGTTTCCAGAAATCTTTCCACCACAGGCGGTACACGCCATGCGTATGTAGGGCATACCAGCACAAAAGGCTTACCGGAGACAAAATCCCCTGCAATGCCATCTTTTATATAGTTGTTAAGGCACACAAGCTCATCACCGGTAATTTCAGCGATTTTCTCCGCTGCAAATCGGCTGTTGCCCGTGCCCGAAAAATACAGAATCATTTTTTATCTCCTTAAACCGTCTCCGGTCAAAATATTTAAACATGCCACTTCCAGTCAAGAACCTCCGGCAGATCCTGTCCATACTCGGCTATATAGTTCTTATGCTTTACAAGTAAGTTATTCATGTGCTGATTCAAGTGACCAGCCTTGTCTCCCAGCTGAGGAAGATGCTTCAGGGCCTCCTTCACCAGACTGAAACGGTCGATATGGTTCTGCACTCTCATATCGAAGGCAGTAGTGATAGTTCCTTCTTCAAGATAACCGTGAACGTGGAAGTTCTTTTCGTTGGTTCTGCCCTGAGTCAGTTCGTGAATCAGCTTAGGATAACCGTGGAAAGCAAACACAACCGGTTTGTCCTTAGTGAAAAGCAGGTCAAATTCTTCGTCGGTAAGGCCGTGAGGATGATTCAGATGTGATTCCATCTTCATCAGGTCAACCACGTTGACGAATCTTATCTTCACCTCAGGCAGGCTGTCTCTTAAAATTGTAGTCGCCGCAAGTGCTTCAAGGGTAGGTGTATCCCCGCAGCATGCCATAACGATGTCCGGTTCTGTGCCCTGATCACTGCTTGCCCAGTCCCAGATACCGATACCCTGAGTACAGTGAACTACAGCCTGTTCCATGGTCAGCCACTGCATACTCGGATGTTTAGAAGCTACTATAACGTTTATATAATTTTTGCTCTTGATACAGTGGTCGAAGCAGGAAAGCAGGCAGTTGGCATCAGGCGGCAGGTACATTCTGACAACGTCAGCTTTTTTGTTGGCCACATGATCCAGGAATCCCGGGTCCTGATGTGTAAAGCCGTTGTGGTCCTGCTGCCATACATTTGAAGAAAGAATCAGGTTAAGTGAGGCGATCTTCTGTCTCCACAGCAGCTGATTGCAGACCTTGAGCCATTTGGCGTGCTGAGAAACCATGGAATCCACCACTCTGATGAATGACTCGTAGCTTGCGAAGAATCCGTGTCTGCCTGTCAGAAGGTATCCCTCCAGCCATCCTTCGCACATGTGCTCCGAAAGATATGAATCCATGATTCTGCCGTCCAGTGCCAGGTCCTCATCTTCATCTGTAAACTCGGCATTGAATGCTCTCTTTTCCACCTCAAACGTCTTATAGAGCCTGTTGGACTTGGACTCATCAGGACCGAATATTCTGAAGTTGTGGTTTTCTTTATTGAGAACGAAAAGATCTCTTACATAGCCGCCCAGTTCCATCATGTCCTGAGCCTTTACAGCTCCCGGTGAAGGTACATCTACTGCATATGCTCTGAAGTCAGGTGTTCTCAGGTCTCTGAGCAGCTTGCCGCCGTTGGTGTGCGGATTTGCACTCATACGGGAATCCCCTGTCGGTGCCAGTTCTCTCAGTTCAGGTATTAACCTGTAATCGTCTCCGAAGAGTTCCTCAGGATGATAGCTTCTGAGCCATTCCTCCAGCTGTGCCAGGTGCTCCTCCTTTTCCATGGAAATAGGGACCTGGTGCGCTCTGAAGGTGCCCTCTATCTTGTTTCCGTCAACTACCTTAGGACCTGTCCATCCCTTTGGAGTTTCCAGTATAATCATCGGCCAGAAAGGTCTTTCAGTGCAGCCCTCTTCTCTGGCTTTTTTCTGTATTTCCTTGATTTCTTCAATACATTTATCCACAGTCTCTGCCATAAGCTGATGCATAGTCATCGGATCATCGCCCTTAACCACGTATGGCTTGTATCCGCAGCCCTTGAAGAACCATTCTCTTTCCTGCTGACTGATACGGGCAAATACTGTAGGATTGCTTATCTTATATCCGTTAAGGTCAAGTATCGGCAGAACCGCGCCGTCTCTTGAAGCGTTGATAAACTTATTCGAATGCCATGCTGTAGCCAGAGGGCCTGTTTCAGACTCTCCGTCACCAACCACGCATACTGCTATAAGGTCAGGATTATCAAAAACAGCTCCATATGCATGAGCCAGAGAATATCCAAGTTCGCCGCCCTCGTTTATTGAACCAGGTGTTTCAGGTGCAACATGGCTGCTTATGCCTCCCGGGAAGGAAAACTGCTTGCAAAGCTTGGTCAGCCCTTCCTTGTCCTGTCCTACATTAGGATATACCTCGCTGTATGTGCCCTCAAGATAAGCATTGGAAACGAAGAAGTTGCCGCCGTGTCCCGGTCCGGAAACATAAATCATATCCAGATCATATTTTTTAATGGCCCTGTTCATATGCACATATACGAAATTCTGTCCCGGAACTGTGCCCCAGTGGCCCACGATTTTTTTCTTGATATGCTCTCTTTTAAGAGGCTCTTTCAGCAGAGGATTGTCCAGCAGATAAAGCTGTGCTGCCGAAAGGTAGTTGGCTGCACGCCAGTATGCGTCCATTTTCTTGAGATAATCGTCCTTCAGGTAGTCTTTCATAGGTTCTGTCCTCCTTACAGTCTCATTAACATTCTCATCAATCAATAGAAGGTTGCAACTTCCTCCTCAGGGGCATCACATTTTTCCACTTCTATAACATGGAAAACCGGGCCCTCGCTCTGATACATCTTGTTATACTCCTTTTGTATGGTGGCTTTCATTACCACCCATCCGCCGTGGTCCAGGCTCTGGCTGTCCGGATATTTTGCCACCAGACCTCCGAACTGGATATCCTCTACGCAGCAGGTCATAATATGTCTGCCTATTACGAATTCGTCATCTTCAAGTCCGCCGCCCAGCAGGCTTCTGCCCTTGAATTTTACCGTTTTACCGTAGTACTTGGCCTCGTCATCGTTCATATCGGAATACCACATGGCATAGTCCTTATCCTCTATCTCAATGACAGGTGCATCGATGTCGAAAGGCAGCGGATCCTCTATATTGTCCAGCTCGATGTTGTTCGGTCCATACTCGTATATTATATCGCAGCGTCTGTTTATGGTACGTACAATCTTGTGATACGGCATCTTGTCCAT
>CAZUFU010000045.1:0-12323 GCA_964619875.1 uncultured Oscillospiraceae bacterium
AGTTATTTTTGCAACGTGATTTAATTTTATGTTGTAGAAATTCTGTGAAGTCAAAAAAAGTACAACATTCACGACTTTTCAGCCTCGATTTAAAGTCCAATGTGAGTGTCATGTTGTAAAAAAGCTCGTTTCAGGTCAAATTGTTCAACGCCGAAAAAGTTAGAGAGCCTCTATTCCTTAAATCAGTCCTTTGATCAATATCACCACTATCAGTGCGGGTACCACAAACATCAGGTAGTACTTAAGACCTCTAGGCAGCTTGACACCTCTGCCCTGGTTGGCCTCAGCCAGATAATTATCGAATCCCCAGCCCCACTTGGTTACACAGAAGAGCAGGTAAATCAGAGAACCGATTGGAAGCAGCAGGTTGCTTACCAGGAAGTCCTCGCTGTCCAGCACATCTCTTGCTCCGATAATATGTAAATCACTCCACAGATTGTAGCCCAGAACGCACGGCATGCTTGCGATTAGAACCAGAACAAGATTTACTATTACAGCCTTCTTTCTGTCCCAGCCGAAATTGTCCATGCAGCCTGCCAGCAGGTTTTCGAACACGGCAATAACTGTGGAGAAGCTGGCGAAAATCATAAACAGGAAAAACAGTGATCCCCAGATTCTGCCTCCCGCCATATTGACGAAGATGTTCGGCAGTGTCATAAATATGAGTGCAGGTCCCTGAGTGGTATCTACTCCGAAGGAGAAACATGCAGGAAAAATAATGAGTCCGGACATAAATGCCACGAAAGTATCCAGTCCGCAGATTCTTAGGGATTCTCCCGTCAGAGTGTGATCCTTGGACATGTAGCTTCCGAAGATTTCCATTGCACCGATACCAAGGCTCAGTGTGAAGAATGCCTGGTTCATTGCAGCTACAATCACATTGCCTAGTCCAACCTCTGCAGCCTTCTTAAAGTCAGGCAGCAGATAGAACTTAACTCCATCCATTGCTCCCGGCAGTGTCAAGCTGTGAATCGCCAAAACGACGATTAAAACAAGCAGCGCACCCATCATATACTTAGTGATTTTTTCGAGACCCTTCTGCAGGCCCATGCTGCATACGGCAAAGCCTGCGATTACAATTATCACCATGAAAATGGTCATTTCCACAGGATTTCCGAGCATATTAGGGAACTCTGCCGAAACAGCATCCGTACCCATGCCTGCGGTGAATGTACCTTTAATAAACTTTACGAAGTAGCTGCCCATCCAGCCTGCTACAGTTGTGTAGTACATCATTAATAGGTAGCATCCCAGCATGCAGAACCATCCGTGTATATGCCATTTGCTGCCCGGCTTTTCAAGCTCTTTATAACCTAGAACTGCACTTTTTCTGCTGGCTCGTCCTACTGCCAGCTCCATGGTAAGCACCGGAACACCCATGCACAGCAAAAACAAAATATAAAACAACACAAACACTCCGCCGCCGTTTGCTCCCGCAACATAAGGGAACTTCCATACATTACCGATGCCTATGGCACAACCTGCACTTACAAGAATAAATCCTAGTCTTGAATTAAAATTTTCTCTTTTCATAATTTATCTAACTCCTAAACATAAAATAATTTTAATATTGAACCTTAACCAATATTAAATCTATAATTCCATTACAAGTCCGCAGCTAAGCTGATGTACCATTTCGCCCAGCTCATCCTTTAAAACAGCGAAGGCCTTGTCTCCGGTGCAGTGTCCCGTATATATCTGCTCAACTCCGGTTTCTCTCATAGAACGAGCCATGGCTCTGACTTCATCAGCATTCCTCTTATACAGATGGAAGCCGCCTATGATGGCCTTTATTTTTTTGCCGGGCAGCGCTTCCTGAACCTCCCTGATTATGTTGTCTGCGCCTCCGTGAGAGCAACTGTTAAAGATAACCAGACCGCCTTCTGTTTCAAATACAAGGCTCTGTTCATGGGAGAAATCATCAGGCCTCCACTTTCTGCCGTCGCGCCCGTCACCGCGAAGATACATGTGGTTTCTCTTTCCTATAGCATCAAGTCCGGGAGTTGTGTGAGGCAGCAGCCATACTCCAGGGCATACCTGAAATTTGCCCTCTGCAAACCTGATCCGATCAGCGGCTTCGCTTAGAATTCCACGAGGGATTCCTATGTAATGGCGATAGAGCCAGTATTTATCATAACAGTTTTCTCCCGCACCCTTCTGAAGATAGAAAGGTGCATTACTGTTAGCCTTAAAGAATGCTCTCATTCCGTTGGCATGGTCATAGTGACCGTGAGAGAGTGCGGCAAAATCCACTTTGGCAAGGTCAAGTCCGAGTTCTTCCGCATTCTTGACAAAAAGCTCGGAAGCTCCTGTATCGAGAAGGACCACCTTATCTCCATATTCTATATATATGCAAAGGCCCCATTCGCTGCTGAGTCCGCATCCTTTGATGTTATCCACTACTACTGTCGCTTTCATATATTCTTCTCCTTTTCTCCGAAGGCCACTCCTGATGCAAGAGGGCATGGCTTGCCGGTCCTTTGCAGGAGCTGACACTCTTCGAAGCATCTTTTGCCTTTCTTTGTTATAACGTAGTTTTCTCCATCTATTCTGATAATCTCTCCTTCCTCAAAGGAACGAAGGTCATCTACCGTAAAATCCGCTCTGAACCTTTTCAGGCAGAGACCGTCATCAGGCGCCTTCTCCTGAAGCCAGCGCTTTACTTCGGAATCAATAAACGATATTTCAAATCCTGCCGCCACAGCTACACCTCCACTATCTGAAAATCATTGGTCATAAGATCAACAAACAGCAGCTTTCGCATTAGCACATTCTCACTGCCCAGCATTACCTTGATGGCCTCACTTACCTGGATGGATGCAACCACTGCAGGCGTAAAAGAAGGGTTTCCAAACTCCTGAGATACCTCTGCATCTTCCTCATATATGAGTCTAAGTGTATCGTTTCCGGGAAAAATTGTGGTAACCTGCCCGAACCATCCCCCTATAGCACCATGAACCATAGGGATATCATACATGCGGCAGACCTTCTGAAGCATCATCTTGCCGCATACACTGTCAAGGGCATCGATGACCACATCACAGCCGCCCATTATCTCTGATGCGTTTTCCTCGGTGAGATTACAGCTGAACGGCTCAGACTTCACCTCAGAGTTTATAGCATTTATTCGTTCTGCCGCAGCTTCAGCCTTGCTTTTTCCAAGGTTATTCTCAGTGCAGAGAATCTGTCTGTTGAGGTTGGTTTCATCAAATACGTCTCCGTCACAAACTATTATATATCCCACTCCGGCCCTGGCCAGCATTTCTATAGCATATCCGCCCAATCCGCCGCAGCCTATGACAGCAGCCCTCTTTTGGGAAAGCTTCTCCTGCTGAGCACGGGAAAAAATCTTGTTTCTCTCAAAGCGTCTTTCCAGATTCACCATTCTTTCTCCATTTTCTAATTCGAGCCGCATTCTCCGTCGCGCCCCAGCATTATGTCCAGTCCATGTCCCAGGGCCGGCATTATGAATCCGAGATTTTCTCTGACTGCCTTAGGACTTCCGGGAAGATTTATTATCAGCGTACTGCCGCGCATAGCTGCCACACCTCTCGAAAGCATTGCCTTAGGAGTAATTTCAAAAGACTTTGCCCTCATATATTCCGCGATTCCCGGGACCTGTCTGTCAGACACATTCAAGGTAGCTTCCGGTGCATTATCACGGGGCGAAAGCCCTGTACCTCCCGTGGTTAATATAAGGTTCAGCCTTGACTCATCACAAAGGCGAATCAGTTCTGCTTCAATGCCGTCTCTGTCATCAGAAATCAGCAGTTGTTCTTTTACATCAAAACGCCCGTCATTCTCCAGAATCTCTTTAATGGCCGGTCCGCTCCTGTCTTCCCTCTGCCCTGCAGCACCCTTGTCGCTTAAGGTAATTATTCCAACCGTGTATTTCATCTTTAAACCTCTCTCATAAAATGGCCGCTTTTGCCGCCGTCCTTCTCCAGCAGACGTATTTCACCGATCTCCATAGTTTTATCTATGGCTTTGCACATATCATACACCGTGAGCAGCGCAGCAGAAACCCCTGTCATTGCCTCCATTTCAACACCTGTCCTTCCTGTGCATCGTGCTGTGCAGCGGCATTCTATTTCACATGACTCTTCTTTAAATTTCCACTCAATTGTGCAGCCTGTCAGCGGCACTATGTGGCACATGGGAATCAGTTCCCATGTTTTTTTAGCTCCGGCAATGCCCGCTGTGGTTGCAACCGTCAGCACATCGCCTTTTGCGGTGCTTCCATCCCTGACAGCCATGAATACTTCAGGAGAAACTTTTATTTTTCCTAATGCAGCAGCCATTCTTTCTGTCTCTTTCTTGGCAGTAACATCCACCATGCGTGCATTTCCCTTCTCGTCAAAATGAGTTAAGTCCATATTCTATAATTCCTTTATAAATTCAATAGCTTTTTTGATAACATCCTCTCCGGTCTGCCCGTCCGGACCTCCGTTGTGTATTTCGTGGTAATATCCAGGCCACTCAATCATGGTGAAGCTTTCAGGATTCTGAAGCTTGGCGAAACAGCGGCTGCCTTCAATATCACAGATTTTATCATCAGTGCCGTGCATGAGGAGGCAAGGAGTATTTTTTGCTCTTCCGTTATCCTCGTTTGTGCCTTTTTCCAGTGCTGTGCCGATAGTAAATCCCTGATAAGCACAAAGCATGGATACCTTGGAATGTACCATCGGATCATCTTTATATGGTCTTACGAACTCAACGTTGCCCAGCTGTTCCTCCGGAAAGGCCTGACTTATAGTCATCTGAGGCATAAGTCTGGAAAGGAGCTCCACAGTTCGGAAAAGTACTCCCGTAACAGGACGCACAAGTCTTATCCACGGAGCAGAAATTATGTATCCGCAAGGTATGTCATTGTGTCCTCCTCTTGCACGATAGTCGAGAGTTATATTACCTCCCATACTATGGCCGTACATTACCAGCGGAACGCCGGGATACTCTTTCTGCGCATACTCAATCAGTGCATCTATGTCCTTAAGAACATCCTCTCTTGGCGCGCAGTGGCCTCTCTTGCCCTCGGTACGTCCATGACCTCTTAAGTCCATGGAAACCACTGCAATTCCTTCCTTATTGAAATAATCAGAAACCCTGGCAAACCTTCCGGCATGTTCACCAATACCGTGTATGAGCACTACCACGTGATTTGGATTTTCACATGCATAATGATAGCCTGCAATTTTGGTATTTCTTCCCTCAAGATCAAAAAGCTGATACATTTTTTCTCCTTTCTTGTTCTGTAAAAAAATTCAAAAATACAAAAAACGTCCAAAAAACGACAAAATATGACCAAAAAATTAACAAATTTGCATTTCTTCCATCTTTTTTTGAAAAACTGTGTTATTATTTCTCTACATTCTTAGGGGTAGACTGAAAAATCAAAAAACGAGGAGGAACACACTATGAAGCAACACTGCTGCTCCCTTTGCGGGAATATCTATCACAATATTGTGTTTAAAGGAGGCTATGTCTGCGAGGACTGCATAGATTTTATCAGATCAACCAGCTAGGAATCAAACTGGCGCTAAATCAAATCGAACCACACCATGCTTAAGTCCCTTGGACTTATTCAAACACTTTCCCTTTTTTTAATACTATAAAGCAGTCCATAGCCATGGGGAGGCCCTACCTCCCCTTTCGCTTTTCACGATTTCTTGATACTCTTTCCTGGTGCTTCTGTCTGTTTATTCTTTTCCTGGTTTTAGGTTTCATAACTGAAAAGCCAAAACGCCCAAGTGAAGCTTTTTTAAGTCCGTAATACTCTCCATGTACATAAGCCAGAAGACCTGCCAGAGAAATATCTATTTTTCCCTTCTCATCGATAATTTCATCATCTGCATGTACAGCAACTATTTCAGCGATAAACATATCGTGAGTCGGATAGCTTTTCACCTCCATCACACGGCACTCAAGATTGACAGGGCATTGTGCTATCATCGGGCATTTTACCTTTTCACATGCCTCCGGTGTAAGGTTCATCTCCTTGAATTTATCCACATCGCGTCCCGATTTAACACCACAGTAGTCCGTGGCATAAGCAAGCTTTTCAGTAGTAAGATTAATTACAAACTCACCCGTTTCTTCTATGATATGATGGGAATATCTTGATTTTCTTACGGAAATATATGTTATAGGCGGGTCAGAATTGATTATTCCTGTCCACCCTATGGTTATTATATTCTTATTCTCTCCTTCGCCGCAGGATACCATTACGGCTGGTACCGGGCTGAGCAGCGTACCCGGCTTAAAGCTTTTTTTCATATGCTAACTCCTTCTTATTTTTTCAAGAACCTGCTGAAACTCATCGGGTATCGGTCTGTAAAACTCCATGTATTCCCCGGTGGACGGGTGAATGAACCCCAGAACTCCCGCGTGCAGAAGCTGTCCCTCCTGAAACAGATCCTGTTTTTTAGGGCCATACAGCAGATCCCCTACCAGTGGATGATTTATATACGACATGTGAACCCTGATCTGGTGGGTTCTGCCTGTCTCAAGCTGTGCTTCTATGAGAGTATACTTTCCGAAGCGTTCCAGAACTCGCCAGTGGGTGACCGCCCTCTTAGAGTTTTCTCGCACCACAGCACGCCGCAGCCTGTTCTTGGGGTCACGGCCTAAAGGTGCATCCACAGTTCCCTCGTCTTCACTGAAATTGTTATAAACAAGTGCTGTATACTTTCGCGTTATGGTATGCTCAGCAAGCTGCCCGGAAAGGGATTCGTGAGCACGGTTGTTTTTTGCAATCATCAGAAGTCCGCTGGTATCCTTATCTATTCTGTGGACAATTCCCGGTCTGATCACACCGTTAATAGAAGAAAGTCTGTCCCGGCAATGATACATAACCGCATTTACCAGTGTACCGTTATAGTTGCCTGCTGCCGGATGAACTACCATCCCACGCGGCTTGTTTACCACAAGCACATCATCATCCTCGTACACAATATCAAGTGGTATGTTTTCGGCTTCAATGACCAGTTCCTCTGGTTGGGGAACGGTTATCTCAACAATATCCCCTTCTGAGACCTTATATTTTTTAGATGTACACAGCTGGCCATTCACGGTCATGCCGCCGCCTTCTATAAGTTTCTGTATGAAACTTCTCGATGTTTCTGATAAAAGCAAAGAAAGCACTGAATCAATTCTAGTGCTTTGAGTTTCTTTGTCTATTAAAAAAGTATATCTTTCCTGCTGTTCCATAGTCACTAGCCTCCCATGTCCTAAGCCTTTTCATCAGGTTTATCGAAGACAAACATGTACAGGACCAGAAATCCGCAGCCTACGCATATTGCAATATCCGCCACGTTAAACACGGGGAAGAAATGCATATCAAACATGTCAGTAACATATCCCCGGACTGCTCTGTCAATAAGATTGCCTACTCCTCCGGCAATAATAAGCTCCAGTGATAAGAGCAGAGTCCAGTGACCGTTCTTGTGTTTCTCCATATACCACACAGCTATGCACAGAGCAATAAACGTAATTACCATTATCATGGTCCCCCGCCCCGTAAAAAGGCTGAAGGCCGCCCCTCTGTTCTGTACGTAGGTGATGCTGAAAATGCTGCCTATTACCGGTATCGTCTGTCCGCAGTACATGGTGCTCCTGACCAGAAGCTTTACCAGATGGTCCGCCAACAGTACTCCCAAAATAACAAAATACCTTATTTTTTTCATCTGATGTTTACCATTGTCTTAGTCAGATCCTGCACGACCTCAGTCTGATGGCCATATTCCTGCACATCAGGTGCTGCCACCTGAGTAACTTCGTCAGCCTCAGTGAGTGATGCCGGCAAAAAGTCCTTTTCGAAGTCGGCCAGAAAATCTGAACCGGCAAAATCCAGTCTTTCCAGCTCTGTTTCCAGCATCTTCTTATACCTTTCTCTAAGTGTTTCAACCCTTTCCTTAAGGCGATTTCCTTCATCGGTATATTTAGCTATGGACTCTCTTGCCTCCCTGGTTATCAAGCTCGCCTCAAGCTCTGCATTCTTAAGCAGAATCTCCGCTCTTCTTTCTGCGCTGGCTGCTATGTCGTTCATTAGTGACTTGGCGGCTTCAAGTGTCTCATAAACCGAAGTTTCCGTGGACATGTGCTTATCCACCTGTACATGGGCCTTGCTCAGCTCATCCTTAAGCTGTCTGTTTTCCCTTATAAGTTTCTCCATATCGAGGATTATAAGATCAAGAAATTCATCTACCTCTTCTTCATTGTACCCTTTTTTCGCTCTCGAAAATTCTTTGTTTTCAATATCTGCAGGTGTTATCATAATTATCCTCCGCTAAAAAATCAAATAAATAAGCCGAACCAGCAGATTGGTCACTGCCTGCAGCAGTATAAGTGCAAGAAACAGTGAAAAATCAAGCATCCCTGTGTTGAATCTGCTGAGAAGTCTGCGGCACGGTGCCACAAAAGGTTCCGTAAACCTGATAAGCACCCCATAAATCTTGCCGAAAGGGCTGTACGGATCCTGTGCGAACCAGCTGAGCAATGCTCTTATTACCATTGCTGCACTTATTATCTCGGCAAACATATAAATGGCATAAACCAATATTGATTTCATCTAACTCTCCTATCTCCACGGATTTTTATTTCCGCCGAACTCAAATCCTCTATCCTCCTGATTAGCTGCAATATCAACGCTTTCCGGCGCAAAAATAAATATATTATTTGCCACCTTCTGAACGTTGCCGTTAAGCGCATATGTAGCTCCGCTCAAGAAGTCAAAAATCTTTTTGGCCGTTTCCGTTTCAATCTTTTCAAGATTGATGATTACAGGTCTTCTGCCCTTGAGGCTGTCCACCAGTTTAGGACACTCGTCAAAGCTCTTAGGTTCTATCACCACCAGCTTGAACGCATTGGTTCCGGCAATTGAAACACGCTTCTCCACAGGAACGACCTTTACTGCTTCAGCACCCTTCGGCTGAAAGCTCGTTACAGGCTTCCTTTCCTCTCTGCGTATTTCCTCCTTCATGGAGTTTACTTCCTCTTCTGTGAAGTCATCGTCTATTTCCTCAATTCCCACCAGTTTTTTGAATGCATCTGAAAATCCCATGTTTATCCTCCTGTTTTTCCTCTATTCACCCTGTTTTTTTGAATAATCTCTAGCTCCGAAAATCATCGTGCCAACTCTGATAAGGTTGGAGCCGGCTTCAATTGCCACCTCAAAATCATTGGACATTCCCATGGAAAGATATCTGAAGTCCAGATTCGGGTGTTGAATTTTGCCATACTCATCGTAAAGCTTCTTAACCTCTTCAAAGTAAACCTTTGCATCTTCAGGATTGTCCTCGTAAGGTGCAATGCACATCAGCCCTCTGATACGCACATTCGGGCAGTTTGTCAGAATGTCCCGAATCATCTGCCCTGTCTCCTCGGTAGTGATGCCGAACTTGCTTTCTTCCATTGCCGAATTAACCTGAATGAGTATGTCCATAGTCAGTCCGTGCTGAGCTGCACGCTTGTCTATTTCCTCTGCAAGCTTCAGCGAATCCACCGAATGTATCATAGCAACCTTATCTATGATATACTTCACCTTGTTAGTCTGAAGATGCCCTATCAGGTGCCATCTTACAGGCTTTACACGGTCGTATTTATTCATTATCTCCTGAACCTTGTTTTCGCCTATATCAGTAATTCCACAATCTATAGCTTCATTAATCTCATCCACATCGTGCAGCTTTGTTACGGCCACCAGCAGAACATCATCCCCTGTTCTGCCGCTTTTATCTGCAGCCCGTGCCTTGAGCTGATTCACATGTCCAATATTTTCTTTAATCGGCATATTATTCACTTCCTTTTGTCGTTTCCGCCGTCTCCGGCTGTTTGAGTATTTCGTCGTAGTTTTCTACGGTTTCCACCTGATTCCCTTCTTCGTCATTGAAAAAGTTTTTCTCTACAACGGTCTTATCTCCGTTTGTCAGCAGAACCTTAACAGGCACAAAGCTGGCTCTGTCCAGACGCTTGCTTTTTACATAAACGCCTTTCTGACCGTCCTTTTCAGTAATGCTGTCGGTTTCGAGGATTATGCCGCTCCTGCTGGTTTTAATCAGCTTGCAGCTTCCCATTCTTATTCTGTCGAACTTTTCATAATACCTGTTGCACGAAAGAATGAGCTGAACCTTCTGGCCCTGGCTGTTCTTCTGTGATATCTTCATTTTTATGCGGGTTGTATCCTCAAATTCAATGGTAATACTGCTGCCCTCATTCCAGCTTTCTGCTTCGGTGGCATCAACCCAGCATACCAGATACCAGTCTTTATTATCCACAATCTTGAAGATAGGGCTCCCGCTTTCAATGCTGCCTTCAGAGCACTCCTTAACCTCGTAGGACTGCTTCTCTTCGTCAGAAAGCTCCAGATTTTTCTCGGTGATGGTCTGCATATTTTCCGGAGTATACACCTCTTCGAGTCCATCGTAAAAATAGCTTATCAGTCCTCGCTTCTGACAATAATACCCTGTGCCGCCCACATCTACTATGTGTGAATTTCTGCGCACAAGCTTTCCCGAAGATGCTGCTCTGCTTACCGTACCGCTGTTGTCCGATACATATAGCTTCTCGTTTCTGACAGCTATGAAGCTGCTATTCTGGCTCACTTCAAGGATGCCGTATTCCGCAGTATATGTCTCAACAAAAATGCCAGATACCTGCGGCACCACATAAATCACGACATATAGAATTACGAAAACAGCGGCATAAGCCAGTATCATCAATTTTAATTTATTATTCTTAGTCTTCATCATTCTAATAATACCACAAAATGTGGGGGGTTACAATAACTCTGCTAAGGTTTTAGTACTATTTCATCAAGTATTTTTTTCTCATCCTTCGACAAGGTTTTCTCTTTTTCAAGATATGCCTTCCATAAATCCGGCCGTTTCTCCTTCGTCAGTTCCAGTGATTTTCTGAACTGCCAGAGATGGATAAGCTTATGATTACCGTTGAACAGAACCTCCGGAACCTCAAGTTCCTCATAAACTCTCGGCTTTGTGTACTGATCATACTCCAGTAGACCGGAGTATATGGACTCATCAGTTGCCGACTCTTTAGTACCCAGCACATCGGGTACAAATCTTGATACCGCATCTATCATAACCATGGCCGCCAGTTCTCCGCCGGTAAGGATATAATCACCTATTGAGACCTCCTCCATATTCCAGTAATCCAGCACCCTCTGGTCCACACCTTCATAGTGGCCGCAGAGAATCACCATCTCATCCAGTCCCGCAAGTTCCTCTATTTTATCCTGATCAAGCACTTTGCCTCGAGGCGACATATACATGATTTTTTTTCCTTCAGCGTTTATAGACCTGAGGGCATCAAAGATAGGCTGGCAAAACATTACCATGCCCACTCCGCCGCCAAAAGGAGTGTCATCTGCCTTATTATGTCTGTCCTTGCTGAAATCTCTTATATTTATTATATTAAAGTCCAGTATTCCTTTTTCACCTGCACGTCCCAGTATGCTGCTATCAGTTACAGCTGTGAACATTTCGGGAAAAAGTGTCAAAACGTTTATTTTCATAATCTTTTCTCCAACGAATGCCGCGAAAGCTATGCTTCCACTGCACCGTCCAAAAATCCGGGTATAAGGCTTACAGCAACGGTTTTTTCACCTATGTTTATTTCCTTTACAAACTCACCAACGGCAGGAATCAGCACTTCCTTTCCCGAAGGTGTCTTTATCTGATAAATATCCTGTGCTGAGTTTTGCAATACATCTGTTATTACACCGATTTCTTCTGCTGAGTCTGCTCCCTCTGCTTCGTTTATAACGCGGCACCCGATGAGATCTCTGATATAAAATGTATCTTCAGGAAGTTCTCTCAGATCAGCCTCCGTAATGTAAACATCGCAATCCTTTAATGCCTCAGCTGCGTTCCTGTCGTCCACTCCCTTAAGTTTCAGAATAGCCATATCCTTCTGGTATCTAACGCCTTCTATTTTGTATTTTTCCATGGAATGCTTCTTTGCCGCGTTTCTTTCTACCAGAATTTCGTCAAGCTCCTCGAATCTTTCCTTGTAATCCGAATAGTGATATACTTTAACCTCACCTCGAAGAGCTACTGCATTTACAATCTTTCCAATCTTGATATTTTCCACTGAGTTTTCTCCATACACATAAGGCACATGACCCTTTTCAAAATCATGTGCCCGTCTTAATTCGCAATTAAACCATTATTCCTTAATGATTTCCACTGTCACCTTTTTATTTTCTTTGATGGCCGCAGCCTTAACAACGGTACGCAGCGCCTTAGCGATTCTTCCCTGCTTACCGATGACTTTACCCATATCGTCAGGAGCAACTCGAAGCTCAATAA
>CAZUFU010000046.1:0-12106 GCA_964619875.1 uncultured Oscillospiraceae bacterium
AAAGAAATAAAGCGGATTCTGGATGTTTCCACCGCCTATGGGTTTGATACCAACCTGTGGCATAACTATCTGACTTTTTTGCTGATTTCCAATGAGAACTCCTTTTCTCTCACCTGCGAGAGGGCAGGTGCAAGTGACGACGGCACGGTAAATTATCTGGCAAAACAGGACTTCAGGGTCTTCAAAGCTCTTTTTGATTTCGATTTCGGACCTATAGAGAAAGACCTTGGCATTGACTGCTTTTCTACGATTTCAAATTACAGGGCTGTAGCCAAAAGAGAAAGAGTCTACAACCGAAACGTAAGCGAAAAGGTTCAGGAATTGAGCCTTAAGATTGCAGCGGCAGAAGACGAGAATGAGATATTCAGGCTGGTAACAGATCATTATAAGCGGTATGGCGTAGGGCTTTTCGGTGTAAACAGAGCCTTTCGCATAAGGAGGGACAGCGGCAGCGGCCGTCTTGATTTCATTCCTATAAACAATGCTGACTCTATCAGGCTGGATGATCTGGTTGGCTATGATATACAGAAGAAACAGCTCGTGGCAAACACGAGGGCTTTTATAGAGGGCAAAGCTGCAAACAACGTGCTGCTCTATGGTGACAGCGGTACGGGTAAATCCACCAGTGTCAGAGCCGTACTCAATGAGTATTACGACAGGGGTCTTCGGATGATTGAAATTTACAAGCACCAGTTCAGAGACCTGTCCGACGTTATAGCACAGATAAAAGACAGAAATTACTTTTTCATTATCTTTATAGATGACCTTTCCTTTGAGGAGCATGAGGTTGAATATAAATTCCTCAAAGCTGTAATTGAGGGAGGAGTAGAGTCAAGACCTGACAATATTCTGATTTACGCAACCTCTAACAGGCGTCATCTCATAAAGGAAACCTGGAATGACAGAAATGATATGGAATTTAACGGTGAAATCCACCGTTCAGATACAATGGAAGAAAAGCTTTCACTTTCCGCACGGTTTGGTGTGCTGATAAACTACTCCATTCCTAATCGCCAGGAATATCACGAAATCGTGGAAACCCTTGCTGCCAAGCAGGGAATAAAGATGGAAAGAGATAAGCTGCTACTTGCAGCAAACACGTGGGAGCTGCGTCACGGCGGTGTTTCAGGCAGAACAGCACAGCAATTTATCAACTACTTGGAAGGAGAACAGAACATTGATGGTTAAGCTGGATAAAATATACCAGGCCGCTTTCGTGCTGAAGGAGGCCGCAAGACGTACAGACCTGATCTATTCGGAAAAGCTTTCGGGAGACATGTCCGGCGGTGCAGAGATTTATCTCAAGACTGAAAACCTGCAGGTGACAGGAAGCTTCAAACTGAGAGGAGCCTACTATAAGATAAGTCAGCTGACAGATGAGCAGAAAAAAGCCGGAATTATTGCCTGCAGTGCAGGAAACCACGCTCAGGGTGTAGCTCTGGCAGCTACAAAGATGGGGATAAAGAGTGTCATCTGCATGCCTGACGGAGCACCTATCAGTAAGGTTGAGGCCACAAAGGCTCTGGGTGCAGAGGTAAGACTGGTACCGGGAGCATATGACGATGCATATAAGGAAGCACTTAGACTTCAGGAGGAGACAGGTGCTACTCTCATCCATCCTTTTGATGATGATGAGGTTATAGCAGGACAGGGAACCATCGGCCTTGAGATTCTTGACCAGCTTCCGGAAGTGGATGCCATTATCGTGCCTGTTGGCGGCGGCGGTCTTGTTTCCGGCGTGGCTTGCGCGGTAAAGCAGCTCAACCCTAATGTGAAGGTATATGGAGTGCAGGCAGAGAAAGCCGCTTCTATGGTAGAAAGCCGTGCTGAGGGTAAACCTGTTACATTAAACAACGTAGCCACCTTTGCTGACGGCATAGCTGTAAAGCATCCGGGAGACAGAACTTTTGAAATAATAAATAATTATGTGGATGATGTGGTAACCGTAAGCGAGGATGAAATCGCAACGGCTATCCTTACTCTCATAGAAAAACAGAAGCTTATCGCTGAAGGCGCAGGAGCTGTCAGCGTTGCAGCGGCTCTTTTCAATAAGCTTCCGATTGCCGGCAAAAAGGTTGTCTGCATAGTGTCGGGAGGAAACATAGATGTAAACATTCTTTCCCGTGTAATAACCAGAGGCCTGGTGACAACAGGCAGAACAACAACTCTGCAGATTGCCCTCGAGGACAAGCCGGGACAGCTGGTAGGTGTAAGCTCCATCGTATCCAACTGTGGAGGCAATGTAATCAGCGTACATCACGAGCGATCCGATGCGAACATGGCCATCTCCAGCTGCTTCCTCAAGATAGGTATGGAGACCCGTGATTTCGAGCAGATAAAGGAGATTCGCGATGCCCTGACAGAAGCGGGATTTAAGATAGTATCGTAAGTTCTGATGCCGCAACGGTACATCGAGAGGTATCACTGGCGATTTACTGGAAAATTTTGTGCAAATGTTGGCGTTTTTTGAGTTCTAATTAAAAAACGCCAACTTTTTTTACTGTCTGGTACGAAATTATATGGTTCATAGGCTGAATGTACGGTAAAAAGGAGGACCCAGAGCCTGAAAACAGATAAATATCAGGCGGATATTGGGAAAAAACATGTGATATGTAAAAATATTGCTTAATAATTTACTTTATATTACTGTAAGCTCAATTGCGATGTTGGCATTTTTTTCGAAAAAAGCTCAATATGCCAACAACCTGTAGACTGTTGAAGAAATTTTTTAAAACTGTCTCATTGCATGTCTTCATAAAAAGTAGTATGCTTGCCTCAGGAGGTAGGTTCATATGGCTAATGAAGATAATTCCATATGGCAGGCTAACCACAGTGGGCGGAATTTTATAAATTGCTATTGACAGTAACCAATGGGTATGATATATTACGTTTAACGATAAACGTTAAATTATTTATCATAAACATAAAAAAAGGGATGTTCATATGCAAAACGAAATCAGAAAGAAAGTAAACGGCTTTGGAAAGATAGGAAAGATCGTTGTGACTGTTTTATTGGTAATTGTTCTTATAGGAGGGATAGCAGCATCGGTTGCTGCAGTTTATATGTCTCAACTTCCTGTCGATGCAATTTCCGTAAGCGTGTCGGGAAAAGCGAATATTCAAGTAGATGAATCACTGATGGGAACACTTGTAGGAAGCATAGCGGACGGTCTGTCTTATGAGTCAGATCAGATGCCGGATCTGTCCGATGAGGCAGATATGGAAAGCATTCTGCCGGAGGATACTCAGGTGAGGATTGATCTCTCGATTAATAATGCAGATTATACAACAGCGGTAATTCACTCTGAGGGGAACATGAAGAGCATAGAAGCGCAGACAGATGATTTTGTATACGAAATAGACAATATCATAAAGGTGATTATCGGTGGTATCGTGTATGTTGCTGCCATAGCTGTATCTCTGTTTATGCTCAGAAGGCTTTTCAAAGAATTTGAAAGTTGTGAGACGCCATTTACGGATATTGCAGTTAAAAGACTTTATGCCTTTGGATTTTCACTTATTCCTGTGATTCTGATCGGAACTGTGGCTGAGACTATGGCACAAGCCCTTCTGACGCCAAGTGAAGGAATAAACTTTTATCTGGACGGCGGTGCGATTGTGGCTTTTGTAGTAACAATATGCCTGTGTACTCTTTTTAAATACGGAGCACAGCTGCAGCAGGAATCTGATGAAACACTTTAACTGGAGGTAAAACAATGGGACACATCGTTCTAAGGCTGGACAGAGTGATGGCAGACAGAAAGATGAGTTTAAATGAACTGTCGGAAAGAGTGGGAGTTGCCAATGTCAATCTGTCAAAGATGAAAAACGGCAGAATCAGCGCCATAAGGTTTTCCACACTGGCGGCAATCTGCGAAGTGCTTCAGTGTCAGCCGGGGGATATACTGGAATACGAACCGGATGAAGAATGAATATAACGGAATAAAGTGCAGCTTCGAAAGGAGCTGCATAATTTTTGCTTGACAAGTTACCTCGAGGTAACTATAATTAAAAGTGACTTATGGGTAACTTTTGAAAGCACGAGGTGGGAGGATGAAAACCAGCAAAGAAGAAATATTAAATGCTGCTTTGGTTGTTTTTTCGCAGAAGGGATATGATGGTGCGCTGCTGCGTGATATCGCCTCATTACTTGGGATAACAAAACCGGCACTGTACAAACATTATGAGAGCAAGGAAGCTCTATGGAATGCCATGATTGATTATGTAGAAAGATATTATTCAGAGCACACAAGGGCTGCTTCCGGCACCGCTGTTCCGGAAAATTGGGATGAGTTCCGGCAAATTTCCCTGAGTCAGATTGATTTCACTCTCCATGATGAAACGGTAAGGCGCGTACGAAGGTTGCTTACTCTGGAGCAATTTCGAGATGAAAGGATGTCTGCCCTTGCTACGAAGTATTTCATAACGAACATCGAAGGGCGCTTCACAGAAATATTTACGGGAATGGCAGATAAAGGACTTTTAGAAACTGAGGATCCGGGACTCCTTGCTTTTCAGTACACCGCACCTATCACCATGATGATTCATCTGTGTGACCGGGATCCTGGCAGAGAGCCGGAAATTATGGATAAAATCGAAGCTTACATAAGGCAGTTTTCGGATGAACATAAAAAAACGGAGGTGGTATCTAAATGAAAATAGTTCTGATACATGGACAGAATCATAAAGGCAGCACATACATGATTGCACATGAGCTGGCTGAAAAGGTAAAAGATAAGGCACAGGGAGAATCGGAAATAAAAGAATTTTTCCTGCCTGAAGATTTTGACGAGCCATGCAGAGGCTGTTATTCATGCTTTAAGAATGACCTGACCAACTGTCCGCATTACCACAAGCTTGAGCCTGTTGCAGAGGCGGTTCTCAATGCAGATCTGCTGATTCTGGAAAGCCCTGTATACGTATACCATGCATCCGGCCAGATGATGAGCTTTCTGGACCACTTCGGTACATGGTGGGTTGTTCACAGACCGAGGACTGAGATGTGCAAAAAGCAGGCGGTTGTCATTGCCACCGCTGCAGGGGGCGGTATGAAAAGCACGGTGAAGGACATGGCTGACAGCCTGGAAATGTGGGGAATTGCCAGGATATATAAATACGGTGTGGCCGTACAGGCTGGTGCGCCCGGGGAGATTCAAGAGGGGATTATTAGGAAAATACATAAAAAAACTGACAAGCTGTCAGATGCAATATGCAGAAATGAGGGCAGGAATGGCATGAACAGCCGCGGCAAGAGGTGGTTCTGCCTTATGCGTTTTGCCCATAAGCATTTCCCGCCTATGGAGCCGGATTACTCCTACTGGGAGGAAAGAGGCTGGCACGGACACAAAAGACCGTGGAAGCAGGATTGAGGGAGTGTAACATATTATGAAAGATTTATTTGATTTTATTCACGCGGCGCTGCCGTGGATTGCAATCGGGCTGCTGCTGGCTGTGTTCTTTGCCAGACATGCGGGTAAGAAAAAGAAAGAAGATAAAGGCGATGACTATGGCACAGAGGGAATGTGCCTGGGAATGTGTATGGGCTCTGCATTGGGAGCGTCGGGAGTTGTAGATATCGGACTCGGAATGTCTCTTGGCATGCTGATCGGGCTGGTCATCGGTACTTTTGTTAAAAAGGAAAAGAGAATGACAAATAAACAAAGAATAGACAGGCTATGTTATCTCTTTTTGATTTTTTTGGCTGGCTGTCTTTCGGGCTGGTTTTACGAGGAAATCTTCTACTGGATTACGGAAGGATTGCTGAGGAACAGGGGTATTCTGTACGGACCGTGGCTGCCCATCTATGGAATTGGTGCCCTGGGAATCTACGCTATGAAGCCGATGAGGAAACAGCCTGTCTTGCTGTTTTTGATATGCGCCCTGGTGACAGGGATTGTGGAGTACATCATCGGCTTTGCCGGGATATATTTCTTTGGAGTTCGCCTATGGGACTATCGGAAACTGTTTTTGAACATTGACGGGATTATCTGCCTGCGCAGTGTGGTAAGCTTTGCAGTTATGGGACTGGTATTTCACTATTTTATTGAACCGGCAGCGGAGCGTACGGTCAGGAAGACAGACTCAAAAACTGTTCATGTCGTTTGCCTGGTACTGCTGCTTGTGCTTATAGCGGACTGCATATTGAGTGCACTGTTCCGCACGCCGATTACATATTAGGAGAAAAAGAAATGAAAGCATTGAAAAAAATACTGATTATTATGCTGGTCATTGCTGTGATTATGACGGTAATTTTCATCGCCGGACGTTATGGATGGAAGCTAGTCGGTTTCCGCGCTTGTCAGGGTGCAGGCATTGACTCTGTGGAGGTCAGCGAGAATGCCGTGCATATGACAGGATTCTATCCTGGTTCTTTCCCCGAGGGCTTCTGCGGTTACTATTCCGAGGAACATGATGGCAAACTCTATGTGGGTTTCAGATTCAGCGCCCTGTTTGGCTTTTTTGAAACAGGAGACTTTGATATAACAATCCCGACAGAGGGATATATCCAAGAGGTAATTATAAAAACCGATATGGTCGAAACCTCTATATGGAAAGCACAGACAGCCGATGCGGACGGCGGTGTCATGGAGGACACAGATTATGAATCATAAAAAGAAAACGATTATAAAATGGATTAGCGGCGCATTAACTGCACTGCTGGTTGCTTTCGTCGTTGGTGCATGGGCAATGTTAGGAACCTCTGTCAAAGTAGCAAACAGCATCGGAAGACTGGAGGACGGCCTGTTTTCCTATGTTCTTGCGGTATCAACAGGTGTCGTATATAGCTAGGCAATATGCATTCTTGCATTTGCAGCGTCAGCGAAAGAATTAGTGATACATTTCTGCCAAAAAGAATATAGGGCTGACATAAAATCAATTTTTCAAAGAGAAAGGAAAGTCAGATGAGTAAACTTATAGCCTGCTGCGGACTTGACTGCAGCAAATGTGATGCAAGGACTGCAACAATGAATAACGATGATGTGCTTCGTGATAAGGTGGCTAAGCTTTGGAGCGAGCTAAACGGGGTGGAGATAACAAGGGAAATGATCAACTGCGACGGATGCAATGTGGATGGACTGAAGACTCCATTTTGTGAGAGCATGTGTGAGATCCGAAAATGTGCATTGGGCAAGGGCTTCGTAACCTGCGGTGAATGTGACAGCTTCGAAACCTGCGAAAAACTTTCCATGATTACAGGCAATAACGGGGAAGCACTTAATAACTTGAGGGAATGGGTGCCGATTGGTAAATCCCAGGAAGAAAACGTGTACGAAGCGGCAGAGATTGTTTCGACAATGATGGTTACGGGGATTTTGTAGCGGTATGTCGTATGAAAAGTCTTAAAAAGGACTTTCATACGACATTAACCTTGATGGTTAGCTCGGCATATCAGGCCGTTGACCGCCACCCGGCATTTCAGGGGTTTTGTTCATGGTTGTTAACCTCCTTTTTACCAGTTTATCATAAACCATAATAACGTGAAAAAATTGTCATATTTGAGGGAATTGAATGTAACAAATTTGTTTTTTACGTGAAAGAGTGGTATAATAAAAAAATGGAATGAAGGAGATTTTTTGGAAAGGGGGATAAAGATGACAGCATTAAAAAAGAAGACACCATGGGAACAGGAATGGCATGATCTTGCCAGGAAGGAAGAAAAATTTATCGCCCGGAGAAAAGAAGGCCCCACATCTGTGTTGGTAAAGAAACTGGACCGCTTTATACCGGATAAATTGAGTGGTACCCTCAATGCCGCCTTTTTTAGGGGATTTCAGGTGATTTTCGAAAAGGGCACAGGTATAATTGAAAAAACTTATAATAAAGATAAAAAAAAGGCCGACTTTAAAGTGGATACCTATGCCCATGAACTTATGAACAACAAGAAGTCGGCCAGGACCTTCACCAAAAGGGCTAAGTCGACCAAGGCTGCAAACCTGATGATTTCCAGTGTGGAAGGCATCGGTCTGGGTCTGGTTGGTGCCGGTATTCCCGATATACCGCTCTTTATTGCCATGGTTCTGAAAAGCGTGTACGAGGTGGCATTAAGTTTCGGATACGAGTATGAGAGCGATGAAGAAAAGATTTTTATACTTAAGGTTATAGAAGCCGCAATGTGCGACGAGGATGAATTTATCGCTAAAAACAGCGAGTTAAATGATATTATTGACTACATCGCCGCCAACGGAGACGAAATCGGCGGATGGAAAATAGATAAGGAAGAGCAGATGCGTGCTACATCCCGATGTCTTTCCGAGGAGATGATATATACAAAGTTCCTGCAGGGCCAGTTCGTGGTCGGCATTGCAGGCGGGGTTTTTGACCCCATTTATGTTAACAGAATCAGCAACTATGCTGTTCTGAAATACAGGAGGAGGTTTCTGAGAAGCAAGATGGCTCAGGGAAAAAGTATTTAAAACCCTGAAGTCAGTCTTCCGGAAAACCAAAGTGAGTTCGAGACCTTCCTCACTATAAACAAAACTAAAGGAGACAGAAAAATGAACAAAAAAACACTTAACCTGACCTGGGCGGCACTGATTGCCGCTCTCTACGTGGTGCTGACTTTTGCCGCTAACATGGCGGGACTGGCCAGCGGTGCCATCCAGGTGCGTCTTTCAGAGATGCTTACCATCCTGCCGCTGTTTACATGGGCGGCAGTACCGGGGCTTACCATAGGATGCGTGCTTGCCAATATGCTTACGGGATGCGCACTGTGGGATATAGTTTTCGGATCGCTGGCAACTCTGATTGGAGCACTGGGAACATATTATATAGGGCGCAGAAGGCCTGTATTAGGACCGGTATTTCCCATTGTGAGCAATTCACTTATAGTGCCTCTGGTACTGCAATACGTCTACGGTCTTGAGGGAAGCTACTGGTACTTTATGGCCACCGTCGGTGCAGGAGAAATCATTTCCTGCGGGCTCCTGGGATGGCTTATGTACAAGGGCATTAAGCGTACGGGAGTCTTTGCAGGGGCAGATCAGAAATAAATAAAAGGAGAGGAAAAAATGGCAGTAAGACTCAATGAGGATAAAGAACTTGTAGCAAACATTAAAGAGGGACTTAAACGGAAGGGCGGGTACTGCCCATGCCGGTTCGAAAAAACCGAAGAAAACAAGTGCATCTGTCAAGAGTTCAGAAATCAGATTGCAGACCCTGAATTCGAGGGATATTGCCACTGCATGCTGTACTACAAGAGCAGAGATTAGATGTATCATAATAACTTACCCATGAAAAGAGGAGAAAATAATGAAAATTGTTTTACTGGAACCTCTTGGAGTTCCAAAAGAAAAAATTGAAAGTCTTGCGAGACCTTTTGTCGCCGCAGGTCATGAGTTCACACCTTATTACATTCTTGCTGCCGACGAGTCGGAGCAGATTGAGAGAGTGAAAGATGCGGATGTTATCATTATGGCCAATCATCCGCTGACAGCAGCTGTTATAGAAAAGTGTGAAAAGCTTAAGTACATATCTGTTGCTTTTGTGGGCATAGACCATATCGGCAAAGCTGCCTGCCAGGCGAAAGGAATAAATATTTCCAATGCTGCAGGGTATTGCGACGATGCCGTAGCTGAGCTCAGTGTGGGCCTGGCTATGGATTGCCTGAGAAACATAAGTGCAGTCAACAATGTAATAAGAAAGGGCGGCACCAAAGATGGACTTGTGGGTCACGAACTTCGCGGAAGGACTGTGGGTATCGTCGGCACAGGCAGAATCGGCATGGCTACAGCAAGGCTATTTAAAGCCTTCGGATGTCACCTGCTCGGTTACAGCAGAACAGTGCGAAGTGAAGCTGAGGCAGAGGGAATCTGTTATGTGGGTCTGGATGAGCTTCTGTCCAAGAGTGATATCGTAACTGTTCATACACCTCTTACAGATGAGACCAGAAATCTTCTCGGCAGAGAGAAAATCGCTCTCATGAAGAAGAACGCAATTCTCATAAATACTTCAAGAGGACCTGTTGTGGACAATGTTGCCCTTGCAGAGGCCCTCAACGAAGGCAGACTGGCGGGCGCAGGCATCGACGTATTCGATGGAGAACCTCCGCTGCCTGAGGACTATCCGCTGCTTCATGCAAAGAATGCGGTATGTACGCCCCATGTAGGATTTGCTACTGTTGAATCCATAGACAGAAGAACGGAAATCGTATTCGACAATGTTGCCAAATGGATGGAAGGTACTGTGCAGAACAGGATGCTGTAATCAGACATTACCCATGGAGCAGTCTGAAGCACTTTTGAGCTTTAAATCTGACAAAAGTAAACCTCAAATCCCGAGAAACGTTGAAAAGTACAGAAAAAGGTTTACTCGCAAGCGGGCGGCATGGATATAGGGGAGAGAAAATGAATGAAAAGTAAACCTGACGATGCATAGAAGTGTTGGAAATTAAAAAAACAGGTTTACTTTTCTTGTGTCGGTTTGGAAAATCCAGTGACAATCGGGAAAAAAGTAAACCTGATAAACCTGTAAACCGTTGATAATTAAAAAATCCGGTTTACATTTTAGAATTTTAATTAAGTTATGCACTTTTAACTCAAAATCTTCAGACCCCCGATAAGAGGTACTGCTTTTTCCTGACCCTGCAGGGCATAAACAAGTCCCATAACCCATAACACGAAAATAATCAGATAGCCGATAGGGATAGCAAGCCATCCGATGATGGGTATAAATGCCAGGACCTTGCCTATAACTCCCCATATAATGTTGGCAAGGATTAGTACCAGAGACTGGTTAAGATGAAACTTTGATTCTTCACGGGTACCGCAAAGAAGGGCGATAACCCATCCCACTATAGTAATATATGAAACTATATCTGTTCCCTTTTTAGTCATTTCAAATCCTCCTACAGTCCCAGCAGATGTTTGTCCAGCAGTTCTACTGCATCTGTAATACATCCATCACAGCTTCTGAGAGGTTTTCCGGTATCCACACCTTTAAGTTCACGGCATATGATGGAGCCGTTTTTATCAGCAAATTCCTTGATAAGGGTCTGCATCATCTGATAACATTCCTTCTTTGTGCCGGGATGGTCAAGGTTTCCGTCACTGATTTTAAGTCCTGCCACTATTGCCATGGCGCTCACAGCACCGCAGGTACCCATTGTACCCATTCCGAAGCCCAGAGCCTCGGACATTCTAAAAGCTTCTACAGGGTCTGCGCCCATAACATTACAGAAGGAGCAGACTACAGACTGTGCACAGTTGAAACCATGCTTATGTAAATTTATTGCTTGTTCTTTTCTGTCCATTTGTATTACCTCATTTAACTATGAATTTAGGATTTTGTTTCTTTACATCGGGGTCTTTAACGACCTGTTCCGGAGGTATCTCCAGTAATTCAGGATTCCTGTAATATCTGTTAAGCTCTCGGAAGCAGCGTCCGTAGTAGTGTCCGTTAGCGATACGCTCGTCGGTAACGATGCCAAGAGGCATGATTTTGGTTTCTTCTACGGTCTCGCCGTTTTTCTCAACCTTTTTTTCCGGCTGACCCATGGAAATAAATATTCCGGTGGTTCCGAATTCATAAAGGTGGTGGTAGATGGCGTTTGTCCTTATGGAAGCCAGATTGGTTATAAAAAGGCTTGTATGGAAAGGACTGGCGTTTATAATGGAAAACGGCAGGGTGAAATACTTGTCAATGAATTTAAGCATGCCTACTGCGGCGCCCACCAGAAAAGGAATCCTCACAAGGCTTGCCATCAGTTTGTCAAGAGCGTTTTGCGAAGTCGGCTGCTGGGTGCGTTCTATGGCTTCCTGAACTTTCTTGTTTACTGTGAAAATATCGTCGTCCAGGTTGAAATACAGCTTGTTTACCGTATCGCTGGTTTTGCCCGGCTGCAGCGTCACGAAGGACACGCAGAAATGATTGCGGGCATAGATTTTTCTGTTCATTACAAACCGGTTGAGAAAAGGATTCTGAGAGACTATTCTCAGAGCTCCGGCGATAATAATGCTCATATGGCTCATGTTTATGCCTTTTTTTCGGCATTTTTTTATATAATCCTTCATTAAGTCCAGATCTATGTCTACAGTAACTGAGTTGGAAGCATCATAGCGGTAAGGCATGATATAAGGTACCAGTTCATACATGGCATCGTTGCCGCGAA
>CAZUFU010000047.1:0-11970 GCA_964619875.1 uncultured Oscillospiraceae bacterium
AAACAATTGCAATATATTATACAACTTATTACCCATAAAGTAAAGAAATTATCAGTTTTTTAGGTGTTTTTTTCGTGAAAATCGAGGAAAAAGTCGGCAAAAATACTTTTCAGACCCGTTTTCCGCTGTTTTTTTTACGTTTTCAATAAATTCTTTGGCTTTTTCGAGGGCTATTTACGTCTCTAACGCTCTTTAAAAGCTTGTTTCATCAATTACCCTGTGGTACAATTATTTATATTTTGCAAATAGAAAGGAAAAATAAAATGTTTAATTGTCTGGCTGTGGGCCTGGGCGGTTTCATCGGTTCAGTGATGCGCTACCTGATCGGGCTTATTCATATAAATGAAAGTTTCGTCTTTCCTGTCAAAACCTTTGTGATCAATATCGCAGGCGCCTTTGCCATAGGCATTATCACCGCCCTTGCGCTTAAAAATGCCGAGCTGAATCCCCGTCTTGTTCTCTTCCTCAAGGTAGGAATCTGCGGAGGATTTACAACCTTTTCAACCTTTGCTCTGGAATCGGCCAGGCTGTTTCAGGATGGTCGATGTGTCATGGCAGTTCTCTATATAATTTTCAGTACTGTGCTGTCCATATTGGCTGTTCTGGCAGCGGAGGCGCTGGTAAAATAGGTTCGCAGGCAAGGCTTCGACAAGGCTTTTTTCTTTTTTCCCATTTTTCTTTGCAAAAAGACAAAAAAATTGCCCAAAGTGAAAATAAAAGTTAAAAGAAAAAATACTTCATACACCTCTGAAGCTGTTTGCACGGAACGGCTACGAGGCAGGATGTAAAAAATGCTTTTATGCAGCACCTTGAAAGAATAAGGGATACTATATGATACAAGAAAAAACGATTATCTTTTCGCCATATTATGAGGCACTGGCTTCAGAATATTCTGACCTTACTCTTGGCCGTATAGTGCTTCAGGAAAAAGGGCTCTATCACATCATCACCATGAAAGGCGGACAGCCGGCAGGTCAGCCGGCAGAAGTGTCCGGCAAATTCCGCTTCGATGCGTCCGTACCATCAGATTATCCTGCTGTAGGTGACTACGTGATGGTTGACACAAACGACGGGAACACTGCAGTCATTCACCACATACTCCACCGCCGCAGCCTTTTTCTGCGAAGAGCCGCCGGTACGGCAAACACGGAACAGGCAGTTGCCGCCAATATTGATACAATCTTTATATGCATGGCGCTGAACAACGACTTTAACCTGAGAAGACTGGAAAGATATCTTGCTGCAGCATGGGAAAGCGGCTCCATACCTATAGTCCTGCTGACAAAATCAGATCTTTGTGACGACCCGGATGTCAAGATAGCACAGGTCCAAAGCGCAGCCATAGGCGTTGACATTCTCGCCACCTCAGCGTTAAGAAATGAGCTGACCAGCCTTCTTTCATACATGGCCCCCGGTAAAACCGTGGCATTTGTAGGCTCATCAGGAGCAGGCAAATCCACACTGATAAACCGGCTGCTGGGTGAGGAAAGACTTAAAACCGGCGGTCTGAGAAACGATGACAGAGGCCGCCACACAACCACCCACCGTGAGCTCATAATTCTTCCATGCGGTGCCATGGTAATAGACACACCGGGAATGCGGGAGCTGGGAATGTGGGATGCCTCGGAAGGAATAGACACGGCCTTTGCCGATATAGAAGAACTTGCTGAAGAATGCCGCTTCAGCAACTGTACCCACAGCGGTGAACCCGGATGCGCAGTAGGCGAGGCCCTGAAGACAGGAAAACTGTCGCAATCCAGATGGCAGTCATACCTTAAACTGACGGCCGAAAACGCTTATGCCGAAGATTCAGAAAGCTATCTGGCCGCCAAGGAAAAGAAATTTAAAGATATTGCAAAACATAATAAGGCGAATACACGAAGTAGAAAATAAAATTAAAGGAAACTAAGCTGGCTTCCTCCCTGCTTTTCCTGAAATTCATTGAGATAGTTAAAAATCTCATCGTTGCTGTGCATGATGCCCGCTTCCTCACAGGTGCGGTGAAAAAGCCTCATGAGGCTGTCGTTCTGCGGGCTTGAACATACATAGCTGTTTCCGAAATACCTCATGTAGCGCTCTTTCATGTCAGGGAACAGTCTGTCAAGTTGCTCATAGAAATATTCACGATTTCCGTCTCGCAGAGTCACACCCATGCCGAAGCATATGACACCGCGAACCTTTGCCTCGACACAGTAATTCAGTATGCCGCGGAGGTTTTCCTCGGTATCGTTTATAAAAGGAAGTATGGGGCAGAGCCAGACAACAGTTGGGATTCCTGCATCATGTATGGTTTTAAGCACTTCAAATCTTCGCTGGGTGGTGCACACTCCCGGCTCTATTTTTCTGCATATTTCCTCATCAGACGTGGTCAAAGTCATCTGCACCACGCACTTTGTTTTGTCATTTATCTGTTTAAGCAGGTCCAGATCCCTTAAAATAAGGTCCGACTTGGTAATAACCGTGAATCCGAAACCATACCGTTCTATAAGAATGAGAGCTCTGCGAATGTGCTCCAGCTCCCTTTCCAGTGGAATGTATGGATCTGTCATGGAACCGGTTCCAATCATGCACTTTTTTCGTTTCCGCTGCAGAGTATCCTCAAGCAGCTCCAACCCATTCCGCTTGATTTCTATATCCTCGAAATCATGGTCCATCTGATAGCATCGGCTCCTGGAATCACAATAAATGCACCCGTGGGAGCAGCCGCGATACAGATTCATCCCGTTCTTTGCAGACAGTATACCTTTAGCTTCTGTGTAATGCATTCTCTGTTCTCCCTTCCTAAGCATTCTGACCAGATTTTTCTTGACTTTTCTCAAAAAAATATGGTAAAAGTAAAGAGTCGTGTAGCGTAGAGTGATGCAGTCAGACACTGCAGTAAATAGAATAAATATTAATCTCCAGCAAAGCGTATCATGTCCTTCAGGGCAGGATGCGCTTTATTTTTTAATCTATTATTATCCTTCAAAATACCTACCTGACATAAATTAAAAAAATGAGGTATTTGTTATGTTTAAATCAAAAAAACAAGGTATTATCTTCGGACTTATCATGTCCTACTCCATGGCCTTCGGTATGGAAATATACAATGTAGCCATCAAGTTTGAAGCTTTCAAAGAAGGTCTGTATATGGGTCTGTTCGTTTTTCTGTTTTCGAATCTCTGGGGAAACAGATTTGGCGCCCGCTTTGCAGCAAAGCACAGCAACCCGCAAAAAGATAATCCCTATTTCTGCCAGCTTCTGCGTCAGGGAGGAACCGTTGCCGTCATGTGCCCGACTATGAGCATGGTGGCAACTGTACTTTTCAATGTTATTCTGGGCGGAGCCTCCTGGCTTCAGCTGCCTGCCATATGGGTCGGAACATTATTTAAAAACTTTCCCATGGCTTTCTTCTGGAATTTCTTCGCAGCTGCACCTTTTTCCCACTGGGCTTTCAGCATGATCTTTCGAAATCATCATAAACAAAAGGATGCCATCTGAACGGCATCCTCAATCATTATCTCTAGATTACACCTAGAAGCTCAAGGCCTCTCTGATACTTGCTCTTGTCGCTGGTTTCCAGATTGTATTTTGCAGCCAGTTCGCCTCCAAGAGCCACCATATCCTCCTGGTCTCCGGAATAAAGTTCCACCTCTACCTCGAGGATTTCTGCATCTCCCATTACGGTGTGAATTGTTCCTTCGTCGAGAGAAACCACACTGATTGACCTGCCGGTGTCAACCTGAATGGCCTTACGCACATAATTCATCTCCATAACCCGAACCAGCTTCTTATCGATGACTGCCTCAAGGAGTTCGTCATAAATCTCGCTTCCCTTAAAAATATCCACCGTAGGATTTTCAAGATATTCCGGACCTGCCGGCACATTCAGTTCGCCTCTCACATGGAGGCCGTCATGAGCACTGCCCTTCCACTTGAGGGTAACAACCACCTTTTCATTCTCAAAGCGGGCACGCAGTGCAATCTGCAGATTTCGCAGATCACCGTCCTCAGTATCAAAATATATTGCCCTCATCTGCACCGTCTCGTCGCAATCAGGATCTTTTATCTCTAAAAGATGTCTGTCGCTCAGGATCCTGTCCTTAGCAAGATTATCACACAGCAGATATTTTAATTCTATTTCCATTGTCTCTTCTCCGTACTTTTATATGGTAGAAATCATTATACCACAGTAAATTAAAAATGCTACAGCAAATTTTTAAATTCCCATGAGTTCCTTCCCTGCTTCAAGGGCACCTATGGCAAAAATTTTCTTTGAAAACGCCCGATGAGTAATTTCCAGTACCTCGTCCTCCATGGCAAAATAAACAGTGTGCTCTCCAGGCACCGTTCCCATACGCAGCACTGCCGTCTTATCCGGATAATCCTCTTCAGGGATACCCAGACAGGAGCAGAGAGTCCTGGCAGTTCCGCTTGGAGCATCAATCTTTCTAGTATGATGTGCCTCCATAACTCTTATGTCAGCCCAATCTCCCAGCAGATGAGCACCCTGTTCCGCCAGACGGTTCATAACCTCAACACCTCTGGAAAAATTGTTTTTCTGCACCAGCGGGCAGATTTTCTGAATGAGCTTTATGATTTCCCACTCCTGCGGTCCGTAGCCTGTAGTAGCAAGAACCACCGGGAAACCTCCACCCTGCTTTCTGCAAAAATCATAAATAGAATTTATGGCCCCCGGATTGCTGAAATCTATTAAAAGATCCGGCTTTTCCGAAGGCCATGTGTTTTCTTCAGTAGGTTCTATGAAAAAGATGGTATCGAAAGTCCCTTCTTCCAAAGCGTACTGCCTCAGAACCTTTCCCATAGCTCCTGTCCCAACTATTGCCAGTTTCATTTTGGCCTCCTTAACACTGTATTTGTTTCGTTTCTCTCATAGTATTAATGGAGGCCTGTTTGAATTCCTGTAAGAGTATGATTTGAACCTATTTTTTTCTTGCCACTTCCACGATATCCATGAATTTGCTCATGATATACTCATAATTTTTTCTCTTGTGAGGTACCAGGCAGTCCGAGCAATCCTTGATGCCGTCCTCAGTGTATTTGAAATTGCCGCCGCAGTTTTCGCCCAGAGCGTACAGCGGACAGTAGCAGAACAGACAGTTGAAGTTTTCCTCGTCCTCCGTCTTGTGACAAGGGAAAAACTCGCACTCCCTGTGCTGGAAAAATTTATAGTTTTCAGTTGTCAATTCTATCATTGTATACCTCCCGATTTATCTGTAAATCCCATATTTTATTTTTATTCTCTCCAGCTTTTCTATCATAGGATTGCCTATTACAAACATGCACACCGAGGCCGTAACCCCGTGATACAGGTCATAAGGCAGACCCGAAACATACAGCAGCCTCAATGTATTGAAACTTATATCGTTTCCCGGTATCCCGCTGGAGGTGAACATGGCAGCCATATTCATAATGCCACCGTATATTATAACAGTTGTCATGAAAGTAAACAAGGCCAGAGTGAGACTGTCAGCCGGCATTCTTTTGCGCTGAAGCAATGCTCCTGACAGCAGCCCTGCCGCTCCGAAGGCATAAACCCTCCATCCCCAGAAGGTTGTGTCCTTTCCTGGCACGATAATATATGTCACATAGGCTAAAATCACACCTGCAAGGACGCACATTACAGGTCCCATGACCACCCTGAAGGTTTTCGACCTTTTTTCCTCCATGACCGTCACAGCAGCCAGTTGGTCGCTCTCTCCCAGGCCTTCATAACGGTTTTTCACCGTAACCTTGTTAAAGGACAGTCCCGCCAGAAATCCCAGCAGTCCCCAGCAGAACATCTGCCACGGAGACCACGGCCCCTGTCCCATGTAAAAGTTGCACACGAAACGGGCAAGAGCACCTACCATAAATCCGGCCTCAGGCCCCAGGGCCACTCCGGAGATTATCACCATAGCTGTACCGATCTGTATGGGCACCGTCACATGGAAAAATATATGTGCCGCTACGGTTATTGCTGTCATCATGGCTATGAGTACAACTTCTCTTGCCTTGGGTTTTCTCTTCTCAAATATCATGAAAAACGGCACCATGGTATAAACGATTATCAGTAGACTGGTTATCATGTATTTGGCACCACCGAGTACCAGTGTACTGAAGGCTATGGTTGCAGGCATCAATATGAAAATGCATACGGCGGCGGCAATGGTTCTCTTTCGCCTGGCCTTGAGTTCTATTTCACCGAAGCCTGTTCTGCCCATTCTGCCACCTCCCCCCATGTGATACCTTCAGGAAACCATCTTCTTGCTATCCTGTTGGCTGAAGTGGTATAAAAGCTGTTCCCCGCAAAGAATTCCTTAGGCGAGCCCTCAGATACCACATCGCCGTCAAAGAACATGGCGCATCTGTCGGCATACTCCGCACAGAATTCCACATCGTGGGAAACCATAAATATGGTAACACCGGATTGAGTAAGCTTTTTTAGTATTCCTGCCAGAGTTATCTTGAAGAAAGGATCCAGACCCTTGGTGGGTTCATCAAGCAGGAGTATCTTAGGCTCGAGCAGAAGTATTTTGCCCAGAGCCAGCCGCTGCTGTTCACCTCCGGAAAGGTCGTAAGGATGGGACTTTCTCAGGTGGGTTATCTCCATCATTTCCAGAATATTTTCGATTTTATCTATCTTTTCCTCGTCGGTTATCTTCTCGAAATAAAGCGCCTCCAGCAGTTCTTCCTCCACGGTTATTTCAGTAAAGAGTGCCTGCGGGTTCTGTGGCAGCATGGCCAGGCGCTTGTTAAAAAGCTCCTTGAAATTTTCCTTCTTCACCTTCATGCCGTCCACTGTAATGCTGCCGTGCTGAGGTATCACAGAGCCGCTGATGGCCTTGAGTGTGGTGGATTTTCCAACACCGTTGCCTCCCAGAAGGCAAAAAAGTTCCCCTTTTCTCACAGAAAGGTTCAGGCCTCTCAGCACGTCTCCCGAGTCTTTACTGTATTTGAACCAGAGATCCTTGACCCTGATTATCTCATCCGTACCTGTTTTTTCATCACTGCCACCGCTCTGCCATTCTCCATGGTTCGGCTTGTACCTGCTTGCCTCAGTATCATCTCCCATAAAGCTTTCCAGCCACAGTCTTCCGTCTCTTATAGTAAGTGGAGACATTTCCTTTCCCTCACGTATATACCGGGGAACTCCCACCGCTCTGCAGTGGGAATAAATCTTCATAACTGCCGGCATTCCGTAAAACATAGGATGCCTCTCTTCTTGTGATTTTCCTGCCAGAAAATTGCCGATATTCCATGGCTCATCATATGCGATAAGCTTTCCCTTATCCATGACCATAACCTTGTCGGCCATGGTAAAAAGTTCTTCCAGCCTGTGTTCTGAGATAATAATAGTCGTGCCCAACTCTCTGTTGATTCTGTATATTGTTTTCAGAAATTCAGATGCTGCAATAGGGTCAAGCTGTGATGTCGGCTCGTCCAATATGAGCACCTTCGGCTGCATTACCATTATGGAAGCCAGGTTGAGAAGCTGTTTCTGCCCGCCCGAAAGCTCGCTTACATTCTTTCTGAACCATGTCTGTATATCAAAAAAGCTTGCCATTTCCGCAACTCTGCGCTTGATAGTCATGTTATCAAGACCCAGGCTTTCCAGACCGAAGGCCAGTTCATGCCACACTTTGTCAGTGACTATCTGATTGTCCGGATTCTGCTGTACAAAGCCGATTTCTGACGCATTTACTCTGTCGTCCATATGAGCGATTTCCTCGCCGTTATACAGAACCTCACCTTCAAACTGTCCGTAGGGAATGAGATTCTTTTTCAAATTACGAAGCAGAGTACTTTTGCCGCAGCCCGATTTGCCGCAGAGAACCACAAACTCCGACTGACTGACGTTGAAGGACACATTTTCCAGTGCCCTGATTTCAGCCGTCGGATAGGCAAAGCTTAAATTTCTAACCTGTATTGTTGCCATTTGATTTCTCCAAAAATGTCTGTAATAATCGGTGTTGCCAGGAGTACCAGATAAGCTGCAAGGGTAATAACCGTAAGTATATCCCACTGCCCCAAAACCACCTTCGGATAATAATAGATTGAGGTTCTGCCCAGCACGCATCCTGCCGCCGCAATGAGACCGCTGATGCTTATTACTGCCAGCAGCGCCTTGTCCGTCGGTGTCATCTTAAAAAGATGAAAACTTGTCCTCCCCGGCAGTCCGTAGCCTCTTGCCTCCATGGAGTCTGAGGTTTCTATGGCGGCCTCCAGGGACCACGAGATAAGGATGGATACCTCCTTGGTCACCTGTCGCAGTCTTGCAAAAAATCCACCGGATACATGTCTTCCCATGCATCGCTGTCCCATGGAAATCTCCCTGAACCTGGCTTTGAGTAAAGGTATAAATCTGAATATCATAGAAAGGGTCAGCCCCAGCACCGGTGCTGCCTTTCCGAAAACGTAAATGAGCTTGTCGGAAGTCATCACCACATTGAAGCAGCTGAACCACACAATTATCGAGGAAAGCAGCACTGCCGCAGCCAGTCCGTAAAGCAGTGCCTCAAGGGTGATTCTGCTGTTGTTAAGATAAAACAGCACCGTTGCCCCGTTATGGGTGAAAAGTGTGTTTATCATCGTCATGATAATCAATATCGGTATAGTAAAGATAATATTGCTCTTTACAGCCTTTTTTCCGTTTAGCAGAATAGAATAAAGCCACGAAAAAACCAGAGTCACCGCCAGGAAGACAGGGCTCATGGAAAACATGGTTATGCCTATGGCAAACAGGAAAAAAATCAGGTTTACAGCCGGATGGCAGCCCGCAAAGGTACTGTCCTCTCCAAGGCCGTATTTAAACATTTTCAACGTCCATTCCTCCGTCCAGGGTGAAGGCCCATACTATCTCGTCACCATCGGTTACCTTACAGTCAGCTGGTTTCTCTTTTTTTAGTTCCCCGTTGACAGTGTATGCCCAGCGGCTGTTCTCGCCGCAGTCGCCGTTTTTAAGATATCCTATGGTTTCAATAAAGCCTTCCCAGTCCTTTTTTACTTCTATATTGTTATTGCTGCAGATTTTCTCCAGAATCTCAAGTACGCTGTCTCCCTCTTCGGCAATGTATTTCAACCTTGCCATTGCAATGCCGTCCTCCGGGATATATTCTTCCAGAGCCGGATCAATGAGAGTTTCCGGTGCTTCTGCCGCCTCGTCACAGCGTATCTGAATATGTACGTTGGCCGTATCTTCCTTGCCTGCGTTTATGATAAGCTCTGCTGCCGCCGATACCACTATGAGCACCGCCAGCACTATGAGAGCCGCCTTGCGTTTAGCTTTGATGTTTTTTTCTTCCTTCATTATTTTCCCTCCGGGTTATTTGCTCCGTGGAAAAATTGTACCACGATACTGTCTTAAAAGCAAGGCAGCGAAACCAAGGCAAGGAAACGAGCTTTCCTTCAATGCAAAACTCCTGCCAAACACGGAAATACTGCCTCTGCTTACAGCTTCCCTGTGGCAGGAGTCTTCTTACTCACATTTATATGTTAATATATGCCCCTATCTTATATACAAATTAGAGTCGCTTTTTTAATATCCGGTTATTCTTCATTCTGATTCCTTGGAGTGGCAGCCTCAGGCTATGTCAGAATAAATATAACCATCGGCTGCCCATAAGTATGAAAAGAGTTCATTTTAGCTGCGACCTCTTTAACCCCTGATTTTTATTCTAAAAAGGATTGCGGGGCAATGTGCTAATATAGACAGCACTATCACCCCGCAGGATGAAAAGTCTCAATCAAAAAACTGCAGCCCATCGGCAACTTAAATGCCAACATGACTGCAGCCCGTTTTTTCTGCAATAAAAATATCCTTCTGCGTTTCTCCGACGCATAGAATCTGCTTTCATCTGTGCATGTCTCCTGACTCAGCTATCATCACTTTGCTCGCCTTCCCGCGCGCTCTCATGGTCTCACATCGTGCTACAAATTACAGCTATGTGACCCAGCGCAGTGGCATCCCAAGCAAAGCTCCTTCATTACAGTGGCGGGACCGTGCCGGATTTTCACCTGCTTCCATCTTAGCTCCGAAACCGCCGGCAAGGCGTGCCTCGAAGAACACAGAATCTTCTATTAAGTTTACCTCTTTACTATATCACTGTGAAGGGGTTTTGACAACCCCTATTTTACAGTTTCACTTTCTTCACGCTGCTGTAGGCCCCGTAGACTTTCACACCGTTTACTGTCTTGTAGGCACGAACCTTCGCATAATAAGTTTTGCCTTTGGAAAGGCCCGTAACCTTCTTTGAAACAGTGCTTCTGCCTGATACAGTCACCTTTTTTACATTCTTAGTGAAGCCGAAGTTGGTCGCCAGAACCACCTGATAGCCGGAACATGCAGACGATGAAGCGGCCTTTTTCCATGTGACCTTGACAGAAGTGCTGCCGGACTTTACCGCCTTGCTTATGGTTGCCTTGATCGGAACAGTATTTTTGTAGGCTGCCAAAGCATAATAGGCCTGCTCTGTGGCCATCTGGTTCACTACCGGCTCATATCCGCCGGATGCTGTGTTTACATGCCTGAACCCGCCGGTCTTCTCATCATAGAAGCTGAGAAGTGCATCAACCAGCGACTTGCCGTTTTTCTTGAAGCGGCTGTCCGTATTCGGGTTAATGCCCACCGATGTCAGGCCGCAGATGGCCTGCGAGATGCTTTCTGAACTGGATGCACCCCATGCGGTATAGCCTCCGTCAGAGTTCTGCATGGCAGAAAGGCACTTTACCGCCTTTTCCAAAGCCGCTTTCACCTTCGTCTGTGACCTGTAAGGAGCAAGGGCTGTCATAGCCATTCCAGTAAGATCCGGATCGCCCTTAAGGGATGCCTTCTGTTTCGCATTTTCTGCCGCATTATCGCTTTCGGAGTAATAAAGGTTCCATCCGCCGTCGTCAAGCTGATAGCTCAGGATATAGTTTATGAGCTTCTGGCGGGTCGTCACATTTCCAATGCCCGAAATCTTAGGGATTTCATATTTCCCTGCATCAAGTGCCCTGAGTGCCCAGATGGGTCCGTTGATTCCCTGCCATACCACGCTGTCAAAGTCGGCAAGTTTTTCCACCATATTGTATCCAGCAATATTCGTCGGGTCCAGTCCCAAGGCCGCATAGGCCACTATTACTCTGGAATATTCGGTGTACTTGCGGTCATGAAGCTGTCCGGGAACACCGCGGTAGCCCTCCCTGACTGCCTTCTCTACACTTGCCTGATATTTGGCGATGTATTCATCAGACATATGATAGCCTGCCTCGGCAAGGCCGTACATTACCCACTCGCCGCCGATACTGCCGAATATAGGTTCCGTTACTGTCTCGTAGATGTAATCGCCGCATTTTTCGAAGGCTTCTGTTATCTTGCTCTGGGATGCTGCAGACGCAAAGCCTGATGCCCCGAAGGTCATGGTCAGAGCAAGGGTCATAATCAGAAGCAGTGATAATATTCTCTTTTTCATGTTTTTTCTCTCCTCTCCTTTAAAGACTCCCTTTATGCCATGGAATTATCCCCTACGTCTTTTCCCAGGTCGCAGGTGTATACCCACTCGATGACATCTCCGTCGCTCAGATAGTATGAGGAGCAGCCGTAGTTAGGGAACCAGCCGTTGACCTTGTACATCCAGCCTGACAGATTGCCTCCGTCAAATTCGTAGAGATAATTGATTCCTTCTATGTAATATGATTCGTATATCGGGGTATAGCTGAATTCCAGCTGTATGTCGTTGTTTCTGCAAAGGGTGTTAAGCGCATCGAAAACCGTGTTGTCGGTGGTGCCCTTGTAAGTGGACTTTGCCAGTATGGTTCCGTCCGCCGGGATATAGTCCTCAATAGCCGGGTTCTCCAGCTTGCTCATGTCCGAGGAAAGGGTGTCGCAGCGGATTTCCAGAGTGACGTTTACAGGCTTTGGCTCTTTTGGCCTGAGGGCTGCATTGCCGCCGTTTGATGCGGTAAAGTCTTCGCTGTTATCTACCTTTACGTCGGAAGGGTCGATTTTTT
>CAZUFU010000048.1:0-11780 GCA_964619875.1 uncultured Oscillospiraceae bacterium
CTCTTATTATAGAAATCAAGAGCGCCGGCGGCAATGACAGGGAGCTGACCGATGCTGTTATGACTGCCCTTGAGGGATATGACGGACTTTACTGTATAGAGTCATTCAGTCCTTCCGTAGTGGGACATCTTCGCAAAGCGTATCCGGATGTAGTACGCGGACAGCTGTCAGGATGCCTAAACAAGAATTTTGACAAGAAACATGCGGGTGGTTCAGGAGGCGAACCGATACTCACCGGTCTGCAGGATTTCCTGCTTAAGAATCTCTGGGTTAATCTGGAGGGCAGGCCGGACTTCGTTGCCTACTGCTATGAGGACAGGGATATGAGGGCTTTTGTAAACTTCAAGGGTGCCAAGTTTATGTGGACCATCAGGAGCTATGCAGACCTTAAACGATGCGAAGAGTCAGGTGCTGCGGGAATCTTCGAGAAGTTCAACCCTAAGGATTACGCATAGCGTAAGCCAGTCGTATGACATCTTGAAAAAATACATCTTGAACCTCATAGACATTTATGTGTTATAATGCTTTTAATAATATGCGGCGAGGTGACATATGAGACTTCTTTTAAAAAATGCACAGATAGTCAACGTATTTACAGACAGACTCGAAACAGCTAACGTCCTGATCGACGGTGAAATAATCATAGGAGTGGGCGGATACGATGACTCAGATGCTGATAAGGTAAGAGATCTTTCGGGTAAAATAATCTGCCCGGGGTTCATTGACGGCCATATACACATAGAAAGCACCATGCTTACGCCATCTGAACTGGCAAAGGTGTGTCTGCCATGCGGAACTACTGCCATAGTGGCTGATCCTCACGAAATAGCCAACGTGTGCGGATTATCGGGTATTGCCTACATGCTTGAGGCAAGTGAGAACCTTCCTCTGTCGGTATATGTAATGTTGCCTTCCTGTGTGCCGTCAACAGGCTTTGATGAGACGGGCGCAGTACTTGAAGCAGAAAACCTCGCTGTGCTGTACAAGCACCCGAGAGTGCTGGGGCTGGGAGAGATGATGAACTATCCTGGAGTCCTGGCAGAAGACCCGCAGGTGATGCAGAAAATTTCAGAAGCTCATGAGTTCGGAAAGCTGGTAAACGGACATGCCCCGCTGCTCGGTGGAAAAGGACTGGATAAATATATTGCTGCAGGCATCAGTGATGACCATGAATGCAGCTCTGCAGAGGAAGCTGTGGAGCGCATTTCCAAAGGGCAGCACATTATGATAAGACAGGGAACAGCAGCCAAGAACCTTGATGCTCTGCTGCCGCTGTTTGATGAACCATGGTCGAGGAGGTGCATGCTGGTGACAGATGATCGTCACCCGGCGGACCTTATCAGCGAAGGACATATTGATAATATCATCAGAAGAGCTGTTAAAGCAGGCAAGTCGTCTCTGACAGCAATCAGAATGGCCACCCTGCAGGCTGCAGAATATTTTGGTATGAAGGGCGTGGGAGCGGTGGCTCCCGGATATACAGCAGACATTCTGGTTTTGGATGATCTGGAAACTGTGAAGGTGTGCGATGTTTACTGCAGAGGACAACTGTCTGTTTCCGACGGAAAAGTTATTGATTTCAAAAAACCGGAGATACGAAGCGACATCAGGAAGACAGTGAGAAATTCATTCTATCTCGATGAGCTCTCGCCGTCAGACTTCCATATTGAACCTGAGGGCGAAAAGTGCCGTGTAATAAAGATCAGACCCGGACAGTTGCTTACCGATGAGTGGATTACAGAAATCAATTTTGATCGTGATAACGGCGTAGATACCCGAAGAGATATCCTGAAGCTGGCAGTAATAGAGCGCCACCTTAATACAGGTCACAAGGGCATCGGCTTCATTTCGGGAATCGGGCTGAAGAAAGGAGCTATCGCTTCTTCGGTGTCACACGATGCTCATAATCTAATCGTCATAGGAACCAATGATGATGACATGGCAGCTGCAGCCAACCGGATACGTACCATGGGAGGCGGAAACGCCGTAGTATCTGAAGGCAAAATAATTGCAGAAATGCCCCTGCCTGAGGCAGGGCTGATGAGTGACCTTCCTGCAGCCGAGGTTGCATCTCAGAATGAGGCAGTGCGTCGGGCAGTTCATAAACTGGGCGCCTCAGCAGAGATTGAACCGTTTATGAATATGGCTTTTCTCAGTCTCCCGGTTATACCGTCGCTGAAGATGACCACACTTGGACTGGTTGATGTGAACAGCCAGAGACTTGTCCCGCTGTTTGATAAATAAATATAAAAATGAAAAAGCTGTGCACCGGCGGTCAATCCGGCTCACAGCTTTTTAAGTTCAGATTGTTTTCCTGCTATTTTCCTGCCTGAAGCAGATCACGGATTTCTCTAAGCAGCTGAATGTCCTCAGGAACAGGGGCAGGTTCCGGTTCAGCAGGCTCAGCAGGTGCCTCAGCCTCTTTCTTGGCAAAGACACGGTTAAAGACTTTCATCATCCAGAAGATAACCAGTGCAGTTAACAGAAATACGATTACAGCCTGAATGAAGTTGCCGACCATGAGTTCTGCACCGCCTACAGTAACTTTGATTCCTGTAAAGTCAATGCCTCCGATGATGATTCCCAGCAGTGGAGTGATAACATCACCAACCAGAGAGTTCACGATGGCAGTGAAAGCACCGCCGATGATGATGCCGACAGCCATGCTCATGACATCTCCCTTTGAAATAAATTCCTTGAATTCCGACATAAATTTTTTCATCTAAATTTCCTCCATTTTTAAGATTTCCTTTTCAATTCTTTCCCACGGAAAACCTATGACGTTTTCATAGCTGCCCTCTATATGGTCGGTGTACCTTGAGAAATATCCCTGAATCGCGTAAGCACCTGCCTTGTCGTAGGCTTCATCAGTGTCCAGATATAAATTAAGCTCCCGGTCCGAGTAGTCTGTAAAATACACCTTTGTCACCTCGGCAAAAACGCGCGTAAGCTGACGGCCCCATGCAAGCAGGGACACACCTGTAACCACATAGTGATAATCATTTCTCAGCTTGTCCAGCATACGATATGCATCTGACCTGTCTGCAGGTTTTCCCATAATCTCTCCGTCTTTGTAAACAATTGTGTCGGCAGCGATAATTATGCTTCCTTCTGCGGCATCGGCGTTGTCCGGCATGGAAGCCAGCTGTCCGGCAACATCCTGAGCTTTTTTAAGAGCCAGAAACATGACAGTTTCACACATGCCGTGAATCTGAGGAAGGTTTTCTTCGATGTGAGCAGGCATAACCAGCGGCTCGATACCGTGGGCGCGCATCATCTCAATGCGGCGCGGTGAGCCTGAAGCCAGAACTATTTTCTTATCTTTGAGGCAGCACAAACTGCCGGAGGTTTTGAACATGACGCTCCTCCGTTTTTTATGTGAGATTTTCTGATAAATATTATGACATATTTTTGGCTTAATGGAAAGAATAAAAAGTACAAAAGAAAAGTTTTTTATCAATGCAGGAGGGTTTCTGATGGTGCTGCAGATAAGCGAAGAAAAAAACAAGGAAAAGGAAAAGCAGAAAAAGGAGATAGGCAAAGCATATGGAAAGTACGCTAAACAGTTTACGCCAAGGCCGAAGTATTTTGCCAACTGTGTAAAGGCTTTTGTCGCAGGAGGCATAATCTGCATGGCTGCACTGGCTGTACAGAACAGGCTTCAGGCCACAGGAATGTCCCAGAAGGATGCAGGTGCTTTCGTAACCATTGGCCTTGTGGCTCTGGCTCAGCTGCTGACCGGCCTGGGTGTTTTTGATGTAATCGCCAGGCATGCGGGAGCCGGAGTTATCGTGCCCATTACAGGCTTTGCCAATTCAATGGTGGCACCGGCCATAGAGTACAAGAAGGAAGGCCCTGTGCTGGGTACAGGTGCCAAGCTGTTCAGTGTGGCAGGGCCGGTGCTGGTGTGCGGAATCAGTACGGCAACTGTTGTCGGCATAATTTACTGGTTCATAGAAAAGTTTTAAAGAAGAAGGATTGGAGAGAAAAAGTGGCAAACAGAAAAATAGGCGCGCAGACAGTGTGCCTTGAGAAAAAACCATACATCATAGGGCGCGGGAACATAGGGGGCAAGAAAGAAGGCGAGGGCCCCCTGGCTGATTCCTTTGATCAGATTCTGGATGATGATATGTTTGGTGAAAAATCATGGGAAAAGGCCGAGTGCAAGATGCTGGAGGCAGCCATGGAAAAAGCTATGGTGCGTGCCCAGCTTAAAAAAGAGGATATAGATATCATGCTGTGTGGAGACCTTGTAAATCAGATTATGACGTCTTCATTTGCGGCAAGGGACATGCATATACCATTTCTGGGACTTTACGGGGCCTGCTCCACCATGACCGAATCCCTGGCCATAGGCTCTATGCTGGTGGACGGCGGTTTCGCCAGAAGCATCCTGGCAGGAGCATCAAGCCATTTCTGCACAGCCGAAAGGCAGTTCAGAATGCCTGTGGAGCATGGAAATCAGAGACCGACATCAGCGCAGTGGACGGCAACTGCTGCCGGTGCTGTAGTGGTGTCTGAATGGCCTCACGGAATTACAAGGGGAATGACTGCAGTAAGGGTATGCGAGGTTACCATAGGCAAGGTGATAGATGCGGGAATCAGAGATGCAAACCAGATGGGCGCCGCCATGGCTCCCGCTGCTGTGGACACACTGCTTAATCATCTTCAGGACACGGGCCGTGATATTGATTACTACGATTTAGTAGTCACCGGAGACCTTGGCTATATAGGAAAGGATATAATGGCAGACCTGCTGGCAGATGCAGGGCTGGACAAAAAGAAAATTTTTTCTCATTACGACGATTGCGGAACAATGCTTTACAGCAAGGAACAGGATGTACACGGAGGCGGCAGCGGCTGCGGATGTTCGGCTTCGGTATTTGCAGGCAAGCTGCTTAAAGACATGGAACAGGGTAAGTACAGACGCATTCTGCTTATGTCCACGGGTGCGCTTCTTTCCACTATTTCGCCCTTGCAAGGAGAAAGCATCCCGGGCATTGCCCATGCAGCGGCATTGGAGGTGGAGTAGATGGAATATTTATGGGCATTTATAATAGGAGGCATATGGTGCGTCATCGGGCAGCTGCTGCTGGACGGAACCAAACTTACGGCGCCGAGGATTCTGGTCATATTCGTGGTTGCCGGTGTGGTTCTTCAGGCACTGAACCTGTATCAGCCCATTGTGGATCTGGCGGGAAACGGAGCAACCGTACCTCTGCCGGGTTTCGGATATAATCTGGCAAAGGGTGCCATGGAAGGAGCGCAGAAGGGTTTTCTGGAGGCTGTTACCGGACCTATAAAAGCTACTGCTGCAGGTGTGGCTGTGGCCATAACTTTCGGATATATTGTCTCTCTGATTTTTACACCGAAATCACCAAAGAGATAGGTGCTGCATACAGACAGTTTAAAGCTAGTTGACAAGACAGCACTGCACATGGTAAAATATTACAAAACGAGAGGATTTTTGGAGGATTACCATGGAGAGACTGATTATATACGGACTGGCAGTTGCCAACATAATACTGGGATTTATTTTACTTTACAGGAAGCCATCGCCCTTCGGCAAAAAGACATATGATAAATGAGAAAAGACGCTCTAAATTAGGGCGTCTTTCTTGATTTTTGAACACATATATGGTAAATTATTATGATAGGATTGCTATGTGCATGTGAGGAACTATGAAAAAAATTGCAATATACATTATGAGGATTGGCCTCAGCATAATCTACGGATTTTTAAAGCTGTTTCCGACGCAGGAAAACAAAGTACTCTTCCTTAGCAGACAGTCAGATCAGCTGACTCAGGATTTCAGCGATACTCAGGAACTTCTGCGAAAACAAAAACCTGATGTAAAAATAATTACTATATGCCATCGCCTGGAGGGAGAAGGAAGCGGAGGCCTTACATCCTTTGCAGTATCAACCCTGAAGAGCATGTACCACATGGCTACATCAGCGGTGTGCGTGCTGGATGCCTATTGGCCGGCTGTTTCTATCCTTAACCATAAAAAGTCACTGACGGTAATTCAGATGTGGCATGCACTGGGCAAGATCAAGCAGTCAGGATATCAGACCCTTGGCAGAGAATCGGGCAGAAGTGCAGAGACGGCACGCCTTATGAAGATGCATGAAAACTATGACTATATCATAGCCGGAGGCAGAGCGTGGAATCCTTACTACTGCATGTCATTTAACACCACAGAGGATAAGCTCGTAAACTGCGGTCTGCCGAGGATAGATCATCTGCTGAATACGGCAGAAGCCAACAGAGTTAAGGTAATGGAAGCCTATCCGGAATTCCGTGAAAAAACAGTGGTGCTTTATGCGCCTACTTTCCGAAGAAATATTGAGCTTCACTGGGAAGAACTGGCTGACAGGCTGACGGCTGAAAAGGATATTGTACTGATAGTCAAGGGACATCCTAATCAGCAGCTTACCACAGAAAATCCGGCAGTGTACACATGCCCTGAGTTTAAAGCTGTAGATCTGCTTGCCGCATGCGATTATCTGGTGACAGACTACTCAGCTATAGCCATAGAGGGGGCAGTGCTGGAAAGACCAACCTATTACTTTGTCTATGACTATGAAGAATACAGAGAAAAAAACGGCATGAATATCGATCTTTTTGAGACTATGCCGGGATGTGTTTTCAGAAGTGCAGAGGAACTGGCAGAAACCATAACCGCAGGCAGATACAACTATGCGGCTCTTGACGAGTACAGGCATAAGTATCTTCCGGAGAATCTGGGAACATCTACAGAACAGATAGTGAAGCTGATAACAGATAATATGATGAAATAAGATAAGCTAAAAAAGGGAAAAGGAAATAAGATGGAATTTTTGGAGATAGTCAAACGGGTTATAAAAAAACTGAAACTGTTCTTTCTATATTGGACAAGAATAGTTTTCGTAAAGAATCATTTTAAATGCCCATGGTACAAAAAAATAAGGGCAAACATATGCGGCGGATTTTTAGCTGACCAGTGGATGCTGTATGATTTCGACCACAATGATAAGAGCGAATATCTTTCTGAGTTCGACTGGTACAGATCCAGATTTATAAATGAACCCTTTGATTTTGTATGCAATAACAAGATTGCTTCCGCAGAAATCCTGAAGCAATATGTCAGGGTACCGGAAAGCTACATGATAAAGAACAATGGATTCTTAAGCAGCTTCCAGAGTGTTGCCATGGAGTATGAGGATGCACTGACTCTTCTTAAAGAAAAGGGAAAGATGTTCTTCAAGCCATATGGCAGAGGCAAAGGAACCGGCGTGGTGATAATGACCTATGATTATGAAAAAGACATGCCATGTATCGACCTTAGGCCTATAAGCAATGAAGACTTTATCGGATATCTTAAAAAGAGGGATAACTGGTTTTTAAGTGAGGCCATGGAGCAGCATAGTTATCTGAACAATATTTACGACAAGACTGTAAACACAATCAGATTCATAACTCTGAAGGATCCGCAGACACATCAGTTCAAGGTATTCTTCGCTGTTCAGAGAATAGGTACTAAGGAGACCATACCTGTTGATAATGGAAGCCGCGGAGGACTGGTTGCCAACATAGACCTGGAGACCGGAATTCTGAGTGAAGCAAGATGCCTTCACAACCGCAACGTTTACAAGGTACATCCTGATTCGGGGGCACCCATTGAAGGAGTACAGGTTCCGGGCTGGCAGCAGCTCAAGGAGGACATGATAGATCTGGCAAACAAGCTGCCTTATATGCATTTCATCGCATGGGACATCCTCATTACCGAGGAGGGACACTGCATTATAGAGGCCAACACATCGTCCGGAGTCAATATCATTCAGCTGTGGGGAGGTCAGAGAAACAAAGAGCTTGGCGACTTCTACAGATACCACAAGGTTATCAAGTAGACATTGATGTTTACAGAGGAAAAATTATGAAATACATTATAATGGCTGACGGCAAAGGAACCCGCTGGCAGAATTACAATGATATACCCAAACATTTTATAGAGATAAACGGCGAGACTCTGCTGGCCAGAACTGTAAGACTGCTCAGGCAGGGAGATCCGGAATGTCAGGTGATTATAACATCCCATGACCCACGCTATGAAGTGGACGGAGCGGTGAGATACGAGCCCAGAAACAATCACCTGGAGATTGATCGTTTCACTGAAGAACTTATTGAGGATAATGTGTGCTTCCTTTACGGAGACACATATTATTCGGAGGAAGCGGCAACATCTATTATAAACACCGTGGCTGAGGACATTCTGTTTTTCGGTAATCTCAGGTCCATAGTGGCAATCAAGGTTGCTGACGGTGAGCTTTTCAGGAATCATGTAGAGAGAGTCAGGACGCTCTTTATTGAAGGGAAAATTGAAAAATGCATCGGATGGCAGGTATACCAGTCCTTTATGGGGCTGCCTTTTGATGAAAAGAGGATAGATAAAAAGTATATCGTACTTAAGGACGGTACAGAAGACTTTAATTCCCCGGAGGACTATAACAGGAGGACAGGAAAAATTTGAGCACTTTCAAAGAAATAATCAAGGAACATATTGAATACAGGCCTCAGCTTTTCAAGCTGGCATGGGCAGATCTGAGGAAGACATACAGCGGCTCCGTGTTAGGGTGGAGCTGGGCCATAATAAGGCCTGCAATACTGATTTTTGTATACTGGTTCGCTTTCTCCGTAGGACTGAGAAGAGGCGGGGACGTGGATGGTTATCCCTTCTTCCTGTGGCTGATAGGCGGAATTATACCATGGTATTTTATGAGGGACAGTATAACAGGCGGTGCAGGATCCATCAGGAGATATAAGTATCTGGTAAACAAGATAAAATTTCCGGTATGCACTATACCTACATTTGTGAACATGGCACTTATGGTCAGCCACGTAGGCCTGGTTGTAATTGTAATAGCAATTTACATGCTTTTCGGATACATGCCGACAATATATTATCTGCAGATTCCGATATATATGCTTCTGATGTTCCTTTTCTTTACAGCATGGGGACTTTTCGGAGGAGTGCTTTCTACTGTAAGCAGAGACTTTTACAATCTGGTGAAGTCGCTGGTAACGGCTCTTTTCTGGATGTCGGGCATACTTTATGATGCTTCGTCCATTGAAAATCATACTATCAGGAGCATTCTCATGTTTAATCCGGTAACCATAATTGTCAACGGATACAGAGATGCGTTTATAAACCAGGTGTGGTTCTGGGAGAGAACCGTTGAACTTAGAAATTTTGCCATCGTATTTGCTGTAATGGCTGTTCTGGCAGTATGGGCATACGGCAGGCTCAAAAAGGATATTCCTGATATACTCTAGGAAAAAAGAGAGGAACACATGGGAAATACAGTTATTGAATTTAAAAACGTAAGCAAAATATACAAGCTTTTTAAGAGCGACAGACAGCGCCTTAAGGCTGTTTTCAGCAAAAAAGCCGGATATAAGAAAAAAGTGGCAGTTGACAATGTATCTTTTAAAATAGAAAAAGGAGAATCAGTGGCCCTTTTCGGTAAAAATGGTGCAGGCAAGTCTACAATTCTCAAGATGATCACAGAGGTTGCCTATCCTACATCAGGAGAAATAATTGTTAACGGCAGGGTCAGTGCGCTGCTTGAACTGACAGCAGGATTTGACCCGGAGTTCACCGGAAGAGAGAACATATACTTCAGAGCACAGCTTTTCGGCATGACTAACGATGAGATAAAAAAACTTGAGCCGGAGATTGTGGATTTTGCAGACCTGAACGATTATATAGATCAGCCTGTGAGAACATATTCGAGCGGTATGAAGGCCAGACTGGGTTTCGCCATAAACGTCAGCATCAAGCCGGAGATATTTATCGTGGACGAGGCGCTTTCTGTAGGGGACAGTGAGTTTAAAAAGAAATGTCTGGATAAAATCAATCAGATAGTGGGGGAAGAGGATGTGACCTTCCTGTTTGTTACCCATTCGACTAAGGTGGCCAGATCATTCTGCAAGAGGGGAATGGTAATGCGTTATGGAAAACTTCTCTTTGACGGAGAAATTGACGAGGCCGTAGACTTCTACAATCAGACTATTGAGGAAGATAAGGCGAAGAAAAAGAAGAAAAAGGGGATTTTTGAACAATGAGCAGAGCAGAGAAAAAGACAAAACAGAAGAAAAGCTTTAAGCAATGGGTTCAAGGACTGAAGACCTGGCAGAAAATCGCCATTTTAGCAGGTACAATCGTGGTTCTGGCGCTGCTGATAGGCGGTATTGCGGTATACAGCTATTTCAGCGGCATAGTTGACGAGATGCACGAACCTACTCCGGAGGATTATGACCTTTCTCTGGTGGACGTTGACGGATATATAAACATACTGCTGCTTGGTGTAGATAGCCGTGACATGGAGAATATCAAGGGCACGAGAAGTGATATGATAATGATTGCCAGCATAAACAAGGACACTAACGATGTAAAGCTGACGTCTGTATACAGAGACACATACCTGAAGATGGGAGATACATCGACCTACGATAAGATAACCCATGCATGCGTATATGGGGGGCCTGAGATGACCATGAAGTCGCTGAATCAGGCAATGGATATGAATATAACCAATTATGCAATTGTGAACTTCAAAGCCGTCGCCGATCTGGTTGATGCCATAGGAGGAATCACAGTGGATGTGCAGCAGGGCGAAATATATCAGCTTAACAAGTATACCAAGGCCACGGCAAGGAACATCGGCCGTAAGAACTATAATCTTGTTAAGGAGCCCGGAGTACAGACTCTCGAAGGTGTGCAGGCCGTATCTTACGGAAGAATAAGAAAGGGAGTCGGAGACGATTTCAAGAGAACCGAGAGAATGAGAATCGTAGTGTCCAAGGTATTCGAAAAGGCCAAGACCATGCCGTTCTCAGATCTTAAAAAGATAATAGACATGATGGTTCCGCAGGTAAAGACAAACCTGACTATGAACGACATCCTGGCTCTCGGCATCAGACTTCCTCAATATAACATTTCAACAGGAAGCGGATGGCCGTACAAGTGGAGTACAGGAACCATAAACAAGATTTCATATGTTTTCCCTGCAGGACTTGCAAACAATGCAACTATGCTTCATCAGGAAGTTTTCGGACAGACTGATTATGTGCCTTCATCTACGGTAAATGCCATCAGCAGCGAGATTGCTGCCAGAATTGAGGCGGCCAGAAAGGCAAATCAGATAGAAAACGAAAAAGAAGGCGAAAGCCAGATTGACAATAACGTTACGGATAATGAAAATCCGGGAGGTACTGATCCTGTAGATCCAGGTACAGATCCGAATAATCCGGGAGGTACTGATCCTGCAGATCCGGGGACAGATCCTGATAATCCGGGAACAACTGATCCGACAGATCCCGGTACGACAGATCCATCGGACCCGGGGACAGATAATCCGGGCACGGAGCCGACAGATCCGGGTACTGACAATCCGCCGGCTGCTGTTGATACCGGAGGCGGAGGAGACACCTCACAAGACACCCGCAGCGGGGAAGAAGCGGCGTAGAAGCCTGCGCATCTGCACCGGCCGGCAGGCTGATGGTGCAGCTTCTTGCTTTGCGAATTAGATGATTTTCGCAGGGACCCCGAACTTCAGGGCGGACAGAAACAATAAAGTAAACAAAGAAAAATGAAAATACAGAAGGAAAAGGTGATTTAAAATGGCAAAAGAAAAATTAAACTGGGAAGACGAGCAGGTAAGACATGATTACAGACATACCGCATCACATATTATGGCACAGGCTGTAAAGCACTTATGGCCTGATACCAAGCTGG
>CAZUFU010000049.1:0-10708 GCA_964619875.1 uncultured Oscillospiraceae bacterium
ACTCGGCAAAAATACGTTTTATTGTTCTGTGGAAAGGAGAAGAGGACACAGAAGAGATCCCGATTGTATTACCGGATGTTAAGATAAAGAAAAAGAGAACAAGCTAGAAGCGGTTAACCTTCCGAAATTCAAAAGGAATTTTGGATTGAAGGAAGGTGGTATTATGGTTAGGATCACAATCTCCATTGGCAGATTTTGAATCACTGTTTCCATAAAAAAATAATCGCCATCACTTGCGACCGAGGCGATTATTCCAGTAATCGTGAAGGTTATCCGTTTTCAACGATTTTCCTCTTGACATCAATATACCACAGAATAGTTTAATTTTCAATAAGTAAAATAGACTCATAGCGAAAACTTCTCCGGCGGACGAAATCTTGGCAGAGAACCAATGCAGTTATTTAGGAAGTCACACACAAGATCTCAAGAGGTGTCCTGCTTTTCGGACAGCTCCCGTTTTACTATTATAAATACAAAGGGGAAAGAAAACAAAGGAGAGCCAAAATGAGTGAGAAGAAACCGGAAAAGGACAGACAGCATATTGATACAATAAGATGCATTATCGGATTTGGCACAGGTGTTATAGCGTTTATCTGTGAAAAAGAACTAGATGGACAAATGGGAAAGCCTTCAGTGCTGCTCATACTTTTAATGTTAGGGCTATGCATTGTTACTTTGATTATGCTTCTGCCTATTGCCTTTCGGGGATTTCCGGAAGCTATAGCCAGAAAGTGCAATCAAGGGAGAAGACCATCTAGAGGACCATGCGACGGTGAAGCTCTGGATCATTTTGAATCGCATCCCTATGACACCAATTACACGGACAGCCATGGCACAAGCTGGGATAATACATTCTTCGATGATTAAGACTAAAGAAAGGTAAAAAAGAAAGATAATCAATTAGCATAAAGCCATTATGGAGGCAGAAAATGGACGGAAAGAAAGAAAATAATTATAGTAACCCGTTGTCGGACTATCCTAGCATTCCGGCATATGACCGGGCATTTCAAGTATTTAATAATTTATATGAGGAAAATCCGGATACAGCCGGTGATATGGCATTGGAAATAATTGAATTCGACGAAAAACTCAAATTTGATTACGACACATTAAGAGAGTACAATGGAAAAAAGTATTATAGTGGTGTCAGGTTTGTATTTAGTCCGGCATCAGTGGCATTTTCTCGTATTCTTTATGAGCAGTACTATGCTAAAGAGGAAAAACCATATAGAAACTTGGCGGATTGTATATATTGTAAAGCACGGGAAACTATACGATTTATCTATTCGGAAGTATTTAACAAAGACTGTTATAATGGGTATAACGAATATTTGGGAATAAATGACTTCACATCTGCTTGGCTTGTTATTACTAGAAAAAAAGTGAAGGAAGTAAATGAAGAGTTTCTGAAAAAAGCCGAAAACTTTCTTTGCTGGGGCTCCAAGGAGCATATAGAATCACTTCTTGAGTTTGAAAGAGAGGCTGCACTTAGTAATGATATTCTTAATACGCTAGCCGATCTTTATTGTGAGAGAGTATGCCAGAGATATCTCGATTCGCAAAAAGGAATTTCAAAATTGTTTGGTGGGATAAAGAAAAAAGACAAGGAGTATATAAAACAGTATGCGAGAAAGCAAATTAGAGATGCTATTCTTGAGACGGGCCCGGTCTAAAAGAACGCTTGTTCTTTTAGACCGATTATGATATAATATAATCGTCAAGAGGACAAGCCAGAAGCGGTTAACCTTCCGAAATTCAAAAGGAATTTTGGATTGAAGGAAGGTGGTATTATGGTTAGAATCACAATCTCCATTGGCAGATTTCGGATTACTATTTCCATAAAAAAATAACTGCTCCATGCTTGAACCCATAGCAGTTATTTTTTAACCGTGAAGGTTAGCCGTTTTCAACGGTTTTCCTCTTGACACCAATATACCACATAGCTGCTTAAATTTCAACAATAAAAAGAATAATAACTCGAAATGAGTATCTTATACAAGGAGGACAACCTATGAAACGACTTACACTAATTTTGCCGGCGGCAGTGATAATCCTGCTGGCAGCTTTGATATTTACAGGCTGTGAATCTTCAGCTGATGAAACAGGTTCATATCGCCAGGTCAGCTCTGCAGAAGCGGCTGCCATTATGGAAGAGGAGACGGATTACATCATTCTCGATGTACGTACACAGGAGGAATATGAGACTGCCCATATTCCGGGCGCAATCTGCATTCCTAACGAAACTATCGGAACCGAGGATATTACGGAGCTGCCTGACAAGGACCAGCTTATTCTCGTCTACTGCCGCAGCGGCAACCGCAGCAAACAGGCTTCCGAAAAGCTGGCAAAGCAGGGATACATCAATATCGTAGAGTTCGGTGGCATCAACAGCTGGACGGGAGAAACTGTTTCCGGCAGCGAGGAATAAGATAAACATGCTCGATTTTCAACAATAAAAATATAAGAACGCTTGTTCTTTGCGAGACATTATGGTATAATAATATCATCAAGAGGACAAGCAGAAAGCGGCTGGAACCTTACTTTCAAAAGGGAGAAAGGAGCCTGCATGATTAGAGTAACATTCACATACTCCAAAGGGGTATTGAGGATTACGATAAGCATGAAAAAAGCCGCCAAAGCTGTGGACTAAGGCGGCAATCCGCAAATAGTCAGCCGTTTTCAACGGCTTTCCTCTTGACCTAAGTATAGCACAAACAGTCTCCAACATCAACATAAAATTAAGTTGCGGTGTATAGACTATATAAGGAGGACTAAATGAACACCATAAAAATTCAAAAAATGGACATAACCCAGGCGGACACTGACTGCATCGTTAATGCGGCTAACCAGAGCCTCCTTGGCGGTGGTGGCGTAGACGGAGCCATTCACAGAGCGGCAGGTCCGGAGCTTCTGGCAGAGTGCAGGACTCTCCACGGCTGCGAGACAGGCCAGGCCAAGATTACTAAAGGATACAGACTTAAAGCTGCTTACATAATTCACACCGTAGGGCCAATTTACTCAGGCAGCGAGGATGACCCGAAGCTTCTCAGAGATTGCTACATTAATTCCTTAAACCTTGCTAAGGCAAAGGGCCTGCACAGCATAGCCTTTCCTGCCATTTCTACAGGGGTATACGGCTATCCAGTTAAGGCAGCTGCAGAGGTTTCCTACAGGGCTGTGACCGACTGGCTTGCCGAAAACGCTGACTACGGCATGGATGTGCTGCTGGCCTGCTTTAATGACAAGGCCGTAGAAGCATACAAATCCATTTCTGAATAGAATATTTGACGGCAGACTCCACAGACTCCACCATTTTCCGGTTTTTTGGCAAAAAGGTGGAGTTTTTGCTTAGGCTCTGCAGAAAGCGGCGCTGCTGTAAAGAAATGAGATGTCGGTAAACGTTGAAATTTCAATGTTTTACATTTTTGTACATTCGGCTGATGTGCGGAAGAAACGCGGGAGGGTCTGATCTTTTCCACCAAAATCGAAAAAAATCAAAAAAAGGTGGAATCGGCAAGGCCCGGGGAGCCCAGGCAAGCTCCAACGAGTCAAAGCAAGCTCCAAGAAGTCAAAGCAAGCTCCGAGGAGCCCCGGAAATCTGAAATTTTCACCTATTCTCCTTGGAAATCCTGACCATATTGTGCTATACTATATTTGTAGAAGTCTGTGTAAACGAAAGGAACTTAAAAAATGCTGTTTAAGAATATAACCGTATTAGACGAGAACTTTGAGATAAAGGAAAACATGTATGTGGAAACGCAGGGCAGCCGTATTACATATATCGGTACTGATTCGCCTGCACCAATATCGATGGATGGCAAGGACTTCGGCGAGACCTATGACGGCAAGGGCAAGCTTCTCATGCCGGCTTTCTACAACTCCCACGGTCACTCGCCGATGGCACTCATGCGCGGCTACGGCGAAAACATGGCCCTGCAGGACTGGCTTAACAAGCTGATTTTCCCATTTGAGGATAAGCTGGACAGCAATGCGGTGTACTGGGGAACTTTGCTCACCATGGCGGAGTCCATGCGCTTCGGTATAGTTTCCACCACGGATATGTACTATTTCATCGACGATATGGTGAGAGCCACATCCGATGCAGGCATGAAGGGAAACATCAGCAGAGCTATCGTAAACTTTGACGATTCAGATGTATGGCAGCTTCCTTCAATGCAGGAAATGAAACGAACCTTTGAAGCATATCATAATATGGATGATGAAAGAATAAAAATGGATGTCAGCATTCATGGCGAGTACACATCCAACCATCTGGCAGTGGAGGCGGTGTCGGCTTTTGGACGTGAGCGCGGCGCCAACATGCACATCCATATTTCCGAAACACGTTCAGAGCACGAGGAATGTAAAGCAAGACACGGCGGCATGACACCGGTACAGTATTTTAACAGTCTGGGAGCATGGGATATGCCGGCCACAGCAGCACACTGCGTGTGGATTGAGGGTGAGGACTTCGACATCCTCAAGGAAAAGGGTGTGACCGTAGCCACAAATCCTGTCAGCAACCTGAAGCTGGCCAGCGGAGTCTGCAATGTGCCTAAACTTCTTGACATGGGCATAAATGTAGCCATTGGAACCGACAGCGTTGCCAGCAATAACAGCCTCAACTTCTTCGAGGAAATGAAGGTTATGGCACTGGCAGCCAAGGAAAAATTCGCAGATCCGACGGCGGTGACACCTCAGCAGGTTCTGAAGGCAGCCACTGTAAACGGAGCCATGGGTCAGGGGAGAACTGACTGCGGAGTCATCAGAGAAGGCAACAGGGCTGACCTCATCGTGGTCGACCTGAACCAGCCTAACATGCATCCTGTCCACAAGATGGCAAACAATCTGGTATATTCCGCATCCGGCAGCGATGTGCTGCTTACCATGGCAGACGGAAAGGTGCTCTACGAAAAGGGCGAATACAAGACTATAGACATCGAAAAGACTATCTTTGAGGCCGCCAGAGCCACAGAGAAGATTTTGAAGCAGCTTTAATATAGAAAGGGATTTTTCCTATCATGTCAAAAAACAACTTTTTAAAGGGAGCGGCAGTGCTGGGAATTGCCGGCATAATCGTAAAGGTTATAGGCATTTTCTTCAGAATACCGCTGACAAGGTGGATAGGTGAAGACGGCATGGGCTATTACGGCTCTGTTTATCCTATATACACCCTGTTTCTGATAATTTCCACTGCAGGTATTCCGGTAGCCATTTCGAGAATGGTTTCGGAAAGAATTGCGGTTAAAAACTATGCGGGAGCTCACAAGGTATTTCAGATTTCAATCTGGCTTATGGGAGCTCTGGGACTTGCTTCTTTCTGCATAGTATACTTCAATGCAGGCTTTATTGAGAATTCGATTCTGCACAATCCTGGGGCGAGGCTTTCTCTGGAGGCCATAGCACCTTCCCTGCTGCTTGTGCCCATAATGTCCGCATATAGAGGATATTTCCAGGGCAGGCAGAATATGAACCCGACGGCTATATCTCAGCTCTTCGAGCAGCTTTTCAGAGTTGTAGTCGGTCTGGGACTGGCGTATTTCCTGCTGGACTCAGGATACGAAGCCGTATGTGCCGGTGCAACTTTCGGTTCTACGGCAGGAGCTGCAGCAGGACTTTTCGTGGTGGTAATCATTTACCTCCTGAGTCTGAACACGATAAAGAGGTACATCAGACGAAATAAGTCTCACAGCCAGCTGGAAAGCACTTCGAGCATAGTCAAAAAGATACTTATAATAGCTATACCTATCACCATAGGCGCTTCTATCCTTCCTCTCATGGGAGCCATAGACGCATCTGTGGTTATGGGCAGGCTGCAGGCCACAGGATGGACTCACGAACAGGCTAATGCTCTGTGGGGAAGATTCAGCGGCTACTGCAACTCCCTCATCGGGCTTCCTCAGGTCTTTGTTCAGGCTATCGCCATGAGTCTGGTTCCGGCTATTTCCGCCGGATTCAAGCTGAAGGATTTCGGTGAGGTAAAGGAAAACATGAAGCTGGCCATGAGGACAGCTATGATTATAGGCTTTCCTTGTGCTGCAGGCATGTTTGCCCTGGCTGAGCCTATACTGAAACTGCTATATCTCACACCGGACACAGCGGCTGAAATTACGGCAGCAGTGCCTACTCTGCGTCTTATGTGCTTTAGCATTATTTTCATGTCTTCTCTTCAGACTTTGACGGGTATTCTGCAGGGTATAGACAGACAGAATGTGCCGGTGAAAAATCTGGCTATAGGTGCTGCTGTCAAGCTGGTGGTAACCTATGTATGCGTAGGAATAAGGGCTATAAATGTAAACGGAGCTCCTTTGGGAACTATAGCTGCTTATGTTGTGGCCACAGTGCTCAACATAAAGGATATAAAGAAATATTCGGGAACCACTTTCGATTTTAAGATGACCTTCCTTAAGCCTTTCATAGCTTCTGTGCTTATGGGAGCGGCGGCCTTCGCAGCATTCAAGCTGATTTTTCTGGTTACATCCAGCAACGACATTTCAACCCTGCTTTCCATAATCGTTGGAGTGGTGGTTTACGGTGCTCTGGTGCTGAGCCTTAAAGTTATAACGGAAGATGAGATCAGAAGACTGCCTAAGGGCGATAAGCTGGTGAAGGTTCTGGACAAATTTATTAAATAACCGGATAAATAGAGGGAATAATAATGGTTAAAGAAAAGTATATTCATTTATGTGAGACTGCTGATAACAATGAAAAAGCCTTGACAAGGTTATATGAAATTGTTAGAATTCTCAGGGCTGAATGTCCGTGGGATAAGGTTCAGACTCACGAAAGTCTGCGTCCCGGTATGCTGGAAGAGGCATATGAGACCGTGGATGCAATTAATAATCAAGATATGGTTAATCTGAGAGAAGAACTGGGGGATGTGCTACTACAGGTGGTATTTCATTCCATTTTAGGGGAGGAAGAAAGCAGATTCGACCTTAAAGATGTGATAAACGAAGAATGCGAGAAAATGATTCGCCGTCACCCTCATGTTTTTTTGCAGGAAAACACAAATAATACAGCAAAATCTATTGACAAAGTCCTTGAAAAATGGGAAAATATCAAGGAACAGGAACGTGGCAGCGAGAAGACATCTGCCCGCCTGACCAAGGTGCCCAGGGCGCTGCCGGCCCTCACGAGAGCCTACAAGGTTCAGAAGAAGGCGGCAGAGGTTGGATTTGACTGGGATGATATTTCCGGAGCCTTTGACAAGGTGCGGGAGGAAACCCGCGAACTTACGGAGTGTTGCAAGGAGCAGCCTGCGGACAAGGAGGCTCTGCAGGAGGAGCTGGGCGATCTGCTGTTTTCGGCAGTTAACGTTTCACGCTTTTTAGGCATTGACCCGGAGGCATCTTTGGATTATACTATAGACAAGTTCATAAGAAGATTTACTCATGTTGAGAACAGTGCTTTGGCTTGCGGCAGAGCCCTCGAGGATATGAGCCTGTCGGAAATGGACGAGTTATGGGACGAAGCCAAAAAATTGGAGCGTTCCGGGCAATAATGTGCTGGAATTATATGTTATATTTATGAAGGAGGAACTTTAAATGAACAAGGCTGAATTAGTAGCTGCAGTAGCAGAGAAGACTAATTTTACTAAGAAGGATGCAGAAGCAGCTATCAATGCATTAGTTGCAAGCATTGAAGAAGCATTAGTTAAAGGTGACAAGGTACAGTTAATCGGATTCGGTACTTTCGAAACCAAGGAAAGAAAAGCAAGACAGGGAAGAAACCCTAGACAGCCTGAAGAGATCATCGAAATCGCTGCATCAAAGGCTCCTACATTTAAGGCTGGTAAGGCTTTAAAGGATGCTGTTAACAAATAGTTGACAGATTTGACAGAGTAAGTTTTATTTACCGATAATTAAGGTAAGAAATTACCTTTTTTATAACACGGTCTTCGGATCGTAAAAATATTAAACCTAATAGCTCATTATAGGTTTATGAAAGGCGTTATGAGAGTCGATAAATTTCTTAAAAATTCCAGACTGATAAAGAGGCGAACCGTAGCGAAAGAAGCTTGTGATCAGGGGCGTATTTCCATAAACGGGAAGCCTGCAAAAGCCGGTACTGAAGTCAAGGTGGGTGATATCATTCACATCGAATTCGGGACCAGCTCTGTATCAGCCAGGGTTTTGGAAATCTGCGAATCTTGTAAAAAAGAAGCCGCAACAAAAATGTATGAAATAATTCAGTAAAAAAGGCCAGAGATGGCCTTTTTTACTTTTCCGGAAGAATATATGCGTCATGGCCGTATGCCCATGGTGCATACATGATCTAAAGAATGTTTGCGAAGGTAACTTCGTCGTTCTGCTTGAGGAAGGTAAGCTGCTCTATCATTGAGTTCAGCTCACCTGAAGAGTTGGAAACGTCCTCGGCTTTAACGTATTTTTCGGCCCTGGCCAGGGAATAGTCGATTTCGTTGATGGTCTGGGTGTCCAGAAACAGAAGAGCGGTCTTTTTGTATTTATGCCAGTCATCATCCAGCTTTTTCATGAGACTGTTGCTTTCTTCCCAGTTCTCTGCTTCCACTGCAGGAAGGATTTCATCCTTGAGAAACTCAGTGTATGCATCGATATTTTTCGAAGAATAACTGAAAAAAACGAGCCAGGAGCCGATGAGAAGCGATACTGTGGTAATGGAAATAATCAGATATCTCATATTTTCACCTCCGCAGCGAAAGGAGCGGAATTCTCCGAGTGAAGATACACGTGGAAGACCTTGTTTTCGTCATAGAAGGCCAGAAAAACCCTTTCGTATGAATTGATACCTGAGGCTTCCAGTTTCCTGCGGAAAATGTCCTCAGAAAGTCCTGAAGCCAGAAGATTTTTGGCATAAAGGGTACCGTCGGAAATTACTATCATGGGCAGCAGACCCTCATTGACCGTAAGCCCCATGTCTTTAGGCGTAAGAGGTTTCTGGTCTGCCTTGGGTATGACGGTAAGCTGACCGTTTGATTCCATGATGGCGTATTCCACACTGCTGAAGGAAGGACAGTTTTTAAGACGAAGCTGTTCCAGCAGATCGGTGCTTGTGATTCTCAGCTTCTGAAGCTCCCGGATGTTAAGCTGTCCCTTATCTATTAGTATGCTGGGCTTGCCGGAAAAAAGATTCTTGATCCATTCGCATTTGGTGGACAGAAAGGAAATGAGCACCTGCAGAAGCATGAGGGTGAATATGGCCATGACTCCGTTTATAAGGGAAGTGGCGGGATCGTCGATAGGCATGGCTGCCAGCTCTGCTATCATGAAGACGATTACCATCTGAAAAGGAGACATTTTGGAAAGCTCCGATTTTCCCATAATGCTTACGGCTATCATGACAATAATGTAGAGCACAAAGGTTCTTATCGCTACGATTAACACGGCTATACCTCCAGATTGATATAATTTAATACTTGTTATTGTTTGCAGGCGAAGGATTTGTTATACTATCTTTTATGTTAAAAAGAGCAGGAGTTAAAAAATGATCAGATGTTTCATGCTTTATTTCTTAATATACTGTCCGCTGGGCGTGCTTTGTCCACTGATAGGCCAGTACCTGAGTTCCATAGGATTTTCCGGAACACAGGTGGGGACCGTAACTTCTCTTGGTACAGCGGCAGCAGTGCTGGGAGGAATGTTCTGGGGAAAGGTTTACGCCAATGCCTCTCATAAAAAGCGGATTATCGCTATTATGTTTGCGGGAGCGGCACTCATGTCCGTGGCGGGGCTTTCCACTAAAGCCTTCATTATTTATGCTGCAATCTACTCTGTAATGTACTTTTTCCAGGGACCTGTGCACGGGCTGTGCGATTCCCTGGTAATGGAAAGCGATAACAGTTTTGCGGTAATAAGGTCCGCAGGAGCGCTGGGCTATGCTCTGGCGGTATATGTTACCGGACAGTATGCGGAGACACACGGCCTGGGAATTATTTTCTATGTGTATTCGGCAGCATTCATCTTAGCCGCCTTTGTGGTAATGGGAGTGAAGGAACCGCAGCATTACAGTTCACTGGAAAAGAAAATCAAGGCATCAGAGCTTTTTAAGAATAAAAAATATGTCAAACTGCTGTTATGTGCATTTTTCCTCATGGGAACAAATGTGGGAAACAGCACATATTTCGGCTACCTGTTCAGAGAAGGGGGCGGCAGCCTGGGCGGTATCGGTCTGGCCTTTCTGCTCATGGCGGGAAGCGAGGCGCCGTTCATGTTCCTTATACCTGCTTTTAATAAGAAAGTATCATCCGAAAAGCTGCTCTTGTTTGCTATAGGAGTATGCACTTTCAGATTTGCATTCTATGCTACCGGTCCAAGCTGGCAGCTGCTGCTGGGAACATTCTTCCTGCAGGGCATATCCAACGGTATAATACTGGTGGAGCTGGTCAGGTACTTCAGCAGAGTGGTAGAGCCGCGTCTTGCAAGCATAGCCGTGTCTACCTTTTATGCAGTGGGAAATAATCTGAGTACTATAGTATGTACTTTTATCGGAGGAATCATGCTGGACGCCTTCAGCGCCAGGGGAGTGTATTTCTTCTTCGCTGTGTGGAACATGATTGCCCTGATTATGTATATCGTTATGGGTCTATATAAGGAAGAAAACCGTGCCAGTTAGGCTCTGATCAAACCGTTAAAAGTTTTTTTGAATTTTGTAGAAAAAAATCGAAAAAAGGTGTTGACAGGAGACGGAAAGGGTGGTAATATAGTCAAGCTGTCGGAAATAACCGACG
>CAZUFU010000050.1:0-10684 GCA_964619875.1 uncultured Oscillospiraceae bacterium
CTGTTTCTTGCCTGTATTTTTGATTTTCTGAGTTCTTTTCTGTTGTCTGACATATTTTTCTCTCCAATTGCTTCTCAATGGCTCAATTTTCCCCCAAAATCGTGTGAAAAAGTGCGATTTGCGGGGGGATTTTTTGCGTTTTAGAGCGATTTTCGTCGTATTTAAACCCATAAATGGTATTTCATTACAAAAATCCCCCAGCAAATCGGCTTTTTTTGTTGATTTTTGTGGAGAGTACCCTAGGACAGAGTATTTCCTGCCCACTAAATCACAGCCTTCTCAATCTCCTCTGCCTGTTCATCCTCCATATATGGCATCTGGGCCGCCATCTTCAGCATATGAACAGAACCTCTCTTGATGCCCATGTACCTTGCCGCCGGATGAGCAACCAGACTTAACATCTGAACTTTATCGTACCTGCAGACGGTCCAGTTTTTAGCAAAACATCCCTCCATAAGTACCAGAGCCTGCTCGCCTTTCTTCCATCCTGCCGATATGTGTGAAAGTCCGTAGAGCAGAATAATGAATCCCAGCAGACCGGCAGCGCAGCAGGCTATAATCCAGGCAGTAATATCAGTCCACAGTCCAGTTACAACAGCTCCAGCCGCAATCATAAGTATCCACTTGACGGACTTGACGGCTCTAACACCGATGCCTTTTCTGCTTTCGCGACTCACACCCTCAAGTATGTTCTTACCCATAAATTCAGGAATGAGCACACCCAGCTGGTGCAGAAGCTCTTCCTTTGATACTGCCATGGTCAGGTTGGAAAGCTCACTTCTTTCATCACCTACTCCTACTGTGACTATTCTGGCCTGATACTTTCCAAAGATTCTTGAAAGCGTCGGCTGCACTATCTGAAGGGCAGATATTTTGTCAATTGGCACGGTATAACTCTTCAGTTTCAGAAGGCCGTATCTCAGGTGAAGATCGTCTCCGTCTCTATATACTCTGAAATTGTAATATATGATGTACTTTTTTATCAGTCCGTAGGCCGCACTTACAAAGACCAGCAGCACCGGTATGACAGCACCTGCATGCTCCAGAATTGCCCCCGGCTCATAATACTCCGAAGTTCTGTACCACACCGATGAAGCAATGCCTCCCACTACTATGAGCAGATTGATTATGCTCATGGAATAGAAACTATGCTTTGCCATATCCCAGGCTCCATAGGAAAAAACATTGCCGCTCTCTGTAATGGATTCAGGCACCACGTCAGGTCTGATATCTTCAGCCAGATTCTCCTCAGCAGCCGTACCTTTGGCCTGGTTCATCCTGCTTATGACAGCCTGTCTGAAAGCGATGGCTTTATCCTCTCTGAATACTAGCGAAACATCGGTCTTGTCGGCAGTGGTCATGCTGTTGGTATCCATTTTAATCCTGGCAGTTCCCACTATGCGCTCGAAAAGATTCCTTTCCACGTTTACGGCGGAAAGGTTCTCTACGGCAATGGTATTGTGAATGCGGTTAAGAGTGTTTCTTTCTATAATTATCAGGTTTCCATCCAGGGTGACCCATGTTTTTCGCCATCTGAGGAACTGAAACAGCAGCACTGCCGCCGTGACAGCCAGGATTACCGCAAGTCCCCATATGCCGCCTTCGGCCAGAGCCTGTCTGATGCCGGAGCTTTTCATATCCTGTACCAGTTCGATTATGGTGTCTATCTGATTGAAAAGGGTTACGGCTATAATTGCCCAGAACTGCCACAGACTCTCAAATATAGACGAAAAATGGCAGCGCATCCTGATTTTCTCCTTCATTGCTGCTTCCGCCTTTCTTCAGCTGCAATCTGATTGATCTTATCCTTCAGATGCTCAGCAATCAGGGCAGCCTCTTCGTAAGCGAGAAATTTTATTACACCGTCGCCTCCTGCGGTGGTTACCCTTACAGAGGACAGTCCGAACATTCTGTCTATAGGTCCCTGAGAAACCTGAATCTTATGTAGTCTTTCCATGGGAATGATGGTTTCCTTTATCCAGAAAATTCCCTCCCTCACTCTTATATTGGCACTGTCTATTATGTACCTGTATCTTTCATATCTGATTCTGGGAATAATGACAATGCAGACTGCGGCCAGCACCATAAGAACTGCTCCTGTCAGAACACAGGCCATATGTGACCTTTCCCAAAGTATAAAATAATCTGCAGCGATTGCTGCCGCCATGAATATTACATCTTTAATAATCTCGTTTACCCTCATGCATTTCTCAGCCTTAGGGTTCAGTTTAACATAATCCATTTTCCAGCTCCTTTTTCTTCTCCATTATCGGCTTCACCTTATGCTCCATAATCCATACAAGGCACAGCATGTGCACCAGAGCCGTAACAGTCCATGTCACAGGATAGGACATATATATAAATTCAACCTTGTGGAACATGGGCAGCTGAAACAATGTGGCAATCCAAACTATCCTCGAAAGGCACGCACCCACCAGAGATACCAGCATAGGCACAATAGAGTATCCAAGGCCCCTGAGAATGCCTACGAGAGTATCCATTACCCCGCAAAGCGCGTACGGCAGACATATAAAGGCCAGCCTTATCATTCCCTGCGCGATTACAGCACTGCTCCTGGTATAGATGCCCAGGAGGAAAGGTCCGAAGACATAGCCTCCCACACCCATGATAATTCCTGTCAGTGCCGCCATGGACACAGATCTTATCATAATCGGCTTTACGCGCTCATACCTGCCTGCACCTACATTCTGGCTGGTGAATGAAATGGCGGCCTGGTAAAAAGCGTTCATTCCGAAATAAACGAAGTTTTCTATATTGCCTGCAGCTGCGCTTCCTGCCATGGTCACATCGCCGAAGGTGTTTATAGCAGACTGGATTACAACGTTGGAAAGCGAAAAAAGCACTCCCTGGAATCCTGCTGGAAGACCTATCTGCATAATAGCCGTCATCCTGTTCTTATGTATCCTCATTTTCTTAAGTTCCAGGCGGAAAGCATCCTCTTCCTTTGCAAGGCATCTTACTACCAGACCTGCAGAAAGGAACTGTGAAATCGATGTGGCTGCAGCAACCCCTGCTACACCCATCCTGAACTCTATTACAAAAAGCAGATTGAGGCATACATTTATTACTCCGGAGGCGGTCAGGTAATAAAGTGGTCTCCTGGTGTCACCCTTGGCCCTTAAAAGCGCACTGCCGAAGTTGTACACCATCATAGCCGGCATTCCAATAAAATAAATTCTGAGATAAAGTGCCGAAAGCCTGAGCACGTTTTCCGGGGACTGCATCAGTCTCAGAATAGGCTCAGCGAAAATAATGCCGATAATGGCGAGGAAAACTCCGCTCACCAGGCTCATTGCAACAGAGGTATGAACGGTTTCGCTCAGCTCCTTGTCCTTTTTTGCGCCAAAAAACTTGGCAGCCAGAACATTGCAGCCAATAGACAGCCCCACGAACAGGTTCACCATGAGATTTATAAGCGAAGTTGTGGAACCCACTGCGGCCAGGGAATTGTCTCCTGCCCATCTTCCCACCACAATAATATCCGCAGCGTTAAACATGAGCTGCAGAATGCTGGAGAGCATCAGCGGGAAAGCAAAGAGAAGCATCTTTCCCATTATAGGCCCGTTTACCATGTCTATTTCATGTTTTACGTGCTGGTTCTTTTTTTCCTGTGTAGATTTCAATGTCTGCTTCATTTCCATAAAAAAAGCCTCCTATGATACTATAGTATACCATAAGAGGCCGGAACGGGAATGGTTATTTTTTGTTTTTTCTTCTGGCTGCAAAGTCTGCTGCAGCTGTAAAAAGAACGTCTGTAGATGAGTTAAGTGCAGTTTCGCATGAGTCCTGTATAACTCCTACGATGAAGCCTACTCCTACCACCTGCATCGCGATATCGTTAGGAATTCCGAAAAGTGAACATGCAAGCGGTATAAGCAGCAGGGAACCTCCTGCAACCCCTGATGCACCACAGGCACTGATAGCCGAAAGCACGCACAGCAGCACAGCCATAGGCAAATCAACGGCAACACCCAGAGTATTAGCCGCCGCAAGAGTCAGAATAGAAATGGTAATTGCGGCACCTCCCATGTTGATGGTGGCTCCCAGCGGAATTGAAATGGAATAAGTGTCCTTATCAAGTCCCAGTTCTTCACAGAGCCTCATATTAACCGGAATGTTGGCAGCAGAGCTTCTGGTAAAGAAGGCTGTAATACCGCTGTCCTTAAGGCATTTCAGAACCAGAGGATACGGATTCTGACGGGTGTTGAAGTAAACTATAACCGGATTCACAACCAGAGCGTCAAAGAACATGGTTCCCACCAGCAGCAGAATCAGTTTGCCGTATTCAAGCAGAGTTCCCAGTCCGCTTACAGCTATGGAATCAAACACGAGACCCATTACACCAAGGGGAGCGAATTTTATAATCCATCTCACCAGCTGAGAAACTGCTTCGGACATGTCTCCCAGAAAGTTTTTTGTCGTCTCTGATGCACGACGAAGTGCCATGCCCAGAAGAACGGCCCACGCCAGGATTCCTATGTAGTTGGCGTTGAGCAAAGCGCTCACCGGATTTGCCACAACATTAAACACCAGGGTTTTAAGCACCTCTGAGATTCCTCCCGGAGGAGCGATGTCGCTGGTGCTTTCGGGAAGTACCAGCTCCAGTTTAAAAATAAAGCTCGCTATTACAGCCGCCATTGCAGCAAGCAGTGTTCCGAGAAGATAGAGAATAATAATCGACTTCATATTGGTCTTCTGTCCTGCCTTATGCTGGGAAATTGCCGACATTACAAGAAACAGCACCAGAATGGGTGCTACTGCCTTGAGTGCCCCGACGAAAAGACTGCCGAATATGGTGATGCCGCTCAGCTGAGTCGGGAAGGCAACAGCCAGCACAATGCCTATAATCAGACCGATAATAATCTGTTTCACCAGACTTATCCGGTTCCACGCATTCAATAAATTCTTAAAAAACATAATTCCTCCTAAATTTAAGCAACATAAAAAGCAGGCTTCTGGAGTTACTCAAAAGCCGTGCCTTTTCATTATACCATATTAAAATAACAAATCAATACCTAAATGTATCTTATCCATATATAAGCAGTTGAGATGAGCAGAACTATGATGCTGGCCGGAACCATGTATTTGCAGTACTTTCCCCATGTAACCGGGTGACCGTGCTTGTTGGCAACGGCAAGGCCTACAACATTGGCAGACGCTCCTATAGGTGTTGCGCTTCCTCCGATATCTGTACCGATGGCAAGAGCCCATGCAAGCATAGGCAGGGACGCTCCCTGAGCTGCCGCAAGACTTTTTATTACAGGAATCATTGTCGCTGCAAAAGGTATGTTATCCACGAAAGCGCTGGCAAAGCCGGATATCCATACAATAATTGCCACCATCACCATCATGTTTCCGTGACTGATTCTCCCGATAAAGGCCGCTATAATGTTCAGTATGCCTGTCTGCTCCAGGCCGCCTACCACTATAAACAGTCCTATAAAGAACAGCAGTGTCTTATAGTCAATCTTCTTAAGTATCTCAGGTATATGGGAGCCTGCCGCCAGAAGTGTAAGCAGAGCGATAAAGGTCCCGATGAAGGCAACTGTCAGTCCCGTCTGAGCGTGTGTGATAAGCAGTACCACTGCTATAAGAAAGATTTCCGCACTCATATAGAATCCCTTTTTATCCGTTATAGTGACAGGGGGCTTGCTTGTATCTGCTGCCACATGGCCTGTTACTACGGTACCTACCCTATGGTTCATCTTTTCACCGATACCTGACGGTTTGCTGCCGGAAAGTTCTTTGTGAAAGCACAGATAAAAGTAAGCAATCACAAACAGCATGGATATTCCCGCTGCAACACCGGTGTTTGTCAGGAAATCCATAAATGTATATCCAAGGGATGTTCCGATAATAATGTTAGGCGGGTCTCCGCACATAGTAGCCGAACCTCCCAGATTAGCACAGAAAATTTCCGCCATAATCACAGGCACAGGATTGAAATGTACTATTTCACTCAGCTCTACGGTAACAGCAGCGAGGAAAAGAATTACGGTAATACTGTCTATAAACATGGACAGTATGCCCGACACAAGCATAAATGCGATGAGAATAGGCACCGGCTTATATCTGACCAGCTTGGCAATCGCCATGCAGAGCCATCTGAAAAAGCCTACTCTGGCCATTCCCTCAACCATTATCATCATTCCTGCAATAAAAATAATTGTTGCCCAGTTAATTCCGCTGGAACCCTCCGATGACTGACCTGCATGATACCAGAAGTCAAGGGTAAACAGAGACCCCAGATTCAGGGTCTCAAGTATAGCTTCCTTGCTCTTCATGAATATGCCGAAAACAAGTATCAGCATGGCTGCCCCGCACGAGAGGGTTACGATGTGCCTCTCAAATTTATCCAAAACGATTAATCCGAACATTACTGCAAAAATTACAACTGCAGCGATTTGTGCCATCATTTTAAATACCTCCCTGTTATTCTCCGCCTTTTCTTCGCACGCCGGAGAAATCACAAGACAGATTATAGCAGAGTTTGGGCTCTTTATGTTGCAAGATGGTATACTTTAACGTAATCTTAACTATATTCGATAGTCATTGGCTAGTCCTGATCATATGGGGCAGTTCCGTCATCCATCATCTCAAGCATATACGGAACTATTTCAGGATCAAACTGGGTTCCTGCGCCCTTTATCAATTCTTCCCTTATAACGGACTGAGACAGTGCTTTTCTGTAGCATCTGTCGCTGGACATTGCATCGTAAGTATCGGCTACACAGATGATACGGGCGGTGAGCGGAATGTCATCACCCTTGATATGACTGCAGTAGCCCTCTCCGTCATAGCGTTCGTGGTGGTACCGTGCACCATCGGAAATACCATCCAGAGCATTAAAGTTTTCCAGAATATCTCCGCCCATGGATACATGAGTCTGAATTATATTTCTTTCATCAGTTGTAAGCTTGTCGGGCTTATTCAGAATACTGTCTGGTATTCCAATCTTGCCTATGTCATGAAGCATAGCTATATAATAGATGTTTTCCTGTTCTTCCTCAGAAAGCCCCATCCGCCTTGCGATTTCTCTTGAATACCTTGCCACCCTTGTGGAATGACCGTTTGTATAGCTGTCCTTGGCGTCTATAGTATTGGCGAAAGTCTTCATAGACTGATCTACAATATTTCTGTATGCTTCCTTTTCTCTGCGTATACGATTCATCTTGGCTTTTGCATAAATCAGAATAATGCCGCCTATAATCGCAGACACAATCAGCACTGCCAGCGCCCATACTACAGGCATCTCCGAAAATGCTTTTTCTTTTGTCAGAGGCAATGTATATTCATACCCGTTTTCAGGGTTCTCAGGATCGAAAATGCGAAGTCTGAAGGTGTAATCTCCACCGGGGAGATTGGTGTAGCTGACCATTTCCGTTTTATCCCCGAAAAGTGCCTTTTCCTCCTTATCAAAGCCTTCAAGCATATAGGTTATCTCAAAATCTGAAGTATCACTGTATGAAAGTGCCGCAAAGGATATGGTCAGACGCTGAACATCCTTTGACAGAGAGAGACTGTCAGGATGTTCGTATACATTATCATCCACCTGAACAGACTGGATAACTCCCCTTGGAATACAATTATCTACTCCTTGGAATCCGAAAATGCTGATGCCGCTTCTGGTTGCCAGGTACAGTCTGCCCTTGCTGTCCATATAATTCCATGTATTGGCATTCAGAGAGCCTGTAAGTCCGTGGCAGAATCCGTAAATCTCCGCTTCAGCAGTCTGCCCTGCCAGAAGCTGGCTCTTATCCACGGAATATATGCCGTTATTCTGCAGAAGCCACAGTCTGCCGTCTCTGTCGTAGAGGTCAAAGATGCTTCCAGGTCCCTTATTGAAATTGTCCAGTTTGCTGAAGCTGCCTTTATCTGTTTCGAAGTAATACAGACTGCTTCCTGCACTGACAAAATAACTCTCCGATGCGCTGTCTTCATCTTTTGCCATTCTCAGCACAACACCCTCACCGAGGCCGCATCCAAAACCGAAGTTTTTTACACTTTTATCTTTAACCGCATAGATGCCTCCGCCGTCACTTCCGGCATAAATTGTACCGTCGCCGCCCTCTGCAATACATAGTATGGATGTGTTTTCTATACCTTCATCCGCGCCGTATTTTTCTTTTACCTTGCCGCCCTCTATAATATTGAGTCCGCCTTGAGTACCTACTGCAATTCTGCCGTCTGAAAGCTCAAGCATTGATCTGGCGGTGTTGCTGGAAAGGCCATTATCCGTGTTGAACACAGTTATTTTCTCGGTTGCGGGATCAAAGCGCACTACACCATAAGATGAGTTAGTTGCCACCCATATCATGCCGTCAGAATCTGAAATAATGCTGCGTATACGAACATCGGCCAGCATGGAAGTCAAACCATTGTTTACCTCCTTCCAGTTGCTCTTGAATATCTTTATTCCCTGCTCCAGGCCCACATAATACCTGCCCGACTGCTTTATAACAGCATTTACGGGAACTTCATCAAGGCCTGCAGCTTCATTCGGTGAAGTGAAGGACCCCGGGCTATATTTGATTATACCGAAAGCCGATGAGGCCAGCCAGAGGTTTCCTTCATAGTCCATAGCGGCCCAGTTTACAGAAGAAGCCTTTTGGGATTCTCCGAATTCTGTAAGCTTTCCTTCGGAATCTATAAGAGCAAAACCCATAAAACCACAGGCCAGTATGCTTCCATCTTCGGTGACACCCAGCCGGTTATGGACTTTTACATCATTTGTAGAAAGGATTTCTATTTTAAAGGCTGAGGCCTTAAGCTTTTCCGATTTAAACGATACCTTCGCCAGAGAATTCCCTGACGTTCCGATAAAAATATTTCCTTCATTATCATCGGTCACGCAGTAAATCTGGTCATCTGTATCTCCAAAAATCATCTCTGATGAAATTCTGCCCAGAACTTCTCCATCTTTTACTACCGCACAGACTCCTCCGTCCATGGCTCCCCATACTCTGCCCATGGAGTCTATTCCAAGGGAATAAACAGTTTTGCCATTGATAGCTCCATCCTCGTAAGGTATCAATGTGCCGTCCTTTATCTCACCTATTCCCGAGCTGGATGCCACGTAAACAGTGCCGTCACTGCCCTCATTGAAGTCACGGATGCACAGGAAAGAATTGTCCTCAGGTCCTTCTATCTTGGTGAAATTTCCGTCTTCAAAGACAAAAACTCCTGCTTCATTAGTTCCTACCCAAAGCCTGCCATTGCTGTCCTCAAATATGGAGCGTATGGACGATGATGTCAGTTCCCCTTCCTGACTGAAATTACGGAAGCTGCTGCCGTCATATCTGACAAGTCCGCCGTAGCTTCCTATCCAGATGTAGCCATCAGAACTCTGAAGCACAGTGTTTGCCTCACCTGTAGGCAATCCGTTTCTGTCATTGTAAACAGTAGTTACATATCCAGTTTCCATGTCTTTAGAATCTGTCAGGGCATCTACTGTCTCTGCAGCAGGAATCATGAAAGCAAGCAAAATCATCGCCGCACATACAAGACACGCTGTTATCCTTTTGAGCTTTGTACTGTACATAAGTGTCACCTTTTCTCGAGTCTGTATAATAATAATATACTGTCAAAATTCTTCTTTTATAATACCACAGGGGCAATGTTTTCGTCTACTAAAAACCGCCGGGCACCTTACACTCCCCCATCTGAATTATAACTGTTATTTAACGGTTCTGATTGCCTTCCGTGAGTAATCAGTGTAGTACTTCTGACCATCTATTATCACGAAGCCGCGTACTCTGTAGTAATACTTGGTTCCTGATTTAATGGCGGTGTTGTAGTAGTAGGATCTGCCGCCTTTTGATTGGTAATATTGTCAACTTCACCATCTCCAAGAGAATCCATGATAATAAGGGTTCCGTAATTAGTGATCGTATGACCACTCATATTGGTCAATGTAAATCCTTTAAGGTCTAACTTAATTTCGGAACCTTTAGGAATAACTACATCTTCGGTAATGCTTCTTTGCATCACCAGGGTTCCTTTTTTTATTACCTTCAGAGCCTCAGTGATAGTTGGGTATTTTATATCGTATTCTTCATCATCTGCTATTTCTATATCGTATACGATTACCGCCGTGTCCGGTGTTTCTTTTACATCAGCATAAGCATATTAAGAAAACGCTCCTGATCCCACTGTTGTAAAAATGAGGCACAGCACCAGCAGGCTGGCCGCAAGCCTTTTCATAGCTTTTCTTATTTTTTCGTTCCTCATAATACACCTCTTCTACAATTATCTTTGAATTAATATTCGTTTTCCCGTCGTAGTCACCTATTTGCCGATTGCGCAGCTGGTTATATCATCCCAGTTGCGGCGAATAGCAATCTCGGCTGTAAGATCAGTATTGTTATAGGATACCGACCACTGTGTGTTGCTTGTGATGGCATCAGGGCTAGGATCCTGTGCTGCCGCCTTCATTGCATTCCACACTGTATCGTTGGTGTAATTTCCTTTTTCTTCCTCCAGCACCTTCATCACGGCGTCGTAGCGCTCTCTGCCGTGGCCGTAGATACCGTTCTTCTGGTTTGGAAGTACCTTGTCCTTGTGAATGATAAAGAAGTTGGTAATCGCCTCGGTCGGCGTTGCGATGAGTTCCCTGTTCTCGCTTTCCGGATCATATTCCACAACTCTTCCGTCTCCCGACGCA
>CAZUFU010000051.1:0-10643 GCA_964619875.1 uncultured Oscillospiraceae bacterium
TGGCGGTCTATCTCTTGTTTTCGGTTGCTTGCTTCCTTACCGTACATGAGCATTCAGAGCCGGGATGTTTTATGGGAAATCAGGAATATTTTAACAGGTTGCGCCGCCCTTGACGGTCTTTTTGAGAACGGCTTCCTTGTCGATGGAGTCGCTGAGCAGCTTCTCATTGACATAGTCGAAGCCCAGCCGGGCCACGGTGTCGGCAAACCGCTCCCCGGAAATGCCCTCGTCCCGGAACAGCAGGATCGCCCTCTCGATGACGTCCAGAACCTCATCCTCGGAGGTAAAAATTCTGGTCAGCGGGATGCCGTGGGCAACCTTCTTGCCCCAGCGGCCGCCGATGAGGATCTTGTAGCCCTCCTGATACTCCTCCATGGCGCCGAAGGGGCACTTGCCCTTGCAGCGGCCGCAGTTGTTGCAGGCAGCGGGGTCCACATGGATCTTGCCGTCCACCACCTTCGCAACCTTGATGGGGCAGTTGTTCTCCACCTGGCAGACCTTGCAGCCCCGGCACTTGGCGTAGTTAATCAGGGGAACCCGCTGGCCCACAATGCCCAGGTCATTCAGGTCGGGCTTGACGCAGTTGTTGGGGCAGCCGCCCACAGCGATCTTGAACTTGTGGGGCAGGGTCACGCCGTGATAGCCGATGTAGAACCGCTCATGGATTCGGTCGGACAGGCCGAAGGAATCCAGCAATCCGTACTGGCAGGTGGTGCCCTTACAGGCAACCACCGGACGGACAAGAGACCCTGTACCGCCGGTCATCAGGCCGCGTTCGCCCAGGAAGTCGATGAGGGGCTGAATGTTCTCGTGCCTGACGCCCTGAATCTCCAGCGTCAGGCGGGTGGTCATGGTCACCTCGCCGGAGCCGAACTTCTCCGCGGCCTCGGCAACGGCGCGATGCTCCCCGGTGGTGATTTTTCCGTTGCGGGTAATAACCCGGACGTTGAACATATCCGGGAACCGCTTGTCCTGCAGGCAGCCCAAGCCCTTGACCCGCTTGATCTCCTCGGGAGGCAGCTTGCCGCCCTGGAAGGTGACCTTCACATTGCTGGCAAAGAGGCCTGCTTCCAGGCACAGGGTATTGGTGTAGCCGTAAGCCTTCAGCCGGTTCTGCAGCAGATAGGCGCGGCGGCCTCTGTTGCAGACCAGCAGCAGCTTCTCGTCCTTTGCAATGCCGTCGATGGGGCCGGTGACCTTGCTGAGGTCAACCCACTTTGCACCGGGGATGGAGGGCGCCGGGGTCACGTCGATGACCTTGTAGCCTCTGGCCTTGCCGGCGGCATATTCTGCGGGGGTCATGGACGCGTAGCTGCCAGCCAGCTTGTTTTCCAGGATGTAGCAGGCCTGGACGAAGGGGTGGATGGCGGTGGAGAAGGGAGGCGCATAGGCAAAGTCCAGGGTGTCGAAGTCCTCAACCCTGGCGCCCATGGCAATGCCGGTGACCGCAATGTCCACCATCTTGTCCACAGCACCGCCGCCCAGCACCTGAATGCCCAGCAGCCTGTGGGAAGCCCTGTCGGCAATGAGCTTGGTCATGAAGGAGGCGGCATCGGGATAGTAGTGGGGCTTGTCGTCGCTGACGCAGGTGGTGGTGATGACGTCAAAGCCGGCAGCCTTTGCCTGCTCCTCGGTCAGGCCGGTACGGCCTGCGTTCAGTTCGTCGCTGAGCTTCACCACACCGGTGCCCAGGCAGCCGCCGTAGGAAACCTCCGCACCGGTCAGATTCTTTGCAAGGAGCCTTCCGGTGATGTTGGCGGTGGAGCCCATGGCGGACCACTGGCCCAGGCCTGTGATGCGGTTATAGACCATGGCGCAGTCGCCCACGGCGTAGACATCCTCCAGGTTGGTCTTCTGGTGCTTGTCCACAACGATGGTGCCCCTGACCATCTCGATGCCGGAATCCTTCAAAAAGTCGGTGGCGGGACGGATGCCGATGGCCATAACCACCACATCGGCCTCGAAGCCGCCCAGGTTGGTGCGGATGCCGGTGGCCTTTTCGCTGCCCAGCACAGCCTCCAGCCCGGCCCCGGTTACCACCCGGATGCCCTTGCTCTGGAGATGACGGCGGATGTAATCCGCAACCTCCGGGTCAAACAGGTTCGGCATGACCTGGGGCGCCATGTCCACCACGGTGACCTTCAGGCCCTTGGAGAGCAGATTCTCGGCGATTTCCAGGCCGATGAAGCCGCCGCCCACCACCACGGCGCTGCGGCAGCTGTTCTGCTCCACATACGCGCGCAGGCCGATGGCATCATCGGGGGTCCGCATGGTGAAGACGCCGGGAAGGCCGACACCGGCAGCATCGGGAACAAAGGGCACCGCGCCGGTGGCAATGACCAGCTTGTCATAGCCCACCACCTCGCCGCCTGCAAAGGTGACGGTCTTGGCAGCCGCATCCACAGCGGTGGCCTCCATCTGGGTTCTGACCTCCACCCCGGTGAGGCCCATGTACTTTTCGGGGGTGTTGACGATCAGCGCATCTTCCGACTCGATGGCCCCGCCCACGTAGTAGGGCAGGCCGCAGCCGGCATAGGAGATGTCCTTGCTCTTGGTGTAAATGGTGACCCTGGCGCTGCGGTTCTGACGCATCACCTTGGCAGCGGTCTTGGTGCCGGCGGCGACACCGCCAATGACAACAATGTTCATACGCTTCTCTCCTTTATTTTCATTCAGCCGAGTTCGCGTTGGTTTGAATTTACCTCTTGATTATAGCACAGGTTTTGTGATAACATCAACTAAAACAACTGCGATTGCGCAACAAATTGATCGAATCAAAGGGGAGGATGCCGCAATGAATCTGGCCGCAATCCGTCACGAAGCCACCCAGGAATACTGCTTCTGCCTGGAACCGGGAAGATTTCTGTTCCGGCTGCAAACCGGCAGGGACGATCTGCGCCGTGTGACCCTGCACACCCGGGATAAATACCTGCCTTTGGAAGTCAGAGATACCCGGACGTCCCTTCCCATGAAGCGGGTCGCCTGTGACGGCATCCGGGACTACTATGAGGCGGAGCTGACCTTTCAGGTCGTCTGCCTGCGCTACTGCTTTGAGCTGGAGGACTTTGGCGGACACCGTGTGTATTTCAGCAGCAGCGGTTTTACGGACGCAATTCCGGAGGATAAGGAGCGGCTCTTCGACTGTCCCCAGACCCTCCGGGAAGAGGAGCGCTTCCAGGTTCCTTCCTGGGCCGCCAACAAAGTGGTCTACCAGATTTTCCCCGCAAGATTTGCATCCGACAGGGAAGTGCCGGACAGCGTCTGGTATCAGGCGCCCATCGGGCCGATGACAGACCTGGGCGGCAGTCTGAAGGGAATCCTCTCCCGGTTGGACTACATCCGGGAGCTGGGCGTGGATGTGATCTACCTGACGCCTGTTTTCCGGTCCGCCTCCGTCCACAAGTACGACACCATCGACTATTACACCATTGACCCCGCCTTCGGCACCGAAGACGATCTGAAGGAGCTGGTGGATCGGGCCCACGAAATGGGTCTGCGGGTGATTCTGGACGGTGTCTTCAATCATACATCCCCGGACTTCTTCGCGTTTCAGGATCTGATTGCGCACCAGGCCGAGTCCATTTACAAAGACTGGTACTACGTGGATGCGTTTCCCCTGCGCACAGCCCCCGGTTCCCACAACTACAAGTGCTTCGGCTATTACTGGGGCATGCCCAAGGTCAATCAGCGCTGTCCCGCCGCCGCGGCGCATTTCACGGAGGTAGGGCTGTACTGGCTCCGGAGGGTGGGGGCCGACGGCTGGCGTCTGGATGTGGCGGACGAAATTTCCCACGATTTCTGGCGGAGCTTCCGCAGGGCCGTAAAGGCAGAATTCCCGGAGGCGCTGCTGATCGGGGAAATCTGGCACCACGCACCGGACTTTTTGCAGGGGGATCAGTGGGACAGCGTGATGAACTATCCCTTCTACCGCAGCCTCCTGGACTTTGCCGCCACGGGAACCATAACGGCCTCTGCCTTCCTCGGGAATCTGGGCTTCCAGCGGGGAACTGTCCACAGCGCCGCCTACCCCCTGCTGTGGAATCTGGCGGGCAGCCACGATACGCCCCGCCTGCGCTTCCTGTGCGGGGAAGACCTCCAGCGTCAGAAGCTGGCCGCAGCAGTGCAGCTTCTGCTGCCCGGAATGCCCATGATCTACTACGGAGATGAGGTGGGCATGACCGGAGGCGCAGACCCTGACTGCCGCCGGGGCATGCTCTGGGACGAGAGCCGGCAGGACAGGGACATGCTGTGCTGGTACCGCCGTCTTCTGCAGCTGCGCCGGGAGCAGCCTGCCATCCTCAGGGGTGACATCCTCTCGGAGGAAGCCAGGGACCAGGACGGACTGATCCTCATAACCCGGCGGCTGAATGGGCAGGACATCACCCTTCTGTTCCATGCCGGGGAAGGCCGTGTACAGCTTCCGGAGCTGGCAGGAAAACGGGAGCTTTTGAGCGGGACAAGCTTTGACGGCACCGTGAACGGCATCACCGCCATGGTTCTGGTATAAGAAATACAGAAAACAAGGAGAACAACATGAACAGCAGAAGCATTCCCTTCGAGAAAATATCCAATGCCCGGGATCTGGGCGGGCTGCGGACGATTCAGGGCCGCGACATTGCCCCGGGACATCTGCTCCGTTCCGCCAATCTGGCAGGAGCAACGGAAGCTGACCGGAGGCTCCTGCAGGAACGGTACCGCCTTGCGAAGATTATTGATCTTCGGACACAGGCGGAGCGGGACGAGAAGCCGGATGCGGTGATAGCGGATTCGGAGAATCTTCCCATCCCGGTTTTCGATGTAAGCACGGCGGGCATCTCCCATGAAAAGGAAAACCGGCAGGAGCAGCTTCTCACCGTCGTCCCGAAGATGGGGCAGCTCTACCGCAAAATGGTGACGGACCCAGCCTGCCGGGAGCAGCTGGGCATTGCGGCCAGGTGCGTCATGGGACACGATTTTTCGGAGGGCGGCGTCCTGTGGCACTGCACCGAGGGCAAGGACCGGTGCGGCCTGCTCTCCGCCGTGCTGCTCACCGCCCTGGGGGTTGACCGCGGGACCATCACGCAGGACTATCTGCTGACGAATGAAGTGAACGGCCCCAAGGCGGAAATGTACTATCAGGGGATGCTCTCGGACGGAAACACCGAAGCGGAGGCAGCGGTTGTAAGGGATATTTTCCTTGCCAAGGAGGAATATCTGAACGAGGCCTTCTCGGCCATTGATGAACTGTACCAGGACGGCACCGCCTTCCTGCATGAGGGATTACATATTCCTCAAGACCTGATACAGCAATTCCAGGACAGCGTGCTCCTGTAACGCTGTCCCCGGCATAAATCCGTGCCTGCCGCAAAGTGTGGCAGGCACGGATTTTATTTAACGGTTATTCGATTTCCACCAGCTCTTCCTTCAGCTCGCTGCTGCGGATCAGGAACCGGCGGATGGCAAACAGGCCGGCAATGCAGGCGATGCAGGCCAGATTGCTCCAGGGGTTGTCATGGCTCAGAACCACATGGCGGGTGATAGCCACCGTGAGAACCTCCAGAATATTGGCGGGGGTGGTATCAATCAGCATTCGGACAAACTCCAGGCCCACCACAATGGCCAGCAGATTGTGGAGCATGTGGCTCACGTCCGCAAAGTATTCTCCGCCGGAGGTGAACATGTGGTAGATCTCAATCCCCAGTGCGCCCAGCAGGGAAATGATGGTAATCACGGCAATAAATCGCTCGATCCAATGCAGCACCCGGCGGAAGATGCTGTCCACCCGGTGGTCTCTCTTTACAGTCTTCTGAAGATACGCCTGAACCTTCGGGTCCTCGGAATGGGGGGTATGATTGGCCACTGGAAATACCTCCTGATATGTATGATAGCTTATCATACACCATTTCTTTCCAGCACGTAAGGGGAAAGATGCTTTTTTGGCACAGCTGCGCCAAAATTTGTGCAATTTTCCGAAGGACGCTACCTTCTTCTATTCGGCAGGCTCCGCTGCTGCGTCGGCGGCTTCCTCCTTAATTTCTTCCGATGATTCGGTTATCTTGCGGGCATCTGCACCCCCGGCACTGCGGAACACATCCGCGACCTCCGAAATGGTGAGAAACGCAGCCGGGTCAATGGTATGCACGATGTTCTTCATCCGCCCGATCTGGAAGCGGTTGACCACGAAATAGATGACAGTCTTTTCCACATTGGTGAATCCGCCTCTGGCGGGGAGCTTGGTGGTGCCGCACTCAAAGGCTTCCATCAGCGCAAGGCTGACCTCGTCTGCCTTCTCCGTTATAATCATGACGCTCTTGGAGCGGTCAAGGCCCTCCACGATGAAGTCAACGGCATGCTGCCCCACATAATAGGTGATGATGGAGTAAAGGGGCAGAATCCAGCTCCGGCAGACAATACCCGCGGCAACATACAGCACCACGTTGTATGCCATCACAAAGTTTCCCACTGTGACGCCCAGCCGTTTTGCAAAGATCACAGCCATAACCTCGATGCCGTCGATGGCGCCGCCGCCCCGGATGGTCAGGCCGCTGCCAACGCCGGAGATCAGTCCGCCGAATACGGCGCACAGCACCAGGTCGCTGCCCGCTAGCGGAGAAGACAGCACAACGTCCACAGGCAGAACATCCGTAATGAGCCAGGCCGCTGCCGCGTAAATGCAGACGGCAAAAATGGAGTAAACCGTAAAGGCGGCTCCCTGCTTTTTGAAGCCGTACAGGAACAGCGGCACATTCAGCGCCACCAGAAAGACGGACAGGGTCATCCAGGGCGGTGTGGTCTGCGCCAGCAGCATGGAGGTGCCGGAAATGCCGCTGTCGTACAGGCCCACAGGGGACAGAAACATGGTAACACCAAAGGCGTTGATGCAGCCGGACAGCAGCAGCGTCAGAAAGTTCTTTCCCTTGAGGGATTCTTTCAGCGGTGTTTTCAAGGCGCTCATTCCCTTCTTCCCATTTTTTATAGTCTAACACGGAAATATGAACAATTCATATCCGTGCGCCGCCTTTTGTCCGGCGTTTTACTGTCTTCCCTCGCAATAGTACCGCCAGCCAGCCTCCGTCCGGACGCGGCCCAGCTTCACGCGGAAAATATCATCTGCTTTTCCGGAGGCGAACAGCTCCTCCGGGGTGCCCTCTGCCGCCACACCGCCGCCGTTCAGCAGAACCAGCCTGTCCCCGGTCTGAAAGGCGTTGGGCAGGTCGTGAATGACCATCAGCACCGTCTTTCCCTGCCCGGCAAGCGCCCTTGCATGCTCCATCAGCTGCATCTGATGGGTGATATCGAGATAGGTGGTGGGCTCGTCCAGCAGCACCACCGGGGTGTCCTGGGCCAGAGCCATGGCGATGTACACCTTCTGCCGCTGGCCGCCGGACAGCTTTTCCAGGGGCGTGTCCGCCAGCTCCCAGACCCCCATCTGCTCCATTGCCCTCCGGGCGATGTCAATGTCCTCCTTCCGGTAGCGGCGGGGGTAGCCCAGGTAGGGAAACCGCCCGTGGAGCACCAGCCGCTGGGCCGTGATATCCGGAACCTGGCGGCTCTGGGCAAGATACGCCACCTTCTTGGCCAGAGTGGGCCGGGGAAGCTGCAACAGGTTCTGCCCATCCAGCACCACCTCTCCGCCCTTGGGCGGGAGGATGCCGCACAGGGCCTTCAGCAGCGTGGATTTCCCGCAGCCGTTGGGGCCCAGGAGCACGGTGACTTTCCCATCGGGGATCGTCAGACCCACATCCTGCAAAACCGGCCTTCCGGTATAGCCCACAGTCAGATTCCGAATCTCAAGCATGGGCGCTGTCTCCTCTCTTTCTCAGCAGCACCAGGAACACCGGCCCGCCGATCACCGACATCAGGATACCCACAGGCAGCTCATAGGGGGCAAACAGCATCCGTGCCGCCACATCGCACAGCGTCACAAAGGCCCCGCCGACAAGCATACACAGGGGCAGCAGCCGGCGGTTGTCGCTGCCGGTGACGGTGCGGACGGCGTGGGGCACGATGAGCCCCACAAAGCCCAGCAGCCCGGCAAAGCTCACCGCCGCCCCGGCCAGCATTGCTGCCAGGGCCAGAAACAGGGTGCGCATCTGTTTTACGGGAAGTCCCAGGCTCCGGGCGGTATCGTCCCCCAGGGCCAGCACATCCAGCTCATTGCCCATACTCAGCAGAGCCGCCAGGGACAGCAGTATCAGCACCCCCGCCGGAATGAGCCGGGTATGGGACACAGAAGCAAAGCCTCCCACCCGGAAATCCACACTCAGCATGGCCACCTCCGGGAGTACATTGGTGATGCCCTCGGCCAGGGCGTTGAGGATGGCATTCACCGCCACACCCGCCAGAATCACCGTGGTGCGGGAGGCACCGGTTTTTCTGCCAATGCCCACCACCAAAAGCATTGCCCCCACAGCCCCCAGGAAGGCGCTGCCCGCAATGGCCCAGCCGGACAGAGCCCCCAGGGCGCAGCTCAAGGTCACGCCCAGTCCCGCACCGGCGTTGACGCCGATGATGCTGGGGGAGGCCAGACGGTTATGCAGGACACTCTGGATCACCCCGCCGGAGACCGACAGGGCCGCCCCCGCCAGCAGGCAGGCGGCTGTTCTGGGCAGGCGGGAGTACCAGAATATGAAGCCCGCCTTTCCCCGGGGGCCGCTGAGAAGGGCCTGCCACAGCTCTCCGGCGCCCATATTCGCCGCGCCCAGGCACAGGCTCAGCAGCGCCGCCCCAGCGGCAAGCCCGGCAGCGCCGGCATAGATCAGCCTCTTATGCGACATTGCTCAGAATCTCCTCCAGCTGTTCGTAGGCCTCGCCCCAGCGGTGATTGGGCTTGAAATTGTACAGCATTCTGTCCATAACGAACACCCGCCCCTCCTTCACCGCCGTGAGCTGTCCCCACAGAGGGCTGCTCTCCAGCTCCCGGGCGATGTTTTCCCGGGCACCGTCGGTATCCGCCCCCCGCTGGACAAAGAAGATGGCATCCGGGTCCTCCTGCAGAATATACTCCATACTCAGGTTTTCCAGCAGGGTCTTTTCGGAGTCCGCGATATTGACGCAGCCCAGGGAGCAGAGCATCTCCCCCAGAACGTTATTTTTGCTGCTCTTGGCCCGGATGCTGGAGGCGGAGGCCACGATGCACAGCACTCTGGGGGCTTCCTTCCGGGAAAGACGATCCCTGCTCTTTGCCAGCACCGCCTCCATCCGGGTCTGCACCTGCAGGCCGTTTTCCTCGTACAGATCCTTTCTTCCGGTGATGTCCGTGAAGATTCCCAGCACCCGCAGATAGGCGTCAAAATCCGCCACATCGAAATAGGCCACCGGCACACCGGCCGCCTCCAGGGTCTCCTTCCATTCCAGATCCTGCCGGGTGTTGGTGCTGGCGATGATAAAGTCCGGCTGAACCTCCAGAAGCTTTTCCAGACTCAGGGACTTGGTGCTGCCCAGGTTCACGGTTTCGGCGGGCAGCGCCAGCTCCAGATCCTCCCAGGCATCCTCGGCAGTGGCGGCCACGTCGCCTCCAGCCAGCATCCAGATCTGGGCGAAGCTTCCCAGCAGTGCCGCCACCCTCTCGTGGCTCTGAACGGTCACGGTCCGTCCCAGATCATCCGTGAAGGTCACGGCCTCCTGAGATGCCGGGGCCTCCTCCGCACCGGCGCAGGCAGTAAGGGCAAGGGCAAGAATCAAAAGCATCGCAACAAATCGTTTCATATTGTCCTCCGGTTCTCAAAAAACAGCGAAGCCGAACCGCTTCCCCGGTAAAAGGCGCAGAAATCCCCTCAGGAAGCGCATCCTGAGGGGATTTCGTTTTAAGGCCTTTCACCGTCTCATGCGGTTCGGCATAAATCCAATCAGGGGGATCTTCGCTTTTCTGCCCCGATTATACCACAGCTGCCGGAGCAAAATCAACCAATTTTCGCAATGGAACTAGTGGAACCCCTGCTTGAAAGGCGTCGCTGATTATGCCTTCTGTTCCGTATTCTGGGTGTTGCTGTAGTCGATCTCATACCGCTTGATTCTTCCCCATTTGGTTTTTTTGCCCCGGTAGAAAAGGATCGAGAACAGCCGCGTCCACGCAAGAAGGAAGCGAAGGAAAATATTCTCCGGAATGCACAGCAGGAAGGCCTTGACCGCATCCCATTTCCGGACACGAATCTCGCTCAGGAAGTTCCGGGCCAGGAAGGAGATGATGGTGAGCATGGAACCGAACAGTGCATACACCAGGAACAGCGCAATCATATACTTCAGGTTCAGCAGGCCGAAGCAGTATGCCAGAATTGTGATGAGAATACCAAGCAGCTCGATCACCGGAGACAGCAGCTCATAGAGCAGGTAATAAATATAGCTTCCGGAGGTAATCAGGCTGACATGCTTTGTCATACTCTGCATGAGGCCGATATGCCAGCGCTTGCGCTGCTTCAGCAGATCCCGCAGACGCTCCGGCGCCTGGGTCCAGCAGACGGCCTCATAGGCATACTTGATGGCATAGGGCAGCTTGTTGGCACGGTAGTAGGCATGGAGCTTCACAATCAGCTCCATGTCCTCGCCCATGGAGCCCACCTGATAGCCGCCCACATTGATGACGGCGTCCTTGCGGAACAAGCCAAAGGCACCGGAAATAATCAGGTTGGCATTGAACTTATCCAGCAGAATCCGGGATGCCAGGA
>CAZUFU010000052.1:0-10566 GCA_964619875.1 uncultured Oscillospiraceae bacterium
TTTCCGGCGGAACAGTTTATCCTTATGTCATCAAAAAACATCTGGACGAGGAATTACCGTTTATGGCTACGGAAAACATAATAATGTACTGCACCAAGAAGGGCGGCGACAGGCAGGAACTTCACGAGGCCATACGTCAGCTTTCTGTTGCGGTTACTAAGAAAATCAAGCTTGAAGGCGGAGAAAACGATCTGCTGGCACGTATTCTGGCAGACAGCCGTTTCAACCTGACCAAGGAGGAGCTTGATGAGATTCTCGATGTTAAAAACTTTATCGGATTGGCTCCGGAGCAGACAGACAGCTTCGTCACTGAAGTGATAAAGCCTGTAGTCGCTGCTAATGCAGAGTTTCTGGGCGCAGAGGCCGAAGTGAGAGTATAGATTTGGAGGTATTGTTATGCTTACAGCTGTAGTAGGAATAAACTGGGGTGACGAAGGAAAGGGCCGCATGGTTGACCTTCTGTCGCAGGATTATGACGTGGTATGCCGCTACCAGGGCGGGAACAACGCAGGCCACACCGTAGTAAACGAAAGAGGCAAATTCATATTGAATCTTCTGCCTTCCGGCATTCTCAGAGATGAGGTAATCAATGTAATGGGACCGGGTATGGTAATAGATGTGGAGCATTTATTTAATGAAGCTGCCAAGCTTAGGGAGGGCGGTATCATCATCGAGCCGCGCCATCTGCGCATAAGCGACCGCGCTACCATCTGCATGCCTTATCACAGACTCCTGGACTGCCTGGAAGAGGACAGGCTGGCAGGAAAAAAGTTCGGCTCCACCAGAAGAGGAATCGCACCGGTTTACGCAGACAAATATATGAAAAAGACCCTGAGGATGGGAGATCTAAGACATCCTGAGGTGCTGAAGGAAAAAATAGCCGACATTGTTGAGTGGAAAAACCTCACTGTAAGCGGTGGCTATGGTCACGAGCCTATCAGTGCAGAGGAAATGTATCAGTGGATTGAAAAATTCGCCATGCCTTTTGCTGATTATGTTTGTGATACGACTACACTGCTCAACAAGTGCGAAAAAGAGGGAAAGAAGATTCTCTTCGAGGCTCAGCTGGGAGCACTTCGCGACATAGATTTCGGTATATATCCTTATACCTCATCTTCGTCAACTATTGCTGCCTATGCGCCTATAGGAGCAGGAGTGCCAAACCTGAAGCTTACTGACAGTATAGGAATTATCAAGGCATATTCAAGCTGCGTAGGCGAGGGACCTTTTACCTGTGAGCTTTTCGGCGAAGAGGGTGATAAGCTTCGTGAGGCCGGAGGAGAATACGGCGCGGCAACAGGCAGACCTAGGAGAGTAGGCGGATTCGATGTGGTGGCATCCAAGTACGGAACCATGATTCAGGGATGTACTGCTCTGGCACTGACCAAGCTGGACGTGCTTTCCTACCTGGACAAAATTCCGGTATGTACGGCTTATGAGGTTGACGGCGAGAAAATTACCGAGTTTCCTTCAGGGGAAGAACTGCGCAAAGCCACACCGGTATACGAGTACATGGAGGGCTGGAACTGCGATATCTCCGGATGTCGTACCATGGCTGAAATGCCTGAGGCAGCTGTAAAATATGTCAAGTACATCGAAGAGCAGGTTGGCTGCCCGATTCAGTATGTTTCTGTGGGCGCTGAGAGAGAAGAATACATTAAGGTTTTCTAGGAAATTAGAGTCTATATGGCATGATATATAAAAACTGCGGTTCAGTAAAAAACGAGCCGCAGTTTTTACTTTTATTAACAATCATTTGACGCGGGCAGATGCTGTATGAAATTAAGAAGTTTTGACTTTCATACGACATTACTTACAAATTAATCCGTTTTACGACTGGGAAAGGGCTCTGATGTCGTATGAATTTGGTGATTTTCTCTACCTATACGACATAAAGTTTAAATTTTTACTTTTATGTCGTATGGATTTCAGTTTTCACTAAAATAATACGACATAACCCTTTGCATTGAGAACATTTTTCATGGTTGGAAAGGGAAATGTCGTATGGAAATGGTGTTTTTCATTTTTCATACAGCATTGCATCGACTGCATCCACTATCGTCTACATATGACAATAAAGGTATTTGTTTTTCAGTGGATTTGTGGTACAATAAATACATCTATGATTTCAAGGAGGCACGCGCCATGACATTTATAAAGATTTTATTTACTATTCTGGTATGTGTGCCGTTGGTGGGTCTGGCAGGCTGGATGTTCGGCAAGCTGGCCGACGAAGTCATAAAGAAAAAACAGCAGTAATATCAGCATCAAAAGCATCAAAAGCATCAGGAGCAGAACATGAAAAAAGGCATTTTCATTTCCATCGAAGGACCTGACGGTTCGGGGAAATCCACACAGATTGAAAACATCAAACAGTTTTTTAAGGATAAGGACCTGGATATTGTCTTTACAAGAGAACCGGGCGGTACCGCCATCGGTGAAAGAATCAGAGATATAATACTTGACAATAACTGCAGTGAAATGGATTATATGACAGAGGCCATGCTTTATGCAGCGGCCAGAGCACAGCACGTTGCCCAGGTAATCAAGCCGGCCCTTGCAGAGGGCAAAATCGTCATCTGCGATAGATTCGTGGACTCAAGTATTGCCTATCAGGGCTATGGACGCAGGCTGGGAGAGCCGGTGGCTGTCATCAACAGCTATGCTGTGGCAGGATGCATGCCTGATGTGACTTTCCTGATGAAGCTTGACCCGGCAGTGGGCAAAGGCAGAATCAGAGCCGACCAGCAGGACAGGCTGGAATCGGAGAAGGACGCTTTTCATGATGAGGTGTTCAAAGGATATCTCAGGCTGGAGGAGGAGAATCCTGACAGAATTTTCGGAATCGATGCGGCTCGAAGCATAGAGGATATAAAGAATGACATTTATCGCAAGCTGGAGGAAGTTTTGAATTGTCTTTAGATAGATGGAAAAGCGACGAAAAACTTATAGAGCGAATCAGCAGGGCCATAAAGACAGGCAGCGTTTCCCACGCCTACATAATCGAGGGAGACAGCTGTGTGGATAAGGAGGCCTTTGCCTTGGATTTTCTCAAGGCCGTGTGCTGTGAGAAGAGACCGGGCCTGGGATGCAGTGATGATATGGGAGAAGGCTCATCTGACTTAAGATGCCTGAGCTGCCGCAGAATTGACCATGGGAACTGTGAGGATCTGTATGTCGTAAGAGCGGAAGGAACCACAACTAAATCGGTAAAAGACGATGCGATACTGGAACTTCAGGAAAATCTTAAAAAGAAACCGGCAGGATCCAGGAATATGGCGGTAATCTGCAACGCCGACACCATGACAAAAAGAGCGCAGAACAGGATTCTTAAGACGCTGGAGGAGCCGACCCCGGGAACAGTGATGATTCTTCTTTCCGAGAATCGTGAAAATCTGCTGGATACCATCAAGTCAAGGTGCATTTTTTACAGGCTCAGCGGCGGGGAGGAAACCGACAGCGAAAATCTGAAGGAGGCCAACAGGCTGGTAGATGCTCTGCTGGAAGGTGAGAATTTCTTCGAAATGAAACAGCTGCTGGCCAAGAGTGTAAAGTCAAGAGAAGATGCTTTCCGTATACTTGACGGCATGGAGAGGATATACCGCAATCTTCTGCTGGAAAAGGACCCGAGGGGAAAGCTGCTTAAAAAGGAAGATGTTTTCAGGGCGGTGGAACTCATTGAGGAAGCACGCCGGGACCTGATTATGAATGTAAACTATAACTACGCATTGAAGAACCTAATGCTTAAAATCGGAGGTTAAACATATATGGTGAAGGTAATTGGGGTCAGATTCAAGACCGCAGGCAAGGTCTATTATTTTGATCCGGATAAGTTTAAATTGAATATCGGAGACAGCGTAATCGTTGAAACTGCAAGAGGGCTGGAGTTCGGTACTGTGACCATGGAGGAATCCGAAGTATCGGAAGATGATATCGTAAGCCCTCTTAAGAAGATCATAAGAATTGCCAACGAGGAAGACCATCGTCAGCATATCGAGAACGTGAAAAAGAAGGAGAGAGCCATGCAGCTCTGCCAGGAAAAGGTGGATAAGCACGGCCTTGTAATGAAGCTTATAGATGTGGAATACACCTTTGACAACAGCAAGATTATTTTCTATTTCACAGCTGACGGCAGAGTGGACTTCAGAGAGCTGGTAAAGGATCTGGCAGGAGTTTTCAAGATGAGAATCGAGCTGCGTCAGATCGGTGTCCGGGATGAAGCCAAAATGATGGGCGGAATCGGCAGCTGCGGGAGAAGTCTGTGCTGTCACAGCTGGCTTGCCGACTTCGAACCTGTATCCATCAAGATGGCCAAGGTGCAGAACCTTTCTCTGAATCCGGCCAAGATTTCGGGTATATGCGGCAGGCTCATGTGCTGCCTTAAATACGAAAACGACATCTACATGGAGTTCAGAAGAGGAATGCCTGAGCCGGGAGAAAAGATAAAGACCCCTGACGGTCTGGCAAAGGTTGTTGATACAAACATTCTGGAAAACAAGATCAGGGTAAGACTTTTCGTTGACGACAAACCGCCTGCCAAGGGCAAAAAAGGTGATAAAAACGATGAGCCTGCTGCTGAGGAGCAGGAAGAAAAGCTTACTCCGGACCTGTACACATACAAGAAGGAAGAAATCAGGCGAATCGAAAAGCGCAGAGAAAACAGCAGCAAGAATCTCTTTGAAGGTGTTGATGCTGATACGATGAAGGAAATCGAGGAACTTATCAAGGACTAAAAACAGTGGATTGTAAAATGACTGACATTGCAGCTGATGCTGCAGCAGAAAAACTGATTTTTGATGGAGAGAGAGTGGATGATACCGGTTTCGGAGGTCTGAGACTCATACAGAAGCCGGAAGAATTCTGCTACGGGGTTGACGCGGTAATACTTGCTGATTTTGCGGCAAGATATGCCGGCGTGTCACTGACTTCCAGGAAAAATCAGGCTGATTCGGTGACTGCGGTGGATCTGGGCACAGGTACGGGCATAATCCCGATAATTCTGAGCCATAAAACAAGCTGGCAGCAGCTCATAGGAGTTGAGGTGCAGAAGGATTCCTGGTGCAGGGCCGTAAGGAACACAGAACTTAACGGTTTAGAGGAACGTATGAAGTTCATTAACGGCGACGTGAAGGATTTCGGAGAATTCTGGGGTGCAGAGCTGGCCGGAAAGGTGGATGTAGTCACATCCAATCCGCCCTATACCCAGGGCTCAGGAGGTCTTAAAAGCACTAATACAGCCAAAGCTATAGCACGCCATGAAACTACTGCAGGACTGGAGGACTTCATACGATGCGGCGCAGCACTTCTCAAAAACCGCGGAGATTTTTTCATGGTCCACAGACCATCCAGGCTGGTGGACATATGCTGTATGGCAAGGGAGGCCGGACTTGAACCAAAAGAACTTTGCTTCGTAAGCCCCAATCGGGACGCCGCCGCCAATATTCTGCTTGTCCACATGGTCAAAGGAGGCGGCCGGCAGCTCACATTGCTGGAACCCCTTTTCGTATACGAAAGTGACGGCAGTTACACTGAAAAACTCAGAGAATGCTACAGATGACAAGGGAAACGGCTATTCCTGTAAAATATCCTATGAGGCCGCCTGCCAAGGCGTGCCTCATTTTTTTTACGTGAGTCACGCCGAAATACAGAGCCAGCACATAGATGACCGTTTCACAGCCTCCTGACATAGAGCAGGCTGCTCTGCCGGCAAAAGAATCGGGACCTGCGATTTCCAGAATATTCTGCAGGATTATAAAAGAGCCGCTGCCTGATATTGCCCGGAGAAAAATCAGGGGAAGCAGTTCCACAGGAATGTGTGCGAGCCTGAATACAGGCTGGAAGATCATGTATATAAAGTCAAGAAAGCCTGAGACTGTCAGTCCGTTTACAGCTATGTAGATGCCTATCATAAAAGGGAGAATCTCTACGGCAGTTTTCAATCCGTCCTTGGCACCTGCAATGAAATAATCGTATACAGGTGCTTTTTTAAAAAGGCCGTATCCGACGATTACGGCAGCCATGACCGGCATGAATCCGGCAGAAATGGAGGAGAAAAAATTGCTCATACTAAAATCTCCTTTCCATTATCTTGCAGGCAGCTACAGAGACAACAACCGTGGCTGCAGAGGCTATGAGGCATGGAAGTACAATAGAGTAGGGATCCGAAGAACCAAGATCTTCACGGAGCTGGATGGTGACTACGGGGACTATGGGTGCGAAGGCCATGTTTACGACTGCGAAAGTACACATGTCGTTGCTGGCTGTGTCTCCGAAGTGATTCTGCGCATCCAGCTTTTCCATGGTTCGCAGGGCGAAGACTGTAGAACTGTTGCCTGTACCGAAAATGTTGGACATGAAACTCATTATGATGCAGGAAATCGTTTCCGGATCGCGCTGCTTTGGAAAGAGAAGGGTGGTAAGGGGAAGAAGTACTTTGGAAATTTTGTTTATCAGTCCTGTTTTTTCTGCGATTTCCATCAGACCGCTCCACATTGCCATGACACCGGCAAGACTTATTATAAAGGTAACTGCATCGGAAGAGCTGTTCATCATAGCCTGGCCGAAAGCTCCCAGCCGTCCTGTAACGGCGGAATAAGCAAGAGAAACAAGCAATATGCAGGCCCAGATATAGTTCATCATGACATAATCCTCGCTTTTCTGTGAGTTTTTAAAATTTTATGCTTAAATCCCAAAAAAGATGTTGCATTTATTTCCATTTATGGTTTATAATAAACAGGTAAGAGGTATAAAACTTCTGATGAAAGGAGGTATTAAATGACCATAACCCTTACATGGGAAGGCGTAGTTCTGACACTGCTGGCAGCAGCCGGAATCGTGTTTCTCATTTATCTGACGCTTTTAATGAAAAAGCTTATAGGTACCTTGAAGGAGGTAGATGTGATCTTGAAGGATTCGCAGGTTATCACATCTATTGCTGCTGATAAGGCTACCCAAGTTGAAGGCATAATCGACGGAGTTGGTGATACTGTAGGCTCTGTGGTTGAAGCCGTCAAGGGAAATCAAAATGTGGTGAAGGCTGTAAGCAGCCTTGTGAATGCCGCCTCTTCTTTAGCAGGAATGCTGAAAAAGTCAGAGGAAAAAAACAATAAATCCGGGAAGGATGAAAAGTAACCCTTGCTTTAGTTATTACAAAGTAAAATGATATAGTTTATTAGGAGGAAAAATATGAAAGCAACAGGAATCGTTAGACCGGTAGATCCATTAGGAAGAGTAGTTATTCCGGTAGAACTTAGAAGAACTTTAAATATCAAGACAGATGACTCTCTTGAAGTATTCGTTGATGGAGATTTCATCATGCTTAAAAAGTACGAGCCTGCATGTATCTTCTGTGGCAATGCAAAGGACGTTGAGAATATTCACGGCAAGAACGTCTGCAGAAACTGCCTCGACGAATTGAAAAAATTATAGGCTGACGGAGGCTTGATTTGGCAAAGTATATCGTTGAGCAAAGCGGCCCTCTGAAGGGGGAGGTCGTTATTAGTGGTGCCAAAAATGCGGTGCTTCCGCTGATGGCTGCCGCGCTTCTGGCAGAAGATGAGTGCATAATCAGAGATGTGCCCATGCTTCGAGATGTAACCTTTATGAAGGAGATTCTCACATCCCTGGGCTCAGAAGTGGTAGAACTTGAGGATAACGTGCTTTCTATTACCACGAAGGACATCATATCCACAGAAGCTAGGTTTGAACTGGTAAACAAGATGAGAGCCTCGATACTGGTAATGGGACCGCTGCTTGCCCGCAAAGGTGTTGCCCGCATACCTCATCCAGGCGGATGTGCCATAGGAGCAAGACCCATAGACCTGCACCTTAAGGGGCTGGAAGCACTGGGTGCTGTAATCACATATAAGGATGATTACATTGAAGCAGCCACAGGCAGCCAGGGCCTTATCGGAGATACCATCTATCTTGACTTCCCCAGCGTGGGAGCCACAGAAAACATCATGATGGCAGCAGTTCTGGCAGAGGGTACCACATACCTTGAAAATGCTGCGGAGGAGCCTGAAATCGTTGACCTGGCAAACTTCCTCAACAAGATGGGGGCGAAGATCAAGGGTGCAGGAACCGATACGATAAGAATCGAGGGCGTGGACAAGCTGGGAGGAGCGAAGCACACTGTAATACCTGACAGGATTGAAACTGGAACTTTCATGCTGGCGGCGGCTATAACCAAGGGTGCAGTTCATATTCAGAATGCTGTTCCTGACCATGTAAAGCCTATAATCGCCAAGCTTCGTGAGTGCGGAGTGCGTATCGAGGTGGGCGATGATGATCTTATCGTCAGAGCAGATCTGGGACCACAGTCATCCACGGATATAAAAACACTGCCTTATCCGGGCTTTCCAACTGACATCCAATCGCCGTTTATGGCATATCTTACTACTGTGGAAGGCTCGAGCACGGTTATTGAGACCGTGTTTGAAAACCGTTTCATGCATGTGGCTCAGCTTAACAAGATGGGGGCGTCTATCGAGACTGCCGGAAACAAGGCAATCATAAGGGGCAATGCCCGTCTGAGAGGCTGCCAGGTAATGGCTACCGACCTGAGAGCAGGTGCTGCATTGGTGCTTGCAGGACTGGTGGCAGAAGGCACTACAGAGATATCCGAGGTTTTCCACATAGAGCGGGGCTATGAAAAGTTTATCGAAAAGTTCTGCGGACTCGGTGCGAAAATCAGCAGGATTGATGACTAAATTGAGAATAAAATATTGAATTTTGGAGCAGCGGTGATATTCCGCTGCTTTTTTTCATAGAATTTATCTTGAAATCCCTGTGAAAGGACAAGGAATGTCATGAAGTTTAAGATAATTCTGACTGCGGTGCTGGCGGCTATAATTTTTTTAGTGGGAGTTCCTGTTGCTGCTGTGGCTCTTAAAGGAGGATTGGGCGGCATTTCATGGACGGAAATCAAAGGCGTAAGCTTTGCAAACAAGATAGAAACGCCGAAGACCATAGAAGTGAAGCGATGCGACTCAGGGAAAAAGGTTAAGGTGAATTTTGAAGAATATGTGGCCTGTGTGGTTGCAAGTGAGATGCCGGCCAACTTTGAAGAAGAAGCTCTCAAAGCTCAATCGGTGGCGGCCAGAACCTTTGCAATGGCAAAAATAGAAACTAAATCGCCTATATGCGATTCAACCCACTGCCAGGTGTATAAGACTGAAGATGAGCTCATAAAATGCCATCCGGACGGATGGGAAAACGATGGCTGGAAAAAGGTGAAGAAGGCCTGCAGGGCTACAGAGGGAGAACTGCTTTACTACGACGGAGAGCTGGTACTTCAGCCTCTTTTCTTTTCATCAAGCGGCGGTCAAACAGAAAACTCGGAGGACGTGTTTGTAAGTGCTGTGCCATATCTCATCAGTGTATCCAGCCCTTACGAGGAAAAGGCCACCCACAGGGATGAGGAAACGGTGCTGACGGTTAAGGAGTTTGCATCGAAGATCCGAAAGGCCTTTCCTGATAAAGACTTCGGAAACATAGATGCCGGAAGCATAAAGATTCTTTCCAGAACGGCGGGAGGCCGTGTGGATAAAATGAAGATAGGGGACGGGACGCTTAAGGGTACGGAGGTGCGTTCTGCCCTGGGACTGAGTTCAACGCTTTTTACAATAAGCTTTAAAGAAGGAACGGGCTGGCGGGGTTCAAGCGATGCCAATACTAAAATAGTTTTCGTATCCAACGGTTCGGGACATGGCGTAGGGATGAGTCAGTACGGCGCTGACGGAATGGCCAGGGAAGGTGCTGACTATAAGGAAATACTGAAACACTACTATTCAGGGACAGAAATTTATTGATTTTAAAGACGGGGCATTGTAATATATAAGTGCGAGAGCAATTATATAAGGAGAAGAAAAATGTCAGACTTAAAGTATTTAAACAGGCTTTCCAAGGACTACCCAAACATTATGGCTGCGTCGGCGGAAATCATCAATCTTAAGGCCATTTTAGCTCTGCCGAAGGGAACCGAGTATTTCCTCAGTGACCTGCACGGAGAGCATGAGGCCTTTATTCATATGCTTAAGAGCGCGTCAGGTACCATTAAGGCCAAGATAGATGAGCACTACGGTTCAGTGCTCAGCGAGAAGGACAGAGATGATCTGGCGGCGCTGATTTACAATGCAGAGGCTGAAATCGCCCGCAGAAAGAAAAGCGAGAAAAACTTCGACGACTGGTGTGCAACCGCTATTTATCGTTTAATTACGATTTGCAAGTCTGTATCGACCAAGTACACACGCTCCAGAGTCCGCAACAGACTGCCTAAGTACATGGACTACAGCATGGATGAGCTTCTTCATGCAGATGACGATGCCAACAGAGCCAACTACTACAGCCAGATTATCAATTCTGTTGTTGAGTGCGGAGTGGCTGAGGAGTACATCATTCAGCTGACGGAGGCGATAAGCAGGCTGGCAGTTGACAAGCTCCATATCATCGGAGATATATTTGACAGAGGGGCTCACCCTGACGAAATCATGGATTATCTGATGGACTACCATGATGTGGACTTCCAGTGGGGAAATCACGACATTGTATGGATGGGTGCAGCTA
>CAZUFU010000053.1:0-10544 GCA_964619875.1 uncultured Oscillospiraceae bacterium
TCTTAGCTGTCGCTCTCATATACTTGGTTGTCTCTTCATTTCTGCAAAGGTCGTAGTACAGCGGGCTGCATACGAATATTGATGACATGCATCCTACTATTACACCTACCATAAGTGGAATGATGAATTCTCTTATTGAAGCCGATACCATAATACACAGCGGGATCATAACAACCAGAGTAGTCATTGATGTCATAATGGTTCTGTTTAGGGTCTGGTTAAGGCTTCGGTCAATATTAGTCTCGTTGTTATCCTTGTTATAAATACGCTTGTTTTCTCTGATTCTGTCAAATATTACGATTGTATCGTTGATGGAGTATCCAACCAGAGTCAAAATAGCTGCAATGAACGGATTGTTTACTGTAAATCCGAATATTGCATAAAATGCGATTACCATAAGTACGTCATGAGCAACGCCAATAACAGCTGAAAGTCCGTATTTCCATGATTTAAATCTGAAAATAATATATATAAGCATACCGATAGCAGCTATAATAACAGCCTTTACAGCATTTGCTTTAAGCTCATCACCTACAGAAGGACCGAACTGTTCAGATGCCAGTACGTCATCCTGTGTAACACCGTATTTTGCTCCCAGCGTTTCTATTATCTCGGATCTCTCTGCGTTTTCAAGTGACTTGATTGTCTTTATTACTATCTGAGTATTGCCTTCACCTGCATAAATTATTGTCGGATCAAGGTCATACTCTTTCAGAGTATCTTCTACTTCGCTGATGTCAACCTGCTTGCCCATTTCGACCTGAATGTTGGTACCGCCTGTAAAGTCAATACCGTAGTTCATGCCGCCGATCATCATAAATACGAGGCCGATAACGATTATAGATACGCTGACAATGTAATAAACTTTTCTATGTTTAATAAATGAGAAAGTCTTATTAAGCAGCTGCTTAGGTGAACCGTCTTCGTTCACACCGAAATATTTATTTTTAGCGAATTTCTTGCTTGAAGCAAGGAGTGAAATAAACAGCTGAGTTATTACTACTGCTGTGAAAATGCTGAACACAATACCAATCATCAGTGTAAGAGCAAATCCCTTAACAGATGTAGTACCAACTTCGAACAGTACAACTGCTGCAATCAGTGTAGTGATCTGTGCATCAAGAACTGTAGTAAGTGCGTTCTTAAATCCTGCATCTACAGCAACTCTGATGGATTTTCCTGCAGCGATTTCTTCCTTTATTCTTGCAAAGATAATTACGTTTGCGTCAACTGCCATACCTATTGAAAGTATCAGTGCAGCTATTCCAGGTAATGTGAGAACTACTCCCATTCCAACCATTGACCACAGGAACAGCACTACATAGAGAAGTAATGCTACATCGGCTATCAGTCCAAGCATTCCGTAGAACACAAGCATTAATACGAATACTATAGCAAGACCGATTGCACCTGCAACGATGGACTTATCCAGGGCATCCGCGCCGATAGTTGCAGTCTGTACTGATGACTGGATTTCGACCAGTTCTACAGGAAGAGCTCCACCGCGGATTAAAGCAGCAGTGGTTGATGCTTCTTCCTTGGAGTAATTGCCGGAGATTTCGCAATTGCCGCCGCTGATTACACTCTGTACATTAGGGTGTGTAATTATCTCATTGTCTAATACAATTGCAATCTGATTGCCTGAAACACCATCTATAACTGATGTAACCTCACCGCTTAATGCCTTCCTTGTTCCTTCTTCGAAAAGACCGGCTCCTTCGCTGTCAAACTCGAGAAGGATTTTGTAATAGCTTCCATCTGTAGCAATCTGTGCATCCTTTACATTACTTCCGTCTACAACGATAGTTCCGTCTGCAAGAATAAAGGTGAGTTTGGCAGTTCTGCCAATGGCTTCAATTGCCTCATCAGCATTATCTACACCCGGTATCTCCACTCTAAGTCTCTTATCCCCCTCAATGGTTACCGATGATTCAGCTACACCCATCTGGTTTACACGATTGTCCAGTACAGCTCTTGTCTGGTCCATAAGCTCAGCAAGTTCTTCTCCTGTTGCATCTGTCTGAGCCTCCATTACCACATAGACACCGCCGTTGATGTCCAGGCCGTACTTTAGCGCGTCTTTTACTGAATCGACTCCTCCGATACCAAAGAGAGTCACAAACCAGCCGAACACAAGGGCAATGATTACCAGAACGGCCAGTCCACGTTTAACATTTACATTCATCTTTCTAAAACCTCTCATTAAAAATTCTAATAATGCACATAATTCGGCATTTTATTTTACATTTCATTGTACTACTTTTTGGGTTCTTATACAAGAGAAATCCTTTATTTTTCAACATTTTTTAAAGGATTTTTTAGGATTGAGTCATTTTGAATAAAGAAAAAAGCCCCGGATGCTAAATGCTCCAAGGGCCGTATAATATTCATTACTCTTCTGCAGGTGTTTCAGGGTTTTCTGCTGCAGGAGCTTCTTTTACCTCCTGAGCTTCTGCTTCTTCAACCTCCGATGACTTTCTAAGTCTCTTTGGCATAATCTTCTTAGGTTCCTCTTCCTTTACATCGTCAACAACATCACGTCTAGGGGAAGCCTTAGTGACAGATGAAACTGCCCATCTCATCATTTCAAACTTAACCTTGTCTGCTCCAACCTGGATTATGAAAGAATCTTCTTTAGTCTTTACAATCTTACCACAGATACCGCCGATTGTAACGATTTCATCACCAACCTGCAGGCTCTTCCTCATTTCCTGAATCTGTTTATCCTTTTTCTTCTGAGGTCTGATCATGAAGAAATACATAATCACGATTAGAATAATTAAAGGACTCAGTTGAATTAATGCTTGCATATTTTTGTCTCCTCTCAAGTGTGATTTGATTCATTATCAAATGGTGCCGGCGATGGGGGTCGAACCCATACGGTGTCGCCACCACGGGATTTTGAGTCCCGCACGTCTGCCAATTCCATCACGCCGGCATAAATGTCACATATAACATTACCATAATAGCATAATAGAATTGGTTTTTCAATGGATTTTTACTCTTTGTCACCATTATTTTTTTCTTTAATGATGCTCCACGTCCATGTGCTGCAATTCTTGTATATATTATTAAACATAGGCAGCGACTCTGCTTCAAATGTGCCTATGCCTATAAGACTCATCTTCTTGTAGCAAAGTGGCATATATGGCAGCTGATCAAGCATCGCCTCCTTAAGCTGAGAATATTTTTCACTGTACTCCTGCGGAGTATACAGACGTTCCAGCTCTCTGGCCTTCATAAAAAGATCGTAGTTATAATATCCCCATTCGCTCTTTCCATTAAATAAACTTCTCAAATCGTAGCTTTCTTCTATTGTGTATCCTGTGATAAGAATATCAAATTCTTTGTTTTTTATTGCCTTTAAATACTCCGATTTCGGAAGTGATATAATTTCAGAATCAATGCCTGCAGTATCGAGGTTCTTTTTTATAAGTACGGCTGCAGCATTTCTGGTTGCATTGCTTTTATTTACGAGAATTCTCAGTGAAAAACTATCACCACGATTGTCTTCCTTAAATCCATCGCTGTTTCTATCTGTGAAGCCAAGCCTTGAGAGTATCTCTTCAGCTTTTGAAACATCATGGCTATATTCTTCAAGGGTATCTTTTATCCCAAGAAAATTAGGGTAATAAATTGTATCGGTGAGAATACCGTCACCCATGTATGCTTTTTCAAGAATCGACTCTGTATCCACAGCATATGCAACAGCATGTCTCATTTCTTTACTGTTAAGGTACCTGCTTTCAGTATTGAATACGACAAATTCAACATTTGAAGACGGAATATCATATATTTTGTATCCTCGGTCAACAGCTATAGACTTGCGGTTTGAAGAGGAATCAACATAACAGCTTACACTGTTTATTTCCATCATGTTAGAGGCCAGGCTGCGCTCAGGCAAAAGCGTAACGGTTATATTTTTTTCAGCCTTTATATCGTAATAATTCTCGTTTGGTACAAGCCTGAGCTGTTTCTTTTTGCTGTAGGATTTATATTCGTACTGTCCTGTACCGACTGGTCTAAATCCGTCCCTGGCAGCAGCAAATGTCCCTGCACTGCTATACTGCGATGAAGGTACAATGGGGAATGTAAGATCATCAAGGGAGCAGTTGTAATTGTTATTGAAATAAATCACAACTACACTGCTGCTTTTGGCATATACTGAGTTGATTTTTTTAATCTTATCGTAATATGGACACGATGTTCCTGCCGCTCTCATAGTATTTATAGTAAATACCACATCTGCAGCCTTGAATGTTTTACCATCATGCCATTTGACGCCTTTCCTGAGGGTAATTTCGATATATGCTCTGTCTGTATTAATGCTATATTCAGATGCCAGATCAGGAATTATACTTAAATTTTCATCAAAGGTAAACAAACTGCTGTAAATCAGCTTGGAAAGGCAGTACACATCCTCGCTCTGTGAAATTACAGGGTTTAGACTATCTATTTCCTCTGAAGATAGATAGAGTGTCTTCTGTTCTTCATATTCTATATCCGGGTCAATATTGAGAACCTCTTCTTTGTAAATTTCCACACTGGATAATGCAACTGCAATTACAAGAACCAGTGCAAATATCCATGCCCAATATTTTTTTAAAATATGTGCCGCTCTGCCGCCTTCAATCTTCTTCATCTTCTGCCCTTTCGATAAATCTGTCAATGCGACTGTACAGTTCCGACAGACTGCCGGAATTTTCTATTACACGATCCGCCATCATTCGTTTCTGCTCATCGCTAAGCTGGTTTGCTATTCTGTCCAAAATATTCTGACGGCTGATACCATCTCTATCTATCAGTCTTTGTATTCTGTTCTCCAGATCACATGTCACCAGCCAGTTTTCATCGGTACAATCCTTCATTCCGCACTCAAACAGAAGCGGCGCATCAAGAACCACTGTACCGTCAAAGCCCTTATTTTTAAGTTGTTCAACCTTTTCCAGAGTTTTTTTTATTACTATATCTGTAGTGATTTCTTCAAGGCTTCTAAGCTTCGCGTTATCGTTGAATACAATTCCCCCAAGCTTCTTTCTGTCCAGACTGCCATCTTCAAAAAAAACATCATCGCCAAACCTTCTGCGTATAGGTTCAAGCGCTTCTCCTCCCGGTTTTGTAAGCTCGCGAGAAATTTTATCTGCATCAATAATAATGCATCCCTTTTTTTCAAGATAAGCGGCAACGGTAGATTTTCCTGAGCCCGTACCGCCTGTAAGTCCAATCACTTTCATTCTTCAGACCTCTTATCTGCAGTTATTTAAGGTCGTACCATGTGTGTCCTGTATTTACTTCTGCTGCCAGCTTCACGGATAGATTCATGGCACTTTCCATATTCCTTACAAGCAGTTCCTTTATAGCTTCCATTTCACTGTCAGGAGTCTCAATGATCAATTCATCGTGAACCTGCAGAATCAATCTCGCCTCAGGGTGCTTCTCCTTAAGCTCTTTATAAACCTTCAGCATAGCCAGCTTTATAATATCAGCAGCACTGCCTTGAATAGGGCTGTTCATCGCAAGTCTTTCTCCCAGCTGTCTGACCATATAGGCAGAGGCAGTTATTTCATGTATATCACGCTTTCTTCCCAAAATGGTCTCAGAGTATCCTGTAGCTTTAGCACTGGCAATCTGACTGTCCATGTACGCCTTTACCTTTTCATGCTTTTTAAAATATTCGTTTATATATTCTTCGGCCTCTTTACGTGTAATGTTCAGCTCCTCACTGAGTCCAAATCCGCTCATACCGTAAATCACACCGAAATTTACTGCTTTTGCCCTGCTCCGGTCCGCTGTGGTTATCTGTTCCGCAGGGATTCCAAGCACTCTTGATGCAGTTCTTCTATGAATGTCTTCTCCGTTGTTAAAAGCATCAATTAGGTTTTCATCCTGAGAAAGATGTGCCAGAACTCTCAACTCTATCTGCGAGTAATCTGCGCCGACCAGAGTATATCCTTCCTCTGCTTCAAAGGCGCTTCTGAGCTTTCTTCCCAGTTCCTGTCTGATTGGAATGTTCTGCAGATTAGGCTCAGTACAGCTAATTCTTCCTGTAGCCGTAACTGTCTGCTGGAAATGTGCATGTATCCTGCCGTCAGGTGCAATTAAAGGTTTCAGTCCCTCCACATAAGTGGAGTTAAGCTTTGTTAGATTTCTGTATTCAAGAACAGCCGGAACTATCGGATGTTTATCTTTGATTTTTTCCAGAATATCAGCACTGGTGCTGTATCCGCGCTTTGTCTTTTTGCCTGATGGCAGCTGAAGTTTTTCAAATAGTATTTCTCCCAGCTGTACAGGAGAATTAATATTAAAGCTGGTCCCTGCGAGATCATAAATTTTCAGTTCCAGAAACTGAATTTTTTCTTTCAGCTGACCGCCGAAGCTGTTAATAAAGTCACGATCAGCCCTGACTCCCCTTACCTCCATAGAAGCAAGCACCTCAATAAGCGGCAGTTCCACATCATACAGAACCTTTGAAAGTCCTTTTTCTTTTATTTCAGGTTCCTGAGATGCTCTTATACCTGCCGTAATTCCGGACAGCATCGCACCATAGTCTGCAAAAGCAGCTCCGTTATCCGAGAACATGTCCATCTGACCGTTTCCTGAAAGAAATTCATCTTCATCAGGCAATGCCTTATGAAGCTTTTCCAGCGCCAGAGTCTTTAAATCATATTTGTTTCTTGAAACATCAAGAACATATTCTGCAATTGCTGTATCATATGATATTTCAAAATGAGTCATACCTGAACACATCAAAGAGAAAATATCATCCTTGATATCATGACCCATAAAAGAAAGCTCCAGTTTATCCAGATATTCTGCTGCTTCCTCAGGTTTGATCCTGCTGCAGTCCACAAAAAACGCATTATTTTCATTCATCAGAAAAATGCCTTGTATTTCCGGCTTTTTAACATGGCTATAATCACCGAATACCTTAATGAAAACTTCTTTTCCAGACAGCTTGTTAAGGCCTGACAACTGTTCCGGATCGATTATAACTTTCTTGACTGCCTTTTCCTCATCATAAATTTCAGCCTGAGATTCTGCAGCAGCAGGCATTTTCAATCGTTTTAAGAAGCTGTTGAATTCCAGTTTCTGATATAATTCTATAAGTTTGTCATAATCAGGCTCTTCCTCTCTCAGACTTTCAAATTCAAAATCTATAGGTACGAATCTGTTTATGGTAGCGAGTTGCTTGCTCATTACTGCAAGCTGTGCGTTTTCTTCAACCTTAGTTCGCAGACTTTCCCTTGAAATCTTCTCTGTATTGGCGAGCATATTTTCTATGGAACCAAACTGCTCAAGGAGTTTTATTCCTGTTTTCTCTCCCACTCCCGGTATCCCTGGAATGTTATCCGAAGAATCCCCCATTAGGCCCTTAAGGTCTATGAACTGGGTTGGAGTGAGATTATATCTTTCGAGCATTTTGTCATGGTCAAAGAGTTCAAAATCGGTCACACCTTTTTTGGTAATAAGAACCTTCGTCTTGTCAGTAGCCAGTTGAAGAGCATCCTTGTCGCCTGTAACTATAAGAGGCTCCAGCCCCTTTTCCTCTCCCAGTCTTGCCACTGTTCCTATAATATCGTCTGCCTCGAAGCCCTCAAGTTCAAGAATCGGGATGTTCATGGCCCCCAGTACATCCTTCAGAACAGGCATCTGCATGGCAAGTTCAGGAGGCATAGGCTTTCTGCCCGCCTTATAATCCTTGTACTCAAGATGTCTGAATGTAGGTGCTTTAAGATCAAAGGCCACAGTCAGGTATTCCGGAGAATAGTCTTCTCTGATCTTGTTAAGCATGTTGAGAAAACCGTAAATTCCCTGAGTATATATTCCCTCCCTGGTAATCATAGGTCTCTGCATAGCATAGTAGGCTCTGTTTATTAAGCTGTTTCCGTCTATAATGACAATTCTTTCACTCATGAAAAATCTCCCTTTGCATTTTCATGCTTATCCGGCGATGATCTGTACCGCCATTATGATTGCAATTATTACGCCTACTATGGACTCTCCGCCCAGCAGACCTGATGCAATAATTGTTCCTTTTCCTTCTTCTTCAAACTGAGGCGCAAGCTTGTCAACCGCGAATCTGATAACTCCGCCGACGAAAGCTGTAGCCGACAGATAGAACGGCAGATATACGCCCAGACCGAGTGTAATAACAGGGAAGTTTACGCAGTAAAGAAGCACCGCAGCAACCAGGCCGATAATGAATGCCGGCATATGTGAAATGCCTCCTACCATAGCAGCAACCGCTGAAGCCTGAGCCGCCGGGAACATTTCTCCTCCGAAGGCCTCTCCTCCGTAAGCTTTAAGAATAACAGCAAGTATAACTACTGAAACAACCCCTCCGATGAGCGCACCGACAACCTCTGCCAGCCACTGAGCCTTCGGGTTGCTTCCAAGTATCTGCCCTGCCTTGAAATCGTTCATAACATCTCCCACAAGTCCGCATGCGATTGCAACAACAGCAGCCACATAGAAAGCTTCTATTTCACCTATATTTGAAACTGCTTTAGCTGCCAGGAGAACTATGATGCCGAATATCTCCATAGGATTTATCCCTGACTGACCTACACACTGTGCCGACATTGAAGTAGCCAGCCATGCTCCGATGATAGTTACCACTGAAGCAACTATACCCATATCTGTTACAAAGGTGAATACAGCTGCAAGTATTATCATGACGAAAGGTGCCCATCTCATGTTTATAAAATTATCACCCAGTCTGTCCTTTATAAACATGGAACCAAAGATATCCTTTGCCTTAGGTATAATTCCTTTTATCAGTATTCCTATCCCGGTTCCTACCATTAGACCGATTCCAAGTGAAGATTTAATATTTGCTGCCTCAGCATAATCCCAGAAACCAAGTTCAACTCCGCCCATGAGAACTCCAAAGTCCCCTATGAGGGCACCCAGGAACCATACACCTATTACTACAGGCCCGATTATGTATCCTATGGAAATAAGCATAGGTGAAAACCATATACCCGCATATGAACCGTAACTCGTGATCATTTTTGTGCTCAGAAACGTTGCCGGTATCTTGGCGAACCAGTCTCTTAAGGCAGTAAACACTCCTGCAATTCCCATGGAAATAAACAGAAGCCCCGCTTTCTTTTTATCGTTATCTCCTACCTCAAGTGTCGCAGCTGCAGCCTGTCCCATGGCATAAGGAAGATTTTTTGTTTCGATGAAATACTTTCTGAAAAGAGCAGTAAATATCAGTCCCAGAATAACTCCGCCCAATGTAACGGCAAGAAGGACCGGAATTGAAAGCTCAGTGTCAGGATTAAGCATCCAGATACCCGGAATGGTAAATGCCAATCCTCCGGCAACCATGGCCCCTGCAGACATTGCAGTCTGAGTCACATTTATTTCCTGAAGGTTGGTATTGCCCATCAGCTTAAGCACAAACATTGAAACAAGAACAACGAACATGATAGGCCATGGCAGTGAGCTGAGCTTCAATGCTATAAACATAGAACTCATTGTCAATATGATACTGCCGACAGCACCGATAATCAGTCCGCGCACCGTAAGTTGTTTTTCGTTCATTTCATTTACCTCTGTCAAGTGTATTGTTAAGATTTATTTATCAAATTTAAGTGCTGCATAATAGCCGGAAGCCACGCATATCGCCCCGCCGATAATATTACCTATGGTCACAGGCAGCAGATTGTTTATCATCATACCTGTCCATGTCAGATTGGAAAGAGCATCACTGCTCATTCCGGAAAGAACAGCAAAGACCTCATTTCCTCCGGCTAAAATCCCGGCCGGAATAAAGAACATGTTTGCAACGGAATGTTCAAATCCAGCTGTCACGAAAAGCCATATAGGAAAAAAGATTGAAAAAATCTTTCCTACGGTAGTCTGAGCTCCTGAAGACAGCCATACTGCCATGCATACAAGCCAATTGCACATGATGCCGCTGACAAGAGCCGCTCCGAATGTCATATTAACCTTTCCTGCAGCTATTTTTACAGTCACAGCGCCAAGCATGCCCTCTCCTGTGTTGAACGCTCCTGTATAATATACCATAAATGCAACCAGGACACCGCCTATAAAATTACAAAAATAAACGATTATCCAGTTTTTCAGCATTGATGATACTTTTATACGTCTGTCAATTACCGCCGCAGCCATGGTTGTATTTCCGGTAAACAGTTCTGCTCCTCCGAGAACCACGAGCATGAGTCCTACAGAAAAAATTGTTCCTGAAAGAATTTTCCCCAGTCCGAAGGTTTCCGGATATGCAAGCAGATTAAATGAGGCCATATTGGCTCCCGCCCCTGCAAATGCTATGTATACCCCGGCAAAAATGCCGAAAATAATCATCTTTCCAAGGGGCATACTGGCCTTAATTTCGGAAGCCTTCATAACGACCTCCAGAGTCTCGGCCGGTTTTAAATGATTCATAATTTTTCCTCTGACACTTTTATTATATTTTTGCAATGCTTATAATAAAAAATCCCAAATTACCGTCAAGGAAATAATTGACGCCCTATCTTCCGATAGGTGGGTGTCCTGTTCCATACCTCTGTCTT
>CAZUFU010000054.1:0-10427 GCA_964619875.1 uncultured Oscillospiraceae bacterium
ATAGGTCTTTCGAAGTGGTCAAATACCAGCATGGTTCTGGAATCAAGCACATCCTTGACTTTCTCAAGGTTGTCTGTTTCCACCCAGCGTGCTACACTGAAATCAAGTCTGTCCATGCGTATTTCCGCGTTATACTCGTTTTTTAGCCTGTATTCGAAAACTTCAAACTGGAGCTGACCGACAGCGCCGATAACAACCTCGTTATACTGGTTTCTGTAAACCTGAATTGCTCCTTCCTGGGCAAGCTGATCTACACCCTTCTGGAACTGCTTTGCTTTCATAGTGTTCTTAGGTGTTACCAGTGCGAATAACTCAGGCGGGAAGGTGGGAAGGGGCTCGAAGAAAAGAGGTTCCTTAGTTGTTGTAAGGGTGTCACCTATCTGGTAATTCCCTGTATCGTATATTCCTATGATATCACCTGCAATGGCAGTATCCACTGTTTCACGCTCGTTTGCCATGAGCATTGTGGATTGGGCAAGCTTCATCTCTTTGCCTGTTCTTGAAAGCTTCACGCTCATACCGCGCTCAAATGTTCCTGAACAAATACGGAGAAAGGCCAGCCTGTCTCTGTGAGCCGGATTCATGTTGGCCTGAATCTTGAAAATAAAACCGCTGAAGAAATCATCAGTAGGATTGACTTCTCCGGTTGTAGTCTTGCGAGGACCGGGAGCAGGTGACATATCCAGGAAATGATTGAGGAAAGGTATTGTACCGAAGTCTGCAAGGGCAGACCCGAAGAACACAGGGGAAAGCTTCCCTCGTGATATGAGCTCCATATCGAATTCGTTGCCTGCACCCTGGATAAGCTCTATCTCATCGCGAAGGGCAGAAAGATTATATCCTGCCACCTCATTCTCAAGTTCAGGACCGAATACTCCGTCGTCTCCAAGCTGAATTATTTTTCCTGCTTTATATAAATGAACTTCGTTTTTTAGTAGGTCATAAATGCCTTCAAAGTTAAGACCGTTGCCGATAGGCCATGTAACAGGTACTGAAGGTAATCCCAGCACATCTTCCAGCTCCTGAACCAGATCAAAAGGTTCTCTTGTTTCCCTGTCAAGCTTGTTTATGAAGGTGAAGATAGGAATGCCTCGCATGGAGCATACTTTAAAAAGCTTTTTGGTCTGTGCTTCAATACCCTTGGCACCGTCTATGACCATTACTGCGCTGTCCACTGACGTAAGAATTCTGTAGGTATCTTCACCGAAATCGTTATGCCCCGGTGTGTCCATAATCGAGATAACCTTGCCGGCATAATCAAACTGCATAACAGATGAGGTAACGGAAATTCCTCTCTGCTTTTCGATTTCCATCCAGTCTGAGGTTGCAAACTTGCTGTTCCTTCTCGCCTTGACAGTACCGGCTTCACGGATTGCACCGCCGTGGAGCAGGAGCTTTTCTGTCAGAGTGGTTTTGCCTGCGTCCGGATGGGATATGATGCCGAAAATTCTTCGTGCTTGTATTTCCTCTAATCTGGTTGTCATAAATTCTCCTTATATCAATATAAATTCTTTTTTGCCATAACTTTTATAATATCATAAATCGTGGATTTGTAAACAAAATATTGAAATATATTTTTTTCTGCGTTATAATGAATGAATTCGCGAAATAAACCGGAAAGGCAATAAGATATATTATGGAAAATAACACACCTGAAATAAAAACAGAAAACAAGATGGGCACCATGCCTGTACGTAAGCTTCTGGTGAGCATGGCATGGCCTGCAGTTCTTTCAATGACCATAAATGCACTTTATAATGTGGTAGACAGCATATTTGTCGCACAGATAAGCGAAGATGCGTTGACAGCTGTTTCCATTGTAAATCCTATACAGATGCTGATAATAGCTCTCTCTGTCGGTAGCGGCGTAGGCATAAATTCTCTCATATCGAGAAGACTGGGGGCGGGACGTCAGGATGAGGCAGACCAGGCAGCATCTACAGGTATCAGAATCGGTTTGATAAATTATCTGATGTTTTTTTTAGTAGGTTTGTTTGTGACAGCACCTTTCGTAGGCTCATATGCTGAAAAGGGAACATTTATTTTTGAAGCAGCCAGGACTTACATGATGATAGTTTGTATAGGCTCGTTTTTCCTCAATGTACAGGTAGTTATTGAGAAAATACTTCAATCCACAGGTAATATGATTGCACCTATGATATGCGGACTGACCGGTGCTGTTGTCAATATTGCCCTTGACCCTATCCTTATTTTCGGGCTTTTAGGCATGCCGGCGCTGGGAGTGGCAGGCGCTGCTATTGCAACTGTTTCCGGACAGATGTGCGGAATGCTTGTAGGTGTATGCATAATGGTAAAGGGAGAACATCTCGTTGAAGTTAAAATTAAAAATTTCAGGATAAACTGGAAGGTTGTGCTTGATATATACAAGGTAGGTCTGCCTTCTATCATCATGCAGTCCATAGGATCTCTGATGCTTATTCTTTACAATATGATTCTGGTGGCTTACTCTACAACGGCTGTGGCCGTACTAGGCATTTATTTTAAAGTACAGTCATTCGTTTTTATGCCTGTTTTCGGACTTAATCAGGGAGCAATGCCGATTATGGGCTATAATTACGGAGCCAGGGATAAAAAGAGACTTATGGACACATATAAGGAAGGGCTTAAACTTGCACTGCTTGTTATGGGACTGGGCCTTCTGATATTTCAGATTTTTCCTGCTGAATTGCTCAAAATGTTCGATGCATCGCAAGAAATGCTGAGAATCGGTATACCTGCTCTTAGAATTATAAGCATATGCTTTCTTCCGGCAGCTTTCGGCATAATCTCATCAACTATGTTTCAGGCTACAGGGCATGGAATGCTCAGCCTTTTTGCATCATTGCTTAGACAGCTGGTAGGAATTCTGCCTCTGGCATACATTCTTATCAGAATAGGAGGCGTTACACTTTCGTGGGCATCTTTCCCACTGGCAGAAATTATCGGCCTGACATACAGCGCTGTTATGATGAGAAGACTTTATAAAAAAGAAATATCAAATCTATAGTTGAAATTTGCATTCTGCGGTGCTATAATTACGAACTGAGCTTATATTCTTCGGAAGTGAGACTCAGAAAAAGAGTAAAAGCATATGTGCACTGATTACATTCAGTGTGCGATTTTCTTGTAATGCAAAAACCCGCCTTCTGAGCCCAGAGCTTGGAAGGCTTTTTTTATTCATTAAGAAAGGGAAATTCAAAATGACACTCGAAATGCTTAAAGGAAAAATTCACAGGGCAACCGTAACACAGGCTGAGCTGGACTATGTAGGCAGCATCACAGTTGATGAGGAGCTTCTAAAAAAATCAGGTATTCTGGAATATGAAAAAGTACAGATAGTTGATATAAATAACGGGAATCGTTTCGAAACCTACACTATTGCAGGCGAAGCAGGAAGCGGAATGATATGTTTAAACGGAGCGGCAGCAAGATGCGTTAGCGTAGGAGATAAAATTATCATAATGGCTTATGGGCAGTTTACTCCTGAAGAGGCTGCTTTACACAGGCCATCCGTTGTGTTTGTTGATGATAATAACATGGTAAACCGTGTAACGAACTACGAAAAACACGGCAGACTTGAAGATATGTAAAGCCCGATAGAGAAAAGAGGTATAAGAAATGCAGGTAACAAAAACAGTTAAGGAAACAAGAGATATAGTTAAAGAATGGAAAAGGCAGGGTCTGACAGTTGGACTGGTGCCTACCATGGGTTTTCTTCATGAAGGACATGCAAGCCTTATAAAAAAGGCCAGAGAGGAAAACGACAGAGTTGCAGTATCAGTATTCGTCAATCCTACACAGTTCGGACCTAATGAGGACCTGGAAGCATATCCGAGGGATTTTGAAAGAGATTCGGCTTTATGTGAAAGCATAGGTGCAGACCTGATTTTCCATCCGGAACCGGAGGATATGTATGATAATCCATGTGCCTACGTATCCATAGAAAAGCTTTCGGACAACCTCTGCGGCAAAACCCGCCCTATACATTTCAGAGGCGTCTGCACAGTGGTTTCAAAGCTTTTTAACATCATAACACCTGACAGAGCTTACTTCGGTCAGAAGGATGCTCAGCAGCTTGCTATCATAAAGAAGATGGTAAAAGACCTTAACTTCGATATAGAAATCGTAGGATGTCCTATAGTACGGGAGGAAGACGGATTAGCTAAATCCTCCAGAAACACTTATCTGAATGGAGAAGAAAGAAAAGCAGCTCTCTGTTTGTCCAGAAGTGTGGCAAAGGGGCAGGAAATCATCAAAAAAGGCATGAAATCCGAGAAACTCATTGGAGAAATGACTGCAGTTATTAATGAAGAGCCTTTGGCTAAAATCGACTATGTTTCGGCTGTTGATGCTTTAACCATGGAACCTGTTGATGAAATCGACAGACCTGTGCTTGTAGCAATGGCTGTTTACATCGGCAAGACAAGACTGATAGACAACTTCAGCTGGGAGCCAGCAGAACAATAATGATAAAAAAGACACCGGTACGTCAATCGGTGTCTTCTTCGTCTCTGGCTCTGGAATCCATCTCAACAAGGTCATAGATAAGAGGGTCACGTATGAGATGTGACCAAACTGTATAGGTAGCTTTGACAAAATCGTCGTTAAGGGGTATCCCATCCTCGATAAGCGGACATGAATAGGGCAGTTCTTCATCATTATAGACCATTTCCAGGATACCATCCTCGCATATATATGGCGCCAGGGGATAGGTACGGCATTGAAATGGTCTCATACTGCGAGGGCAAACAGGCGGAGTTTGACATTTGACAAAATATACCGGGCCTGACCAGCTTTCAGGAAAATCGTAGTCCTCTGCAGGTTCTGCCTTCCATTCAAGCCATCCGTCTTTTTTATTATGAATTTTATGTTCGCCGGGGTAAAGATATATACCCAATTCATCATCTGTTTCACCGCAGGTGCAGCAGATTGCACCGCAGAGCATGCCGCAGTCTCCGTCTATGGGTGAAACTCGGTCAAGAAGCCTGTAGATGGCTTTCCATGTTCGTTTTTTTATAATGCTTTTCATGTGTAGGATTATAACAGTTAAAATAGCAATGCGCAATAACCTTAACAATATTTTAACCCCATGTTTTCTACAAAACATCACATATTAGTGTTAAAATAAAGCATTAGTAATTAAACAAATTTTGTACAAAAAGAGGTAATTGATGAGACTTGGAATTGATGTGGGATCAACTACTGTAAAGCTGATTCTGATTGATGAAAATGATAAAATAATATATCAGAGATATGAAAGACATATGTCAAGCGTATTCAGCAAGGTGAGCCAGCTTCTGAATGAGCTTGTGAAAGAAAAAGGGGACATGAAGGTAAAGGTTGTCATTACCGGTTCGGGAGGACTGGCACTTGCAGATACCGTTAAAGCTAAATTTGAGCAGGAGGTTGTTACCTGCTCTCTGGCTGTTCAGAAACTCATACCTCAGACGGATGTTGTAATTGAGCTGGGCGGCGAAGATGCCAAGATTACCTTTTTCGGAAGCACCGTGGAACAGAGAATGAACGGAACCTGTGCAGGAGGAACAGGGGCATTTATAGATCAGATGGCTATTCTGCTCAATACAGATGCGGATGGTCTCAATGAAGCGGCAAAGGACTATACCATAATATATCCTATAGCTGCCCGTTGCGGCGTATTTGCAAAAACAGATATACAGCCGCTGATAAATGAAGGCGCTCCAATAGAGAACCTTGCAGCTTCAATCTTTCAGGCTGTGGTAAATCAGACTATAAGCGGACTTGCCTGCGGACACAGGATTAAGGGAAACGTAGCTTTCCTCGGAGGTCCTCTTACATATATGTCAGAACTGAGAAAAAGATTCATAGAAACTCTGGAACTTGCACCTGAGGAAGTGATTTTCCCTGAAAATTCTAAATATTTTGTGGCAATGGGTGCTGCTTTCACGGCAGATAAATGCGAAGAGGTAAGTCTGAGCACTCTGGTGGAGCGCATTGAAAATGTCGATCCGCTTGCTACAGCCTCAACCAAAAGAGTTGAACCTTTGTTCAAAGATCAGGCGGAGTATGAGACATTCAAGGCACGCCACGATAAAGCCAGGATAACGAGAAAACCTTTAGAAGAGTGCAAAGGAGCGCTTTTTCTGGGAATAGATGCAGGTTCAACCACTACCAAGGCTGCTCTCATCGACAAGAACGAAAACCTTGTATATTCATATTACAAAAATAATGAAGGAAATCCGCTGGAAGCAACCAGAGAGCTTTTAACTGAATTATACAGACTGATGCCTTCCGGATGCTGGATCGGCAATACAACTGTCACAGGATACGGGGAAGGTCTTATCAAAGCAGGTTTTAATGCGGACTATGGAATTATAGAGACCATGGCACACTATAAAGCCGCTGAGGAATTCCTTCCGGGTGTGGACTTTATACTTGATATCGGCGGGCAGGATATGAAGTGCATGAAGATAAAGGACGGCGCAATATATCATATTATGCTCAACGAGGCATGCTCTTCGGGATGCGGTTCATTCATTGAAACATACGCCAAATCGGTGGATATGAAGGTGGAGGACTTTGCACGTGTCGGTCTGCTTTCTCAGAATCCAGTAGATCTGGGCACACGCTGTACCGTATTCATGAACTCCATGGTCAAGCAGGCTCAGAAAGAAGGAGCTGACATTGGTGATATCGCCGCAGGACTGTCATATTCTGTAATAAAAAATGCTCTTTATAAGGTTATTAAACTTAGAAATCCTGAGGACGCAGGTGAAAAAATAGTTGTTCAGGGTGGAACTTTCCTGAATGAGTCTGTCCTGCGCGCCATAGAAAAAGTCCTGGGAAAAGATGTTGTGAGACCTGATATCGCAGGAATCATGGGTGCCTATGGATGTGCGCTCAACTCCCTGGCAAACTGGGAAGAAGGTCACAGATCAACCCTTCTGCATGCCGAGGATCTTGTTTCCTTTGAGGCGGGAAGCAGCAATGCAAGGTGTGCAGGGTGTGAAAACAGATGTATGCTGACCATTACACGTTTCAATGACGGAACAAGATATGTGACAGGGAACAGATGTGAAAAGGGAGCAGGCAAGAAGAACAATGAGGTACATCTGCCTGACCTTTACGAATATAAGCTGCACAGGCTTTTTGACTACGAACCTTTGCCTGAAGAAGATGCACCGAGGGGAAGTGTAGCTATACCGAGAGTCCTTAATATGTATGAGGATTATCCTTTCTGGTTCACTTTCTTTACTAAAATGGGCTATCGTGTAGTCATTTCGCCAATGTCTTCAAAAGAACTTTACGAAAAGGGCATGGACACTATTTCCTCTGATACAGCATGTTATCCTGCGAAACTGGTTCACGGTCATATCAAGACTCTTGTGGAAATGGGTGAAAAGTGGATATTCTATCCTTGTATAAACTACGAGCAGATTGAGGATTCCCATGCCCAGAACCACTATAACTGTCCTATTGTGGCAACTTATCCTGAAGTAATTGCCAACAATATGAATGAGATTTTTGAAGAGTACGGAGTGGAGTTCACTCATGATTTCCTTCCGTATGATGACGATAAGAGGCTGGCCGACAGACTTTTTGATCTGTTTGACAGAAGAGGAGAGAAGATACTGCGGTCACAGGTAAAGGCTGCTGTGGAAGCCGCCAGAGCGGAACAGCTTGCATTTAAGAAAGATGTGGAGGCCGAAGGAAAGCGGGCTGTGGAATATGCCCGTGAGCATGGAAAAAAGATAATTGTTCTGTCCGGACGCCCTTATCATCTTGATACAGAAATCAACCACGGAATAAATAAGATGATTCTGTCCTATGACATGGTCGTTGTATCTGAAGACTCCATTTGTAACAATGCAGAGCTTCCGCGGCCTATAAGAGTTCTGGACCAGTGGGTTTATCATTCAAGATTGTATAAAGCCGCCAACGTGGTTGGCACCATGGATGATGCTGAGCTGGTACAGCTTAACTCCTTCGGATGTGGTGTGGATGCGGTAACCACTGACGAAGTGGAGGAAATTCTGGAGAATTCAGGCAAACTATATACTGTCCTTAAAATTGATGAGGGCAATAACCTGGGGGCCATCAGAATAAGAATAAGGTCCCTTAAGGCCGCAATGGAAGAACGTGAAAAAAACGGTGTAAAAGCCAGACACAGTGAAAAACCTTTTGAGAGAAAGATTTTTACTGAAGACATGAGGAAGAACTATACACTTCTTATTCCTCAGATGTCGCCTATACACTTCCAGTATCTTGAGGTTGCCTTCAGAGAGAGCGGATACAATGCTGTGGTTATACCAACAGTTGATAAAGCCGCTGTAGACGAAGGCCTGAAGTATGTTAACAACGACGCGTGCTATCCGACCCTTGTAACTCTTGGCAAAATGATAAGCGCTCTGAAATCAGGAGACTATGACCTTGACCGGACAGCACTTATCATGTCGCAGACAGGAGGCGGCTGCAGAGCCAGCAATTATATAGCCTTGCTTAGAAAAGCTCTCAAGGATCTTGGAATGGAACAGATTCCTGTTGTATCATTCAATATGGTTGGTCTGGAGGCAAATCCGGGATTTAAAATAGACATAGATATGGGCAAACGCCTTATTATGGCGGCAGTCTACGGAGATCTTTTCCAGAGACTCCTTTATGCTACAAGACCATACGAAGAGGTTCCGGGTTCAGCTGAAGGAATTATGAAAAAATACGAGAAAGCCATTTTCCAGAACTGTAAGGACGGAAAACTCAGTACATACAAAAAACTGATACCTCAGATAGTTGCTGAATACGATGCATTGCCACTTAAAGATATTAAAAAACCTAGAGTAGGTGTGGTAGGAGAGATTCTTGTAAAATATCATCCTGATGCCAATAACAACATTGTTGACATAATCGAGAAGGAAGGCGGAGAAGCCGTTGTACTGGATTTAATAGACTTCTTCCTCTACGGAATGTACAGCAAGAAATTTAACTACGAGAAGCTTTCAGGCTCCTATAAGCAATATAAAGTGAACCAGCTGGGCATAGATCTCATAGAATGGTTCAGGAAACCGCTCAGAAAAGCTTTGTGCGAGAGCAAGCGTTTCGACGAGCCTTCCCATATAGAGCACACAGCAGAGGAGGCATCGCAGATAGCTTCAATAGGCAACCAGTGCGGAGAGGGATGGCTTCTTACAGGAGAGATGATAGAACTCATAAAGAGCGGAGCCACAAACATAGCCTGTCTGCAGCCTTTTGCCTGCCTGCCTAACCATGTTACAGGAAAAGGAATGATGAAGGCAATAAGAGAACGGTTCCCTAAAGCCAATATTGTAGCCATAGACTATGACCCCGGGGCAAGTAACGTAAATCAGCTTAACAGAATTAAACTGATGATGTCTCAGGCTCATAAAAATATGGAAAACTGATTCAGTAAAAATCCCCGCTTCATTAATTTGCGGGGATTTTTTTCGCTAAAACACCTTGAAATAAGCCCTGTACTATTGTATAATAGCTTAGTTAAATAAAAAATAAGTTAGGAGGTGTCTCCATGGGAAGACACGGTACAATAGCAGGAAGAAAAGCCGCACAGGACTCTAAGAGAGCCGCAATGTTCACTAAATATGCAAGAGCTATCACAGTAGCAGCAAAAGCCGGCGGAGACCCTGAGTACAATGCAACATTAAGATTGGCAATTGAAAAGGCAAAGGCCATTTCGATGCCTAACGATAATATTACAAGAGCCATTAAAAAAGGAACCGGGGAACTGGCCGGTGAATCATATGAAGAACTGAGCTTTGAAGGCTACGGCGTAGGAGGCGTTGCAGTTATTGTTGAGGCTCTTACCGACAACAACAACAGAACTACATCTGCGGTGAGATCAACCTTTGATAAATACGGCGGCAATCTTGGAACTCCGGGCTGTGTTTCATACATGTTCTCAAGGAAGGGTATAATTCTCATAGAAAAGGATGACTCCATCGACGAGGATTCACTTCTTGAAGCTGCACTTGAAGCAGGAGCTGATGATATGGTTGTAAATGATGACAGCTTCGAAATAGTAACAGACCCATCAGCATACACAGATGTACATCATGCGCTCATGGAAGCAGGCTATGAAATCGCCGAATCAGATGTGGAATATGTGCCTTCAATGGAAGCGGCACCATCAGACCCGCACGATATAGCCAAACTTGCAAAGATGATCGAGATACTGGAGGACAACGATGATGTTCAGAAGGTTTATACAAATTGCTCAATCGATCTTTATGAGGAATAAATAAGGTGCGTTTAACCTAAAATAATATCAATCCTGGGTTATTCGTTAAGGACACATAATTGAACCTACACTTGAGCTTAGGGAGTCCGGGTTTCCTGTACGTTATGTCAGGCCCCCTTGGAGGGGAAGACAGAGGTATGGAACAGGACACCCACCTATCGGAAGATAGGGCGTCAATTAT
>CAZUFU010000055.1:0-10355 GCA_964619875.1 uncultured Oscillospiraceae bacterium
TGATGTCGTCTGAGATGTCAGGCTTTTCTTCTGCCTGGCCGGGAGCATCGGTCTGTGTCTTTTCGGAAACAGGCACATCTGTATTGCTGCCGTTGATTTTATCTATATTTGATTTAATCGTAAAAATCGAAGTAAGGGCGATAACACAAAAAGCTAACATCAGAGCAATAGCAACCTTGTCCTTTTCTTTCTTTCGTTGTGCTTGACGCATATTTTCACCTCCAGTTAAGAATATTATTAACAAAAAAACTGATTTTCATACGAAACAGTGCTTGTAATAATTACATAATCATAGTAAAATATAAAAATTAAATTTGATGAATAAACTTAAAAGGAGGCAACCCGTGGAAGAATTGATTTTTGCATCACAGCAGGGACGCATCATTCCCAAAGAGGATAAAGTTTTCGGAATAAATAATCGCGCTAAAGCGATGATAGCCAGAGAAGGAAAGGAAAAGGTTGTGAACGCCACTCTCGGTGTTTTACTCGATGACAACGGAGATATTATGGTATTATCGTCCGTCAGTGAGGTTTTTAAGAATCTGGAACCAAAGGAATTCGCCGAGTACGCACCTATTTCCGGTACGCCTGAGTTCAGAGAAGCTGTAAAGAAGGACGCCCTGAGAGGTTATGTACCGCGCGGATTTGTGGAAGCTTCAGCTACACCGGGAGGAACAGGCGCTATAAGAAACGCCGTGGCAAACTATACGGACAAAGGCGACAGTATCCTTATAGCTGACTGGTACTGGGCACCATATAATACCATCGCAGCAGAACAGGGAAGAAAAGCTGAAACCTTTACTTTCTTTAACAGCGATAGAAAGTTTAATCATGAGAGTCTGATGGAACATGCATGCCGTCTGACTGAGAAGCAGGAACGACTTCTGATTATATTAAACACTCCTGCACATAATCCGACGGGATATTCTCTGACAGCAGAAGACTGGCAGAATGTAAAGGCGGTTCTGGAAAAGCTTCCTGTCGAAAAGAAGATAACCCTTCTTGTGGATGCGGCATACATCGACTTCGCAGGAGACGAAGATGAATGCAGAAGTTTCCTGCCTGTGCTGGAGGAAATGCCTGAGAACGTGCTGCCGCTTATATCACACAGCCTGTCCAAGGCCTACACATTATACGGAATGAGATGCGGCGCTTTAATATGTCTGGCTAAGACTAAAGAAATTGCAGAGGAGTTTAAGCGCGTCTGTGAATTCTCCTCCAGAGCTTCATGGTCCAACTGCGCCAGAGCACCACAGGTGATTCTGTCGAAGATATACAGCGATCCTGAGCTTAAGGCCAGAGTTTTTGAGGAAAGACAGGCCTGCAGGGAGATGCTTCTCAGAAGAGGAAGGGCTTTCGAAAAGGCGGCGGCTGAATGCGGCCTTGAGATGGTTCCCTTTGATGCGGGATTTTTTGCATCCATTCCATGCCCGAATCCGGATGAAGTTTCTGCAAGGCTGGAAAAGGAAGGCATATTCATGATTCCGCTGGCTAAAGGTCTGAGGGTTTCCATAGCCTCCGTATCTGAGGATGTTTGCCGTATGCTTCCGGCAAAGGTTAAAGCTGCTATGAAATAGCGGGCGAAGGAATAAATGTATTGACATATAATTACAACTGTGTTAAAATGTACATGCAAAGGGAAATTTGGAAAGGAGAAAAATGCCAAGACAAATTAACAGAACCCAGGACATTACATTTAACATTACACGTCACTTCGGAGTGCTGGACACATCCCAGTCAGGATGGACCAAAGAGGTCAATCTGGTGGAATGGAACGGCAAGCCAGAGAAACTGGACATTCGCGAATGGGACCCCGAGCACGAGCATATGAGCAGGGGAGTAACCCTTCGCAAAAATGAAACTTTGACTCTGCTGGATATTCTTTATCGTAATTTCGGTGAGGAACTTACAAGCAGCAGAAGTTTCAACAGTCGGCCTGGAACCAGAGAACCGCAGCCGTATCCTCAGAGGTCCCAGCTGCAGGCGGAAGAGGCAGCCTGCGATGAGGGCAGAGAATGTGAGGAAGGCGAAGAGCGTGCAGAATGTGAGTCATGCGGGCCATGTTCATCCGGTGAAGACGATACAGACTCATCGGAGCAATTCTAAATTTCTGATTAAAGAAGACACCGGTTTCAGCAGAAGTCGGTGTCTTCTTTTGTAGTATGACGGAAAGATAAAACTTTTAAACATGCTGCCGGTTATCTCTAAACAGGAATGTAATAGCATATAGTGCTGACAGACCAACAACTGCATAGATGATTCGCGATATAATCACAAGTCCGCCGCCGAAAACGGAAGACACCAGATTATAATTAAAGAAGCCGACGAGGCCCCAGTTAATTCCGCCGATAATCAGAAGAATGAGAATTAACTTTTTCAAAGCAATCACTCCTTTCGTAAGATATTTTGCCCCAAAATGTTTTTTTTATGACTGATTTATGATACAATACAAATAAGTATAGCCTTAAAATGGAGAGCAGATTTTAAATTACAGATTTGGAGGAATTTTTTGTGAAAATTCAGTTGAAAAAAGAATTAAGAGGACAATTTGAGGAAATAAATGTTCCTAAGGGTGCCACCATTGAAGACATATACAAAGAAGTGAAAGATGAACTGACCTATACGATTCTTGCAGCGAGAGTAAACAATAAAATTGAGCGTCTTGATCACCACATCAATAAGGAATGCAGGGTGGAACTCCTTGATATGCGTACTCAGGAGGCAAACCTTATATATCAGAACAGTCTTTGCCTGATTTACCTTAAGGCCATAGACGATGTGCTTGGCAATGTTGAAGTGGATATAGAGAATTCTCTTAACAAGGGCCTTTACACGGAAATAAAGTCTCAGACTCCGGTGACGGCTAAGGATGTCAGGAAAATTCAGAGCAGAATGAGAGAAATCGTAAACCAGGATATGCCGTTTGTCAGGGAGAAGCTGACCAAGGAGGAAGCGGAAAAGATATTTTTTGAAACAGGCTGCCCGGAGAAAGTGGAACTGCTTTGTGAAAATCAGTACCTGCGCAAGATTCCTTTTTACTCCCTGGGAGGCTACAGAGACTTTTTCTACGGACTGATGGTACCGTCTGCCGGATATATTCAGCATTTCCAGCTGATGAAATACAGACGCGGCGTGCTGCTTCGTTTTCCTCATCCGTCAAAGCCGGATGTTATACCTGAGTTTGTAGACGAGAAAATGCTTTACAAGACTTTCGGTGAGCAGAGCCGATGGGGCAAGCTCATGGGAATTGACTATGTTTCGGATCTCAATAAGAAAATAGAAGAAGGTAAATTTAAGGAACTCATTCAGCTCAGCGAGGCTCTCCACGAGCACAGAATCGTGGAAATAGCTGACATGATAAAGAAGCAGAAGAAGAGAATTATTCTAATAGCAGGACCTTCATCCTCAGGCAAGACAACCTTTGCACAGAGACTGTGCATACAGCTTCGTGTCAACGGGCTGCAGCCTCTTTACATGGGTACAGATGACTACTTTGTGGAAAGAGAAGACACTCCTGTGGACGAGTTCGGAGAAAAAAATTACGAAGACCTGGATGCTGTAGATATCCATCTTTTCAATCAGAATATAAACGATCTTCTGGAGGGCAAGGAAGTAGATATGCCTACCTTTAACTTCCTGACGGGCCACAAGGAATTCGGCAAGAGACTGACTTCAATTAAAAGCAGTCAGCCTATAGTCATAGAAGGCATACATGCACTCAACGAGGAACTGACACGTGAGCTGCCTCACGATGAAAAGTTTAAAATATATATAAGCCCATTGACTCAGCTTAACATCGACAGCCACAACCGTGTTGTGACCACCGATCACAGAATGCTGAGGCGTATGGTACGCGATTACAAATACAGAGGCCATAGCGCTCAGAGTACCATCGCAAGCTGGCCTAAAGTTCGGGCGGGAGAAGATAAAAACATTTTCCCATACAGTAATGAGGCAGATGTGCTTTTTAACTCGGTGCATCTTTATGAGATATGCGTTCTTAAGAAATACGCAAAGCCTCTGCTTGAGGCAATTACACCTGAGGAACCGGAATACAGCGATGCTGTACGCATGCTTAACTTCCTGCGTTTCTTTAAAACTGTAGATGACGATTCCGCCATAGTAAATAACTCCATTCTCAGGGAGTTTATAGGAGGAAGCGTTTTCGTAGACTAGATTTACAGGCGGAAAGAGGTAAAGATGGCAAAAATAACAGTTGTGGGCGGCATAAATATAGACATTGAGGGCAGCCCTTTTGAAAAACTGAAGTATCATGACTCAAATCCGGGCAGAATCAATCTGGCCTTCGGAGGAGTCGGGAGAAACATTGCTGAAAATGCGGCAAGGCTGGGCGGCGATGTGGCCATGGTATCCGTCATAGGCGACGACCAGATGGGAAAAGCCGCAAAGATGGAGCTCGAGGACCTGGGCGTGGATACGTCGTGTATACGGACTCTGCAGGGACGTAATTCGGCTATGTATCTTTCCATTCTCGATGACAGGAAGGACATGGAACTGGCCCTTTGTGACATGGATATTATAGAGGCAATTACGCCTGCGTTTCTGGAAGAACACCGAGATTTTATAGCCGGGTCCGGTATAATCGCTCTTGACGGAAACCTGAGTGAGGAACTGCTGTGCTGCTGCGTTGAAATGTTCAGAGGAATTCCTGTTTTCTTCGACCCTGTGTCCGGCGCCAAGGCCGTAAAGGCAAGAAACTGCCTAGGGGGTTTCGACAGCATCAAACCAAATATCATTGAGGCGGAAATCCTTACAGGAATCACCATTGACGGTGATGAAGATGTTAGAAGAGCGGCGGACCGGCTGCTGGAAAAGGGCGTTAAGAGAGTATTTATAACACTTAACAGGGACGGTGTGTACTACAGAGATTACGGGAGTGAAGGCTTTATAAGGCCTGCAGATAATCTGAAAATTGTCAGCGCCACGGGAGCCGGAGACAGTTTCTCGGCGACCATACTGCTGGGCAGTGTCCAACAGAGAAAAACAGAAGAAATTGCCCGTATGGGCATGGCGGCGGCATCCATAGCAATGGAATCAGGTCATGCCGTAAACAGAGAAATGAATTTACAGGAATTATTAAGGAGGATAAATAAAAATGTATAAGAATTTTATGGACATTAAACCTGAGGTAGAAAAGGCATTAGAGGAAGGAACACCGGTTGTTGCACTGGAATCCACCATTATTTCACATGGAATGCCTTATCCTAAAAATGTTGAAACAGCTCTCGCTGTTGAAGATGTAATCAGAAAGAACGGTGCTGTACCGGCTACTATTGCTATTATCGGCGGAAGAATCAAAATCGGTCTTACGGCTGACGAGATAGAATATATGGCTAAGGCTGACAATGTACTCAAAGTGAGCAGAAGGGATTTCCCTCTGGTAATCTCACAGAAACTTGATGGTGCCACCACAGTTGCCGGTACCATGATTGCAGCCAATATGGCGGGCATAAAGGTATTCGTCACAGGCGGTATAGGTGGAGTACACAGAGGTGCAGGGGAAAGCTTCGATATCTCCGCAGACCTTGAGGAACTAAAGATGACAGATGTTGCGGTGGTATGTGCAGGTGTGAAATCAATCCTTGATATAGGTGCTACACTTGAATATCTCGAAACAGCAGGAGTTCCTGTCATTACCTACGGAACTGATGTGTTCCCTGCATTTTACAGCAGAGAGAGCGGATTCACCAGTGAGTGCAGAATTGATGAAACTGCAAAAATCGCTGATCTCATCAGGACAAAGGAACAGCTGGGACTTCGCGGCGGTATCCTTATCGCATGCCCTGTTCCTGCAGAAGATGAGATTCCGTTTGAGAAGATGGACGTTGTTATTAAGCAGGCACTTGAGGAATGCGAGGAACAAGGTATAAAAGGCAAGAGAATTACTCCTTTCCTTCTGAGCAGAGTAAAGGATCTTACCGATGGCAGCAGCCTTGAGGCCAATATCAAGCTGGTATTGAACAATGCAGATATCGGAGCCAAGATTGCAGCTGACATTTAAAATAATCTTCCGGCGATGATGCCGAGTCTAAAGAAGGATGGAGAAAAGATTATGAAAAAGAAGAGCAGAATTCTGGCGGCTGTCCTGACGGTTTGCCTTGTGACAGTGATGATGCCTGTAATTTCATTTGCGGCAGAGACTGCTGGATCTTCCGGCCTGAGTGATGATATTGTGGTTCTTTATTCAAGCGACATTAACGGAGGCGTTGATGCAAACATAGGTCTGGCCGGAATGGCTGCCTATGCCAACGAGATGAAGACCAGAAACAAATATGTGGAACTGGTGGATGTGGGCAATGCTGTAAGCGGCAGTGTACTGGCCTCAACGTCCAGGGGAGAATATGTTGTAGAATCCTTTAATGCAGCGGGCTACAGCTTTGCTGTGCCGGGAGCCGGTGAGTTCAGCTATGGTGTAAGCAATCTGGTGAGCAGCCTGGCAAGGACTGCGGATTATCAGTATCTCAGCTGCAATTTTACTGACGCAGCTTCAGGGGAGGCTGTCTTCAGTCCGTATAAAGTTGTATCCTATGGAGATACAAAGGTGGCTTATGTAGGAATAAGCGACCCTGACATTATGGCTTCCTACGAATCTTACTTTAAAAACAGTGACGGAACATATGCATACTCTTTCGCTGACGGAAACAGCGGCAATGATCTTTATGCTTCTGTTCAGTCTGCCATAGACAAAGCCAAGGAAGAAGGCGCTCAGTACATTATTGCGCTGGGAAGTCTGCGGGATTCTCAGGATCCTGCTTATACTGCCAAGAGTATTATTGAAAACACCAGCGGGATCAGTGCATTTATAAACAGCAATTCGGGAAAAGCCGTTTCCGGAGAGCAGGTAAAGACAAAGGACGGCATGTATGCCCTTCTGACAGCACCCGGGGAGGGAACCAAAAGCATAGGTGTGCTTACGCTTTCTGCAGCAGGAAAGACCGTTTCATCTCAGCTGATTAATTCGTATAAGCTGAAGGATATTAAAACCAAGGATGCTATTGATGCTCTCACAAAGGAATACAGTGTTGACCTCAATGAGGCATTTGCCACTACCAGCAGCAGGCTTGCAGCCACCAACGGAAGCGGGGTAAGAACTGTCGAAAGCAGTGAAACAAATCTGGGAGATCTGGCAGCAGACGCATACAGAGCCGTAACCGGAGCTGACATTGCTTTTGTGGAGGCTTCTGAGATAAAGGCTGATATCGCTGTGGGAGGAATGAGCTATAACGACGTCATCAGGGCTATTCCGGGAAATAAGAATATCAGTGTTGTCAAAATAAGCGGTTTTGATCTCATGGATGCTCTTGAAATGTCAGCAAGGTTATATCCTAACAGAAACAGTGGATTCCTGCAGGTATCCGGGGTTACTTTCGACATACAGGAAACTGTGATTCCGTCTGTGACTGTGGATGGTCTGGGCAATTTTGTCAGCGTGGATGATGATTACAGAGTAACCAATGTAATGGTAAACGGCAAGGAACTTGACCTCATGGGAACCTATACAGTGACAGGAACCAACGATCTTCTGGACGGAAAGACCGGATATACAATGTTTAAAAACGGGCCTCTGACCAAGGTCAACGCAGCTGTGGACAACCAGGCGGTTATAACTTACATTTTAAATAACCTTAAGGGGTCTGTAGGCGGGGCCTACAGCAAGTCTCAGGTGAGAATAGATTCCATCAAGCTTGCACGCCAGAGTGAAATAGATGCTTTGGTGGAAAAGAAGGCTGAGGAAAAAATAAAGGACTACAAGGAACAGCTGGCTGCTCTTCAGAAACAGGTAGATGCTCAGGAGCAGATTATTGCTGTTAAGTCTCTTTCTATAGATGCATCTTCAAAATTCAGCAAATCCAGTTCCGGCAAGCGTTCTATCAAAGTAAGCTGGAAGACATCTGCTGATGTCAGCGGCATAAAGTATCAGGTATACCGTTCAACGAAGAAAACTAGCGGCTTCAAGAAAGCCATAACCACCAGCAAGAAGTACTATACCAATACTTCAGGGCTTAAAAAAGGCGTGACCTATTACTATAAGGTTCGCGGGTACAAGTACCTTAACGGCAAGTACTACTATTCGTCGTGGTCGGATGTGACCTATAAAAAGGTGACAAAATAAATTCGTTATTCTGGAAAGATCACCGTGATTTTTCCTGCTAATAAAAAGTTTTATGCTGAAAGGAGAAGTTAACATGAAAACAAGAAAACTTCTGGCCGTTCTGACTATCATTGCAGTTGTTATTGCTATGATGCCGGCTATGGCCTTTGCCGAACAGACACCGACTGATATCGCACCTGCTCCGGCAAAATCAAACGATATTGTTATTCTTGCTACCAGCGATGTTCACTGTGCCGTTGACAACAACATCGGCTATGCGGGACTGGCTGCCTACAAGAAACAGATGGAGGAGCAGTATAACTATGTTGCTCTGGTTGACGCAGGTGATGCTATTCAGGGCGGCGTAGCGGGTACACTTTCCAAAGGCGTTTACCTGAAAGATATTATGAACGAAATGAAATACGATGTTCGTGTGCCTGGAAACCATGAGTTCGATTACGGTATGGATAATTTCCTTAATGAGATTGCAGGTAAGGCTACTTCGAAGTATGTAAGCTGCAATTTTGTGGACAAAGATGGTAAACCGGTATTCGATGCTTATACTATTAAGGAGTATGGCGATAAGAAAGTTGCCTTTGTTGGAATCACCACACCAGAGACTTTCTTCAAATCAACTCCTACATATTTCCAGGACAAGAACGGAAACTATATTTATGGATTCTGTGAAGGAAACAATGGAAAAGATCTTTATAAAGCTGTACAGAGCGCCATAGATGCTGCCAAAACTGCAGGTGCAGATTATGTAGTGGCATTAGGGCACCTTGGAAATGATGAAGTAAGTGCTCCTTGGAGATCTACAGATGTCATCCAGAATACTACCGGACTCACCGCTTTTATTGATGGCCATGATCACCAAACTTTGATTAGACCTGTTAAGGATAAGTCCGGAAAGAATATTACTGTTCTTTCAACAGGAACTAAGCTGGAAAACATCGGGCAGCTGGTAATTAACGAAAAGGGTGTTGTTACTGCTTCTAACATTACCAAAGAAACGGCTGCATCAGTTGATGGTGATATGGATAAGTTCGTAAAAGAAATTAAGACAAAGTATGAAGCTATCACTAAGCAGAAAGTGGCTACAAGCGAAGTTGATTTAAGAACACACAGTGAGGATGGTTCGACTAGACTTGTAAGAAGTCAGGAAACAAATCTGGGTGACCTTTGTGCAGATGCATATAGAGTAACCATGGGAGCTGATATCGCCTTTGTAAACGGCGGTGGCATTAGAGCAGCGATTGAAAAGGGCGATGTAACGTATGAGGATGTTATTTCCGTTCATCCTTTCGGTAACATGGCCTGCCTGATTGAAGCTACAGGTCAGCAAATCCTCGATGCACTCGAACTCGGAGCCAGAGCAGTAGGCGTGACAGAAAACGGCGGCTTCCTTCAGGTTTCTGGTTTGACATATGAGATTAACCCGTTTGTAAAATCATCTGTAACAACAAACGAACAGGGAGAGTTTACAGGTGTCAGCGGGGAACGTAGAGTATACAATGTAAAAGTTGGCGGTGTGGATATCGATCCTGCAAAAACTTACACCTTAGCATCTCATAACTATATGCTTAAGAATGGTGGAGATGGATACACAATGTTCAAGGGCAACAAGATCCTTAAAGATGAAATCAAGGTTGACAATGAAGTGCTTATTGACTACATTAAAAATGACCTCAATGGAAAGATCGGAACTGAGTATGCAGAGCCACAGGGTAGAATTAAGATCGCGACAGCGGACGAAGTAATCAATCCAATAGTTGAAAAGCTTGAGATTGCTGAATACACCTGCACAGTAAAGGCAAAGAGCACCAAGAGTTATGTGCAGCTTACATGGAATGCATGCAAGGCTGACGGCGTGAAGTATCAGGTTTACAGATCAACCAAGTCCACAAGCGGTTTCAAGAAGGTCTTCACAACTTACAAGACTTCATATAAGACAACCAAGCTGACCAAGGGCAAGACTTACTACTTCAAGGTAAGAGCTATCAAGACTATTAACGGCTCAACCTACTACGGACACTGGTCAAACAAGGTTACAGGCAAGAAGGCTGCTTAATATATTCTGATTAAATTTATAAATCATATGAATGCCGGGGTGTGAGAACCCCGGCATTTTAACGTATGACGGGCATGCCGTTCGTCTGTGGTGAAAGTCCACAAGGGGCGTAGTTCCCGACGAACCCGATAGCGACTCCCAAGGTTTGTATCGCGAGGTGCAGGCGAGAAG
>CAZUFU010000056.1:0-10103 GCA_964619875.1 uncultured Oscillospiraceae bacterium
ACTTCCATCCAGCCGATAAAGGCATATTTTTCAGATAATGATCTGTAGGCTCCGATAACGCCTTTGCCGGTGCTGCGGCCCAGCGCAAGCTCCGACATGAGGATTACATACCCTACGAAAACAACGAGAATAAGATAAAGAAGCAAGAAAGCGAAGCCGCCGTTTGCTCCCATTTTGTAAGGGAATCCCCAAAGGTTTCCTAGGCCTACGGCAGATCCGATGGCGGCCATCATGAAACCAAAATTGGACCCGAATTGGCCCTTGTGGCTTTCGCCCTGATTATTTCCCATATTAATTTCCTCCTAAACACATAAACAATAGTTAGTAAAAAGATAATACCATAAAACACTTTAGCAGAAAAAACAATATAAGTCAATAAAATGTGTGAAATTTTACATAAGATAAAGGCTATTTGACTGAAAGGGAAAAGAGTTGTATAATAAAAAGTTGAAATATGACAAAAACGAGGTGTGAAAATGGCCATAGAAAAGGTAAGAGAATATTTCAGACAATTTGGAATTGAAGATAGAATTTTGGAATTTGAAGTGTCCAGTGCTACAGTGGATCTGGCAGCCAAGGCAGTCGGCGTAGAAGGGGCGAGAATATGCAAGACCCTTTCATTTAAAGACGGAGAGAGCGGCTGCATTCTGATACAGACTGCCGGTGATACCAAGATAGATAACCGCAAATTCAAGGACACCTTCGGACAGAAGGCCAAAATGCTTACAGCCGAAGAGGTTGTGGAATTTACAGGCCACGCTGTAGGAGGGGTATGTGCTTTTGCAATAGACAATCCTGAGGTTAAGATATACTGTGATGAATCACTCAAAAGATTTGAAACTGTTTTTCCGGCATGCGGAAGCTCAAACAGCGCTATTGAATTTACCTGCGAGGAGATTTTCAGGTATTCCAAGGCCATGGGCTGGATAGACGTGTGCAAAATTCCGGAGCCTGATCCGGAGGCATAAGAGGTATGAAATGAAGAAAAAAGTCTACGGTGAACTTAGAATGTTCTTTTTCCTCACACTGGCATCTGCAATAATTGCTTTTAATCTGCGAAGCTTTGTGCGGGTGGGAGGACTGTTTCCCGGCGGTTTCAGCGGCCTTACCATTCTGATGCAGCAGATAGGCAGGGAGTTCTTTAACCTGGAGATACCGTATTCGGTGCTTTATCTGCCGCTGAATCTGATTCCGGCGTATATAGGACTGAAGCATATAGGAAAGAAGTTCACACTGTATTCATTTTACGTGGTCTTCCTTTCCAGTATACTGACGGATATTTTCCCTCCTGTAACCATTACCTATGATACTCTGCTGGTGGCTATTTTCGGCGGGCTTGTAAACGGAGTTGCTATCAGCCTCTGCCTTATTAACGGAGCCAGCGGCGGTGGAACCGACTTCATATCCATATATTTCTCGGAAAAAAAAGGGATAGACGCATGGAATTACATACTGGCAGCCAATGTGGTAATACTTACTACAGCAGGAATACTGTTTGGCTTTGACAAAGCTCTGTATTCCATAATATATCAGTTTACCAGCACACAGGTCATTCAGACCTTATTCAAGCGTTACCAGAAGGATACACTGCTGATTATAACTTCACAGCCTCAGGCAGTTTACGGCAAGATACGTGAGCTTACCCACCACGATGCTACATTGATTCAGGGAACAGGATGCTTCGAAGGTGCGGAGAGAAATATTCTTTACTCTGTAGTGGGCAGAGAACAGGTGGATAAGGTCATCGCTGCCATTAAGAAGATTGATGAAAAGGCATTCATCAACGTAATAAGGACAGAGCAGATTAACGGCAGGTTCTATAAGGTGCCGACGAAATAGGAGATAGAATGGATCATTTTAAATTAGTCTCGGAATACAAGATGACAGGTGATCAGCCCCAGGCAGTGGAAAAACTGGCCGAGGGTATAGCCGACGGACTCAAGTATCAGACTCTGATGGGCGTAACCGGCTCAGGCAAAACCTTCACTATGGCCAATCTCATAGAGCGGGTAAACCGGCCGACACTTGTAATTTCACATAACAAGACTTTGGCGGCTCAGCTCCACGGTGAATTCAAGGAATTCTTCCCTGAAAACGCTGTGGAATACTTTGTATCCTACTACGACTATTATCAGCCGGAGGCCTATGTGCCGTCCACTGACACATACATTGAAAAGGACTCTGATATCAATGCTGAGATAGAAAAGCTGCGCCACTCGGCTACAGCAGCTCTTGCCGAGCGGAGAGATGTAATAATCGTAGCATCGGTTTCATGTATCTATGGTCTGGGCAGTCCTTTCGATTACGAGAACCAGATGCTTTCCTTAAGACCGGGCATGGAAAAACCCCGCAAGGAGATACTGAGAAAGCTGGTGGATATTCAGTACACCAGAAACGATATGGCCTTTGAGAGGGGCAGTTTCAGAGTTCGCGGAGATATTATAGATATTTATCCTGCAGGAAACGACTCGGCTGTGAGAGTGGAACTCTTCGGCGATGAAATAGAAAGTATCAAGGAAATGAATCCGGTGACGGGTGAAATTCTGGGTATAAGGAATCATATTTCCGTTTATCCGGCATCTCATTATGTAACCTCACCGGAAAGCATGGAACGGGCAATAAGGACCATCGACGAGGAACTGACAGAGCGTGTGCAGTGGTTTAAGGACAGAGGAAAGCTTCTGGAGGCGCAGCGCATAGAACAGCGGACCAGATACGACCTCGAGATGCTGAGAGAAATCGGCAGCTGCAAAGGAATCGAAAACTACTCACGACACCTGGCAGGAAATCAGCCGGGTGAGAGACCCTACACTCTTATAGACTATTTCCCTGATGATTTTCTCGTGATAATAGATGAGTCTCATGTTATGCTGCCTCAGCTTCGCGCTATGTATGCAGGAGACAGGTCCAGAAAATCCTCACTGGTGGAATACGGCTTCAGACTGCCTTCTGCCCTAGACAACAGACCTCTTAAATTCGAGGAATTCGATGACCTTATCAGTCAGGTGGTATTCGTAAGTGCCACTCCGGCCAGCTACGAAAAAGAAGTTTCCGGAGGCATAAGCGCAGAGCAGATAATCAGGCCTACAGGGCTTCTGGACCCGCCTATTGAAATCGTGCCTACAGAGGGGCAGATAGACCATCTCATAGGCAGGATAAAGGAAGTTACCGCCCGTGGAGAACGTGTTCTGGTGACGACTCTCACAAAAAAGATGGCGGAGAGTTTAACAGACTACCTTAAAGGGGTAAATATAAAGGTAAGATATCTTCATTCCGAAGTGGATACTCTGGAAAGAATGGAGATTATACGCGATTTGCGTCTGGGCGTATTTGACGTTCTGGTGGGCATAAACCTGCTTCGGGAAGGGCTCGATATACCTGAGGTTTCTCTGGTGGCTATCCTGGATGCAGATAAGGAAGGTTTCCTGAGAACGGAGACATCACTTATCCAGACAATCGGCAGGGCCGCGAGAAATGTGGACGGCCGTGTTATAATGTATGCGGACCGCATAAGTGCCGCCATGGATGTGGCGATTAAAGAGACAGAGCGCAGACGTGCCATTCAGGATGCCTATAATAAAGCTCACGGCATCACGCCTGAGTCTGTTAAGAAGTCTGTTCGAGCTGTAATCGAAGCTACCAAGGTGGCCGAAGAGGTATCCGACTATGTGGGCAAGAGCCCGCTGGAGTTGACCAAGAAGGAACTTACCGAATATGTAAAGAAGCTGGAAAAGGAAATGAAGCAGGCTGCCGCAGACCTTCAGTTCGAGCGTGCCGCCCAGCTGCGTGATCAGCTCTTTGAGTACAAGGTACGACTATAAAGGAGAAAAAATAATATGTCAAAGGACATCGTAATAAAGGGTGCCAATGAAAACAATCTGAAGAGCCTTGATGTTACAATCCCAAGGGACAAGATGGTAGTCCTTACGGGGCTTTCCGGTTCGGGAAAATCATCACTTGCTTTTGATACAATCTATGCGGAGGGACAGCGAAGATATATGGAAAGCCTTTCTTCCTATGCGCGACAGTTCCTGGGACAGATGGAAAAACCCGATGTGGAATACATCGAAGGCCTTTCACCGGCAATTTCAATAGATCAGAAGACGACCAACCGTAACCCCCGCTCCACGGTGGGAACAGTAACGGAAATTCATGATTATCTCAGACTGCTTTATGCCAGAGTGGGTAAACCCCACTGTCCGGTTTGCGGCAAGCCTATTTCCAGCCAGTCGGTGGATCAGATGGTTGACACCATCATGGGCTTCGAGGAAGGCACCAAGCTGATGATAATGGCTCCTGTCATACGTCAGCGTAAGGGCACCCACGAAAAGATTATCGAGAGAATAAAGAAAGAAGGCTTTACCCGTGTGCGGGTGGACGGTGAAATTAAAGTCATAGATGAAGACGAAATCAAACTGGAGAAGACCTTCAAACACACCATAGAAATAGTGGTTGACAGAATCATAGTAAAACCCGGCCAGGAAGGGAGAATTTCCGAGGCATGCGAGCTTGCTATAGCTCAGGGTGACGGGCTGGTTGAAGTCGAAGGAGATTTTTACGACCATCACTATGAAAAGACCTTCAGCACCAAGCTGGCCTGTCCTGACCACGGAATCAGCATCGAGGAGCTGGAGCCGAGGATGTTTTCCTTTAACGCTCCATTCGGCGCTTGCCCTGCCTGCAACGGACTGGGATTTACTCAGAAGCTGGATCCTTCCAAGCTTATCGACGAAAATCTCAGCATAAGGGAAGGTGCACTGCAGCCGATTTTCGGAACCATGGAGTTCAGCGGTTATTACCGCCAGATTGTGGATGCACTGATTGCGGAACACGGAGTGGACCCGGATGTGCCTCTTAAGGATTTGCCGGAAAGCTTCAGGAAGGAACTTTACTACGGCACAGGAGACAGAAATCTTAAATTCACATATGTAAGCCGCTCTTCAGGAAGCCGTTCCCTTATGGATCGCCCTTTTGAAGGCGCCCTTAACAATATAGAAAGAAGATACAGAGAAAGCACCTCCGACTATTTCAAGGAGAAGATGGCTCAGTACATGGTCATAAAGGAATGTCCCGACTGCCATGGAAAGAGACTTAAACCTGAGGTACTGGCCGTAACGGTTGGCGGAATCAATATTGCCGAACTTTCTGAAATGTCCATCAGGGAGGCCCTGGACTTTATAGATAAGCTGGAACTGTCTGAAACCGATGCCAAGATTGCATATCAGATTCTGAAGGAGATAAAGGCAAGACTTAATTTCCTGGTGGATGTGGGCCTTGACTACCTGACACTTTCAAGAAGTGCGGGGACACTTTCCGGAGGGGAATCACAGCGTATCAGGCTTGCTACCCAGATAGGTTCAAGTCTGGTGGGAGTGCTGTACATCCTTGACGAGCCTAGTATAGGACTTCATCAGAAGGACAATGAAAAGCTGCTGCAGACTTTGCGGCATCTTACGGATATCGGCAATACTCTCATAGTGGTTGAGCATGATGAGGATACCATGTATGCTGCGGATCATATTGTTGACATCGGCCCGGGGGCGGGAATCAACGGCGGTGAGCTGGTGGCTCAGGGGACGGTGGATGATATCAAGGCATGTAAGGAATCGATAACGGGACAGTATCTTTCCGGTGAAAAGAAGATTTATGTACCATCTCAGAGAAGACCGGGAAACGGTATGAAGATTACCGTCAAGGGTGCACGCCAGAACAACCTTAAGAATATAGACGTTGACTTTCCTCTGGGTAAATTCATATGTGTCACAGGAGTATCCGGCTCGGGAAAGAGCAGCCTCGTAAACGAGATTCTGTATAAGGGGGCTGCAAAGATTACCAACAGACTGCAGGAGGAACCGGGAGAGCACGATGCAATCCTGGGTCTGGAAAACATAGACAAGGTAATCGACATAGACCAGTCGCCTATCGGCAGAACACCTCGCTCCAATCCGGCGACTTATACGGGAATGTTCAATTACATCCGAGACCTCTTCGCCAGCTTGCCCGAATCCAAGCTCCGAGGCTTCCAGAAGGGAAGATTCAGTTTCAATGTAAAGGGAGGACGATGCGAGGCCTGCAGCGGAGATGGAATAATAAAAATAGAAATGCATTTCCTGCCGGACGTTTACGTGCCTTGCGATGTGTGCAAGGGGAAACGCTATAACAGAGAGACTCTGGAGGTTAAATATAAAGGAAAGAGTATTTTCGATGTGCTTGACATGAGTGTCAGTGAGGCGGTTGAATTCTTTAAGAACGTGCCTACCATAGCGAGACATCTCAATACTTTAGAAGAAGTTGGTCTTGGGTATATCAAGCTTGGTCAGCCGTCTACACAGCTTTCCGGCGGAGAAGCGCAGAGAGTGAAGCTTGCCACAGAGCTTACCAAGAGAGGAACAGGCAAGACTCTGTACATTCTGGATGAACCGACTACAGGACTTCATTTTGCCGATGTGGACAAGCTGCTCACAGTCCTGGACAGACTGGTTGATGCGGGAAATACAGTAGTTGTAATAGAGCATAACCTCGATGTAATAAAACGTGCCGATCACATTATTGACCTGGGACCTGACGGGGGAACCAGGGGCGGCACCATCGTAACCACAGGAACACCGGAAGAAGTGGCAGAATGTCCTGACTCCTACACTGGCCAGTTCCTTAAGAAGCTTTTAAAGCAGAAACAAACGGAGGAATAACAATGGAAAGTAAACTCAATCTCACCATGCTGACAGACTTTTATGAGCTGACTATGGCAGACGGATATTTTGAGACAGGAATGGCGGAGGACATCGCATACTTCGATATGTTCTTCAGAAAGGTTCCCGACGGAGGCGGCTTCGCCATTATGGCAGGACTGGAGCAGACCATCGACTATCTTAAAAATCTGAAATTTACAGAAGAGGATATCGAATATCTGAGAAGCAAGAAGATGTTCTGCGAGGAATTTCTTGAATATCTCAGAAACTTCGAATTCAAGTGTGATGTCTGGGCGGTTCCGGAAGGAACACCGATTTTCCCTCATGAACCTATCGTAACGGTGAGAGGACCTGTAATGCAGGCACAGTTCATTGAGACTATGATACTGCTCACTATCAATCATCAGAGCCTTATCGCCACAAAGGCAAACAGAATCGTGAGAGCCGCCAAAGGCAGACCGGTCATGGAATTCGGCACGAGAAGAGCCCACGGTGCAGAAGCTGCTATTTTCGGAGCTCGTGCTGCTTACATAGGAGGCTGTGCCGGAACTGCCTGCACTATTGCGGACAGAGACTACGGCATCAAGGCGCTGGGCACCATGGCTCACAGCTGGGTGCAGATGTTCCCTGACGAATATACAGCATTTAAAAAGTACGCTGAGATTTATCCTCAGAACTGCACTCTCCTGGTGGACACATACAATGTTCTCAAGTCCGGTGTACCTGCAGCTATAAGGGTATTCAAGGAAATGAAACCTGAATCCATGGGCATCAGAATCGACTCCGGCGACGTGACCTATCTGACGAAAAAGGCCCGTAAAATGCTTGATGATGCCGGTCTTCAGGATTGCAAAATCGTTGTTTCCAATTCCCTTGACGAGTATATCATCAGGGACGTTATTCTGGAGGGTGCCTGCATAGATTCCTTCGGAGTAGGCGAGAGACTTATCACAGCCAAGTCGGAACCGGTATATGGCGGTGTTTACAAGCTGGCTGCTCTTGAAACCAACGGCGAACTCATCCCTAAAATCAAGATTTCAGAGAATGTGGAAAAGATCACAAATCCGGGATTCAAGGGGCTGTTCAGACTTTATGATAAGACCACCGGCAAGGCCAGAGGTGATGTTATAACTGTAGCCGGTGAAACTATCCCTGAACAGGATGAATACGTAATTTTCGACCCTAATGCTGTATGGAAAAAGACCCGTGTAACCAATTATACGGTGAGAAATCTGCAGGTTCCTATCTTCAAGGATGGCAAGTGCGTTTACGAGAGCCCGTCAATCGAAGAAATCAAGGCTTACTGCAAGGAGCAGATTGATACTCTCTGGGATGAGACTCTCAGATTCGAAAATCCGCAGACATACTATGTTGACCTGTCACAGAAACTTTGGAATATGAAGAACAGACTGCTGGAGGAACACTCGGAAAAATAATTCAGAATACTTTGATTTATACGACGGTTAAGAATTAGTTAAAAAATCTTAAGATATCTTAAGACACAGGGCCTCCTGGATGTGGTATTATATACCTGCAACCAGGAGGTTTTCTGATGAAAGACATATATATTTTACTTACAAAAAGCGATACCTTCTTTTCAAAGGTTATATATAAAATTACACGGGCTGAGTACACACATGCATCCATTTCACTTGACAGGGAACTGACCATGCTTTACAGCTTCGGGCGCAAGTACAGATTCAGCATGCTGCCTGCGGGTTTTGTTCACGAAGACATAAACAGGGGTGTAATGGGGGCAAGCAATACTATGAAGTGTGCTCTTTACCGCATAAGGATCAGCGACAGAAGCTATCGGCGGCTAGAACGAAGAATCAGGCATATGGAGTTAAATCGGGAAAATTACAGATATAATATTATGGGAATTCCTTTATGTATGTTCGGCATTGCCAATGAGAGGAAAACTCATTTTTTCTGTTCTCAGTTTGTATCTGGGATGCTGATTAAGTCAGGGGCAATAGACAGGTGTGTACTGAGAGCGCCGTCACTTACCCATCCCAGCGATTTACAGAAGATTCCGAAAGCCAGGTGTGTCTTTGAAGGCACCATGGTAGAACTGAGGCTTGGGGTATAATATAATGGCTCTCTAACTTTTGTGGTGTTTTTTTATCGGCGTTGTAAAATTTGACCTGAAACAAGTTTTTTTACAACATTACACACACATTGGGCTTTAAACCGTAGCTGAAAAGCCGTGAATGTTGTACTTTTGTTGATTTTGCAGAATTTTTACAACATAAAATAAAATCATGTTGTAAAAATACTTCAATTCCAAGGATTTATACAACATGACACTCATGGGATGGCTTCCAAAAGCTTTGGTAAAGGTGTGATGTTGTAAAAAAACCGGCTTCTTTGATTTTTTTACAACATCGGATAATGCCTTTTGAAGGATGGTCATGATTTCGTTCTAATACCACCGCAAAAGTTAGAGAACCTTTTTTTGAATTATTACAGAGTATTGGATGCGTTAAGCACATTTTTGATCTTGTGCTGCACCATGGCCTGGATAGCATCTCTGCCTGGGCCCAGATACTTACGAGGGTCGAACTCGGCAGGGTTTTCTGCGATAAATTTGCGTACCTCAGCAGTAAGGGCCAGTCTCAGGTCTGTGTCGATATTTACCTTACAGATACCGTAATTGGTAGCTTCTCTGATCATTTCTTCAGGAACGCCCTGGGCTCCCGGGATGTTGCCGCCGTACTGATTGCACTTGTCCACGAATTCCTTGAGAACTGTGGATGCACCGTGGAGCACCAGCGGAGTGTCAGGTATAAGCTTATGTATGGTCTTTAATCTTTCGAAGTCCAGATATGGTTCACCTTTGAACTTATAGGCACCATGACTTGTGCCTATGGCTATGGCAAGTGAATTAACCCCTGTTCTTTCTACGAATTCTGCAGCTTCATCCGGATCTGTGAAGGTTGCCGAACGTGCATCAACCTTGACATCATCTTCAACTCCTGCCAGCTTGCCCAGCTCTGCCTCTACCACTACACCGTGGGCATGAGCATAGTCAACAACCTCTTTGGTTATGCGGATGTTTTCTTCGAAAGGATGCTTGGAACCGTCTATCATGACGGAGGTGAATCCGTCGTCTACACATTTTTTGCAGATTTCAAAGTCTTCGCCATGATCAAGATGAAGGGCGATGTCAAGGCCTGTGTCCAGAATAGCAGCTTCAACAAGCTTTAATAGATATGCAGGCTTAGCGTATTTACGGGCGCCTGCGGACACCTGCAGAATCAGCGGTGACTTTTCAATCCTGGCTGCTTCTACGATACCCTGAATTATTTCCATATTATTAACATTAAAAGCGCCGATGGCGTAGTCTGACTTAAGCGCCTTGGCGAACATTTCCTTGGTAGTTACCAGTGCCACAATATTACCTCCTGATTT
>CAZUFU010000057.1:0-10014 GCA_964619875.1 uncultured Oscillospiraceae bacterium
CTGGCCGTAACCCAGCTTGGCTGCGCCGCTGTAATGGCTGTCCTTAAGATGCGGCGGCACATCGTCTATCTGTCTGCTGTGCAGATCCTCCATAGCGGAGTTATATGCCATGTATGATGCGTTGGATTTAGGCGCCGAAGCCAGAAGTATCACTGCCTGGCTCAGGTTTATAGCCGCTTCCGGAAGGCCCACCATAAGAGATGCCTGCACACATGCAGTTACAATGGATATTGCCGAAGGATAGGCCATGCCTACATCCTCGCTGGCCATAACCAGAAGTCTCCTGCCTATCATCTGAATGTCCGCGCCTCCGTCAATAAGTCTTGCGAAGTAATGAATAGCTGCATCAGGGTCGCTTCCTCTTATAGACTTCTGCAGTGCACTCAGGAGATTGTATCTGTCGTCACCCTTATCGTAGAAGCCGATTTTTCTCTGCATGGCTTCGGACACTATCTTCTTATCTATTACCTGCCCCTCGCTGAGGTTGTCCACTATGAATCCCACAGCGTCAAGGGCAACCCTGGCATCTCCCCCTGCCAGCTGAGCCAGAATCCTGAGGGCCTCCTCGTCATACTTTATGCCGAGATTTCCGAAGCCCACGTTCTTATCCTCAATAGCCCTTTTCACGATGGTCAGAAGATTATCTGCTGTAAGCCTTTTAAATTCGTAAATATTCCTTACACGGCTTATTATGGCGTTATTCACAGCAAAATACGGATTTTCCGTGGTGCTGCCTATGAACTTTATCACACCTTCTTCCAGAGCTTTTAGGAGTGAGTCCTGCTGCAGTTTATTCCATCTGTGAAACTCGTCTATATACACATATGTAGTCTTCTTTTCCAGACCGTAAAAGCTGTCCTGAGCCCGCTCTATGAGTTCCTTAAGCTCCTTGGTTCCTGTGGTGGAAGCATTTATTTCATAAAACTTTCCGTCCATTTCCCGTGCTATGATTCGGGCAAGTGTCGTCTTGCCTGTTCCTGACGGTCCAAAGAAAATAGCGGAATCAAAGGTCTTGTTTTTTATTGAATTATAAAAGAGGGAGCCGGGATACATGAAATGTTCCTGTCCCACGAAGTCCTCCAGCCTGGAAGGCCTCATTCTTGTAGATAAAGGTATCACCTGTTTTATCCTCCGGTAAGTAAAATGCAGCGCAAAGCTAAGGTCATCCCAATGATGCTATAAACACATCTTTAACGTCCTTGTCCTTTACATCTTCGAGAGCCTTCAGTGCATCCTCTTTCTGATCAGCCACAGGTGTGATGACTTTAAAGACGCTGTCAGCCTCCACAATTTTCGTGTCGATTCCCTTCTCCTTCAGTGCCTTGGAAAGTTCCTCCGCCGCTTCTCTTGAAGAAAATGCTCCGAACTGAAGTGCATAGCCCTTTTCGGGTACCGCTGCAGTCTTTTGAGCTTCTTCATCGTTTTTATCCTCTTTGTCATCCTTATTCTGTGACTTGTCGTTCTGTTCCGTCACCTTAATGGGGCTCTCATCAGCATTATACCCTATAATCGGTCCGATTACAAACCTTGCTGTCAAATATCCCAGCAAAATTGCCGCAAGAACAGCTCCGCCAAGTATGCTGAGTCTGAATCCGCTCTTTTCTCCCCTTGATTTTCTCTTTCTCACACGTCTTCTTCCTGCCGGATTAACCATAACATATAAACCTCCGCGCTAAATATACTGGTACATTTTATTGCAGGCAGGTTCGGACTATGCCATTTTATTTGACCGTCACTCAATCCCGCAGAGTCTTATTTCCTCTTTCAGTTCTTCAATAAAACCTATCACTTTCCTGAGCTTGAGATGGCTGCATTCCAGCATGGCTCCAAGAGTGTCAAGATATGTTCGTCCGTTTTCCGTTGTCAGTCTCCTCATATTATAGATAAGCGAGGAAAGAGCTCCTTCCTCGCTCACATAACGTTTCAGGGGTATGTAGGCAATCCGTGCTTCTCTGAAATCTGAGGTCACATATATGGTATCTGTTGACAATACATATTCCCCGGGGAATATAAGACAGTCCCTGCATATTTCCACACACTCCAGCACCCTCTCTGAAACGGTGAGAATATCCTCCGCTTTCATCTGTGCCAGTTCAGACAGTCTGACAAAGCCTTCCGTTCTGTAAAATCCCCTGGTTCCTTCTCCTGTTTCTATTATTCCAAAGGGAAGCACACCACGGCATCCCCCTGACAGCAGAACATTCTTTTTCCAAGGAAACAATCCGCTGTCTTCCCTGAAATTCACATTTATAACATTACTCATCTTCTCCTCCCCTGCATACCATGCATGCGGTGTACCCCTTGATCTTAGCGTCCTCAAGTTCCATTTCCAGTCTGTATTCCTGCCCATCGTATTCCTGTCTGACATAACGGCAGGTCTTAACGTGATATCTTATACCGTATTTAGGAAATACAATTACAGGCCGTGATTGTTCATAACCGGTAAAGTCTTCTACGGAAAGAGGCTCTTCTCCTCGACAAGCTCCGGTAAAGCCTCTTAAAAGCAGCCCCTGTGTAAATTCAATCTGTCCGTATATTCCTGCAGGATTATCTACAGTAAAAATACTTATGGAGTTTATCCCTATCAAATCATCTATATTGCCGTCACTGTATAAATAGTCCAGATTTGTTATGCGGAAATCAGTAAGTTCCGGATTTTCCTCGCACACTCTTTTTTCAATATTTTTTTCTGCGCAAAGGGAAACTGATGCGAGGGAAATATCTCTGGCTTCTGCAGCAGTAACAAAGCAGATATTTTCACATACGGCTATAATCCTGATTATCAGTGCAAGAGCAGTCACGCAGATAATGAATACAGGAAGTGTCAGCGCAGCCTCTGCAATATAGCTTCCTTTCTGATTTTTAATACTTTTCATGAAACTCATACTTTCTCCCGTTGACTCTTAATGTAAAGTCAAGGCCGGTATAATAATCTTCAAGGAGAAATCCTCCGTAGTACAGGTACTTCATATTTATCTGGATTATGTCCATCATTCTGAGGGTTCTTGTTTCTTCAGGCACAATTCCGAAAAGAATCCTAAGGTAGTCCTCATAGCCCATGCCCTCCATCTGTTCCGGCCTGATGTACCCTTTTATTTCATCTTCACTCCCTTCTGAATCTTCATCTCCGAAAAGCATTGAAAGTACATTTTCAAGAGACACTGCCCAGTTCTCGTCATATTTTATAAATCTCACAGGTTTTTTATCACAAAGAATTCTTATATCGTTTTTTGCTTCGAGAAAGGCCCAGGTCTCCATGATAAGAGCCTGAGTAACTGCCGCTGCAGGTCCGGGGGTTGCGGCTTCTGCTGCGGCAGCAACTGCAGTACGCTTTTCATCACATGAATAAAGATATATGAGGTTCATGCCGTTCCTGAGAACAAGCAGGTCATTTTTCACACTTCTGGCAGCTTTTTCTTCATCCGCTTTTCCGCTTATTATGTATTCAAGCTCACAGTTAAAAAACGTATCACCAAGCTCAACACCGCTGAAACGATGGCGAAAAAATCTGAAAGCGTAGACATTCTGCGCAGTCTCCGAAAGCACCGAAGAAAGAGGCTTACCCTCTCTTATAAGGTCGATCAATCCGGCTACACCAGGTCCCCCTCTCTTGCCCCGTGATGGCAGGCTCTGAATTATTCTTTGACTGTTTATACACCTTGAAGTCTGCTCACCTCCTGCTTCTGTTTCTTTTTTCAACGGTGTGGGTTTTGCTCCAGACAACGTAACTTCCTTTATCTGATTATTAAAGTTTTCCTTTTCCGTGAGGACCTTTCCATCAAGGCAGCATTCCGACACGTCATAAGTGATATATTTCTTTTCGTCGAAGGTATATCCGGCATAGAAATCCAGCTTTTCCTCCACAAGAAATTCATTACCATAAAATCCGAAAAGCCCATATCTGTCTTTTAATGTCCTGTCATATTCTGCCAGGATACTGCGGCCCCACAGTCTGCCGAAGTTCTGAGCCGTACTGCCTATGGCCTGCTGACCGGAGGCTCTGATTACAGCATATACCATAATCAGTACGGCGGAAAAAGCCAGAGTGAGGAATATTATGTATGAACCCTTTTTTCCGGCAATAATCTTCTTCATGATATCTGTCCCACAACTTCCGTAAATCCGTCCCTCACCCTGATTACAGTCACTTCTCTTGTCTCGTATATCTTATCTCTCAGCGCCGCATTTGCCTCTATCTGTGCATTCAGTTCATCATAAAAGCTCATCATAAGCCCTATGAGTGCTGTTATAATAAGGCATGTTACAGGCATAATCAGCGTAGCTTCAACAATCTTCAATTTCCGGATCTCCGATGCTTTCTAGAATTTTGCCGTGCTCAGCGAACTGAAAGTGTCATTGACAAAATCTGTTATCTGCGTTTTAAAAATCAGTCCCAGAGTTACAGCGATAGCCACCAGGATGGCGACCTGCACCATTTCCATACCCCTTTTACTTCTCAGAAGCGGCTGTGCTTTTCTTTTTTTACCTGACATAATAACCTCCTTTTATTTTTTGTTTTATCTTATCTGCATCATTGCAGGGGCTGCCGTAATTATAATAAGCGCCATAAGCATAATTCCCAGAGGAAAACTCATCTTGCTTTCCGCCAGACGTATTTTTTCTGTGGCTGCACGTTTTCTCTCTGTCCACAGAGCTTCACTCTGCTCCGCAAGTTTTTCCCACAGATCAGTGCCGCGATCTCTGTTTTCCATGAGAATGCCGGCTGCTCTTGTCAGTTCCTTTACTCCGGAAAATCTGCTGAACCTATAGAATCCCACAATCACACTTTCGCCGTTTCTCCTGCCGGCTTCAATGATTCCGCTGATTTCCCTGGTAAAATAGTTCTGTCTTTCCTCAGGCAGTGCTATGTATCCCTCACCTATTTTTACAAAGGCCTCCTGTGCCGTCACACCGCTGTTCATCAGGAGCAGCAGCTGATTGATAAATCCGGGCATGGTCATTATGATATCCTCCCGGTTCTTTTCCATGACTTTTTTGACTTTAGATTTCAATTTTATTTATCCTTTCCATCATAATAATCGAAGTTGCCATAAGAGCCAGAGCAAAGGTAGTAATCATGCGACCTTCCCCGGTTGTTGTCATTGGCTCCAGATATTCCGGCGACATAATTCTGAGAAGCAGTATTATGGCAAAGGGTGCCAACGCCACAATTCTGGATTCGAAGACTTTTTGTGCCATCATGGTTTTAAGCTCTCTTTCCAGGGTTATCTTGTCTCCGATTATGGAAGTCGCCCTGTTGATAGCCAGGGGAAGATTTCCTCCCGAATGGCGGCAGCTTTCGTAAACGCTGACAAAATCCGAAACGTCCTCAAGACCGCTGCGCTGTGCGAAATCACGAAGTACATCCACGTCCTTTTCTCCGCCCTCTCTTATTCGTCCGTTCATGTATCTCAGTTCCTGCATTATGTAATCCGTTTCTTCATAAGTGGCTTTCCAGAAATCCACCGATTCCTCCATGGCTCCTGCTACAGTGCGTCCCGACGAAACTGACGATGATATTGAGTAAAGAAGATCTCTGAACTGTATCAGCAGCTTCCCCTTTTTCTTTTCTCTCTGTGCCTGCCTGTATCCCGGAAAAAACATACCGCAGCAGGCTGACAGCAGAATGCCGGCCAAGGCGCTGTCATAAAGCAGTATCCCCGTAATCATTCCCAGGGTCAGAGCACCCAGAGCAAATTTTAATTTTTCATCAGCTGATAAATCCATGGTGTCGTAATAGATCGGCATACTGTGCTCCTTTCAGGTATATCTTTCTGCTGTTTTTCATGATACTTCCCGTAGCAGTCAGTCTGCCGGATTCCTCTGACATAAGTCTGTTGAGAATGAACCTTCCCTTTTCGAAGCCCACCAGCTCAGTGATTTCGGTAATCCGGCGTCTGCCCTCTATCTTCTCTATGTGTACCATGATGTCTATGCCTTCGGCTATCTGTGACCTTATGGCATCCATATCCATGGAAACCGCCATGAGGTACATGGCCTCCAGTCTTCTGAGCATTCCTTCTACAGAATTGCCGTGCCCCGTACTCATACTTCCTGCGTGCCCTGTATTCATGGCCTGCAGCATGTCTGCAGTCTCAGCACCTCTCACCTCGCCTACCACTATGCGATCAGGTCTCATACGGAGGCTTGCTTTTATCAGCTGAGACATTGTCACAGCCCCTTTGCCGCTGCTGCCGGCGTTTCTGCATTCCATGTGCACTATGTTTTCTATGCCGGAAAGCTTGAGCTCCATTGAGTCCTCCACCACTATGGCACGTTCTTCCTTTGGTATGGATTCCGCCAGTGCATTGAGCAGGGTGGTTTTACCTGATGAGGTTCCTCCGCTGACAAATATGTTGTACCCGCAGGCTACCAGCGTTTTAAGGAGCAGTGCTCCTTCTTCTGTAACTGTACCGTTTTCCGTGAGTTTGTCCATATTCATATAGCTGTCGGAAAACTTCCGTATGGTAAGTATGGGCCCGTTTATGGCCACATTGCTGTATACGCTGTTGACCCGGCTTCCGTCTGCCAATCTTGCATCGACAATGGGGTTCATCTCGCTTATTTCCCTGTGGACATCTCCGGCAATGTTTCTTATAATTTCCGAAAGCTCTTCTTCGGAGTCGAAGGAAAAAGGCCATCTTTCAATTATTCCTTGTTTCTCTATGAAAATATGTTCAGGCCCGTTTACCATGATCTCTGTAACCCGCACATCCTCCAGCAAAGGCTGCAGTATACCCAGCCGCCTTCTTGTCTTGTAGAAAAGTTTTTTTATAATTCTGTCGCAGGTTTCGTCATCCATGCATTCTGCTTCATCATCGCGGAAAACAGCTTCAGCGATGATTTCCATGGCCCGTCTGTCATCAAGGGCTGCCTCCGCCGCAAATCTTTCCCTTATCTGAGGTAGCTTGCGGGCGGCGAAGGCAGCCTCGAAGGAGGCATAAGTTTTTTTCATTTTCATTCCCATCTTTTTTACTTGTATTTCAATTGTTCAATCATTGCTATAACTTCATCGGCTGCTTTTCTCACAGCAGCTGCGAACATGCCGTCCATGGCGATTTCAATGTTTCCGCTACCGATGCCGCTGTCTGCGCTGCCTCGGCCTGTCAGTGTGCACATACGAAAGCTCTCTGGGTCCTCCGGCAGGCAGAAAAGTCTGTCTCGCCTGCCGGCTGCCGCCGTTTTATTGAGAAAAAAGATTTTGTTTACGGCGGCATCAGGGGCGGCGGCTCTGGCTTCAAAATCCGCCGCCCTCAGATCGCCGCAGGCCGCCGTTTCCATGTCTATGTGGCAGTCGGCGGCGCGGCCTCTGCTTCCCAGATCCAGGACGGCTGCTTCTATGGGGTATATGGGCTCAAGGCGGTCCAGAAGCAGCCGGGGATCGGCGGCGGACACCGCCGCCAGAGGTCCGTATCTGTCTCTGCAAATGTATTTTGTAATGTCGGTTTCAATATTGTGTGTGAGCATATAATCCAGCTGACGGGATGAGAAAGCCCTGTTATCACCGCCGGTATTCTCCAGATATCTCATCCCGTCTGAATTTCGGTCGGCGAATATCAGTACTGTTTCTCCGTCCATTCTCCCTGCAAGTATTCTTGCCAGTGTCACGGCAGCCGCCGTGGTTCCGCTGCCCCCGGCAGCGGAACCTGCGCCGATGATTACAGGTCCGGCATCGGCGGCGCAGCAGAGCCTCCTTCCCGTTTCTTCCGTGTATCGGACTCTGAGAACGTTGAGGAGGGCGGAGGCGCTGCTGCAGGCGGCGGCCAGCTGGTCATCGACCACAAAGCACGGCTCATTATTGTCACACCCCTTTTCATCCTTAGCTGCACAGTCAGTTATTCTGATTCTGTCTGTGAGCTGTACCAATCTCTGCGCCAGAGCTTCAGCATGCTGACGGCTGCTGAGCTTCAGCACAACGTTCATGTATCCCTCCAAGTCTTCCTCCTTCCTCTTCCCCTCTTCAAATTTTCTGAAAAAATGTAAAATTATCAATGTTAATTATTTGTTGTAATTATTTTACTTTTTGATTAAACAATACACTTATTTACACTATTTGTCAAGCACTTTTTTACATAAATTAAAAAAACTGCAGTAATTTTGCCCATAAAACCGCAGTTTTTACATATTATCCTAACTTCAATTTTTCTATCTTTCCCCGATCATTCCCCTGAGCTTTCCTAATGCATCTGTAAGCGATCCGAGACTGTCTATAAGGCCCATTTCCACCGCCTCAGGGCCGAAAAGCAGCGTTCCCACATCGTTGGCCATGTTGTCCGTACAATTCATCTTTTCCTCGATTTCCTCCTTTGACGCATTGGAGTGCTCCACGATGAAGTCCACCACCCTTTCCTGGGTCTTCTTCATATATTCAAAAGTCGGCTCCGCAGTAATCAACGTACCGCTTGTCCTGATAGGATGAAGTGTCATCGTCGCTGTCTTTGCTACAAAAGAATAATCAGCTGAAACTGCAAGAGGAATGCCTATACTGTGTCCCCCTCCCAGAACCAGTGAGACGGTAGGCTTAGATATGCCGGCCACCAGTTCCGACAGAGCCAGACCCGCCTCCACATCACCGCCTACGGTGTTCAGCACCAGCAGAAGACCCTTTATCTCCGGATTTTCCTCCACCGCAATCAGCTCGGGTATTAAATGCTCATATTTAGTGGCCTTTGTGTCCTGAGGCAGCACAGAATGACCTTCAATGCTTCCGATTATGTTGATGTACTGCACATCGCTCTTAAAGTTGCTGCCGCTGGCCAGAAGCCCCAGCTCTTTTATAATATCCGCCGCCTCACCCTGGCTCTTGTCCTTTTCTTTATCATCGCTCATATTATGAATCCCCTTTTCGTAAAAATAAATATAACCTTATAGTATTATTAGCAAAGGAGCTGATTATTATGCTGTTAAGCGAAATCGGAGACAAGGAAATCATTGATATATCAAAGGGCAGCATGCACGGCAGGCTTTGGGATGCGGAAATGCTTTTTGATGAGTCCACCGGTGTTATCCACTCTCTTTCCGTGCCTGATTTTCAGGGAGGCAAAAGCCGTTACAAAGAAGATTTGCAGCTTCCCTGGAGTTCGATTATAATAGTGGGAGAAGATACTATTATTTTTAAATCCAGGTAGGCTTAAAATCACATGAAATTATCAGGAAAACACATACATCGATTATTATCTTTTCTGCTGGCTGTCACAATGGTCACAGGACTGTTTTTTGTTTCCGGCTGCGGAAACGATAATCCTGCTGCAGACGGTGACGGCACAGGCGTATCCTATAAAACCGTGACCGAGGAATTTTTCCTCGACAGGGGCGATGGAACCTATACACTGGCCGAGGTTGTATACCCTAAAGATTACGACGGCTACATGCCTCTCATCGCCATTGCACACGGCTTCAAGGGCACCCGTAACAGCGGTGGCGCCGAGGAACTTTCCCACAGACTGGCTGAGGCGGGATACGCTGCTGTCCGCATGGACTTCAACCCTCGCACCGCACCGAAAAAAGATGCCGATAAAACTAACCTCTACGACCTTAAATCCATGGAGAAAGATATGCTCCGCGCCGTAAACTACATGATCGGCCATCACTCAATCGATACTGACCGTCTTGGCCTTTATGCCCGCAGCATGGGAGGCAGAGTTGCCATGACCATGGCAAACGAAAGCAGCGGCGGTTTTGATTTTAAAGCAATGGCTCTGGTGGCTCCTGCCGGAACTGGCGATGCCATGATTTACTACATGGGCGGCGATGAAATCTGGGAAGAAATGAAAAAGACCGCTATTAAAAACGGTTTCATAGAGCATCAAGGTCAGAAGCTTACACCTGAATGGTTTAAAGAGTTTGAAGACTATAGCCCATGCGATTTCGGCTATAAATATGATGACAAGCCGGTACTTGTCATCTGCAACACTCTGGACTACGTGGTAACCGACGAAACCAGCCGCAAATGTGCCGCCGCATATAAAAACAGCCGGGTAATCGAGGTCACCACCGACAATTACCACGGCTATG
>CAZUFU010000058.1:0-9853 GCA_964619875.1 uncultured Oscillospiraceae bacterium
TCAGCATCTTTGCAATTCCGTATACCATGGTATACCCCAGCGCAATAAGTGCATATACACTGCCCAGGCTTATTCCGCTTATAAGATATGATAAAAAATTCATAATTTCTCCTCTATAAAAGTGCTAAAGGGAGGCCAAGAAACCCAGGCCTCCCGTAAACTCTAATATTATTCAACTGCAGTGTAAGTGCCTTCCTTGATAACCATGGCGTTAGGAGTCTTTGTAGGTTCTCCGTCTGCTGACCATGTCATTGTACCTGTTACACCGTCAACGCTGATTTCTGTCATAGCGCCCTTCATTGCTTCACAGATATCACTTACGCTCATGTCAGGAGTGATTCCTGCCTTTTCAGCTGCTGCCTTGATGATGTACATTGCATCGTAAGCGTCTGCTGCGAACTGAGTAGGAACTAAGTCATTGTAAGCTGCCTTGTATGCACTTGTGAATGCCTGAGTCTTTTCATCTGTAGCATCTGCTACGAAAGGAGTCAGAAGCATTACGCCTTCTGCTAATGATGCGTCAGCGCCGAGCTGCTGGACAACACCGTCAAGACCGTCACATCCGAACCATGTAACATCTAAGCCCATCTTGTCTGCCTGAGTCAGGATTAAAGCTGCTTCCTGATAATAGATAGGAAGGAATACTACATCAGCCTTGCTTTCCTTAATCTTCTGAAGCTGTACTGTGAAGTCCTGAGCTGAATCCTTTGTGAAAGCCTGTGCTGTAACAACTTCTAATCCCTTTTCCTGAGCCTGAGCACTGAACTTTTCAAAGATACCTGATGAATATACGTCGGATGAGTTGTAGATTGCTGCAACCTTCTTGCCTGCAAACTTCTCTGCCAGGTAGTCAGCTGAAGCGATACCCTGGTTAGGGTCTGAGAAGCATACTCTGAATGCGTGGTCGCCCTTGATGGATTCAACTGCTGAACCGGATGGAGTAAGCTGGAACATGTTGTCCTCTGCTGTCTTTGCAACTACTGCTGTGCAAGGACCGCTTGTTACAGTACCCATAAGCATCTGCATGCCCTTATCCTTTAATGTATTATAAGCGTTAACTGACTTTTCTGCATCGTGTTCGTCATCCTGCCATTCGAATCTTACCTGAACACCGTTGATGCCGCCTGCTTCGTTGATTTCCTTAACAGCAAGTTCTGCGCCGTTCTTTACAGCTTCGCCGTATGTAGCAGCAGCACCTGTTGTAGGTCCGATACCGCCGATTACGAATTCGGAAGCGCCGCCGCTTTCGCCTTGGTCACCGCCGCCGCAACCGGCCATTGCAACTGTCATCATAACTGCCATTGATACGGCAGCAAACTTTTTCATGAAACTCTTTTTCATTTTGTGTTCCTCCGTTTGTTGTTGTTTGTTTTGTTTAAGATTTTTATAGATTGATGTCTTGTTCACCTGATTGAACCTCCACATGCAGCGAAGCTGAGCCATCCGGCATTAAAAAACCTGTGGCCCTCTGATCTGCCACAGGCGGAAAGTTCAATCAAATCTATATTCATCGGTGCGAGTGACTTATTATGGGTTAAAAGATTAAGCACCGGTAAATACTCTTAAGAATCCAAGTGAACTCTTACGGCTTGCTGCAGCACAATCAGCACTATTTCCGATTAGGCCTATAATGACTAGGACCATGAGAATAATGCTAATTAGAATAATCAAGCTGATTAGTAATGCCTTAAAAGTCATCTTGTGTTCTCCTTTCATCAAGTTTATGTTAGGATATTATCACATATAAAACACTATGTCAACACCTTTTTTAAATTTTTTTATAATTTTTTTGGAATTTTTTTGTGTCCAAAAACAAATTTTGATTTTTGCGACGCATATTTATTGTTTTTTGTGGTAATCGGGGCTGCATACCTAAAAAAGCGGCTGGTGTTAAATACGTCAGCCGCTTCTGGTTCTTATTCTATCCTTCCCTATTTCCTGATTTCAGATATATAACTGAACTCCACCTTGCCGTTAAGTTCCGTCAGAGCTTCTATCATGTCAGCACTCAATGTTCCTGACGAAAGCCTGCTCTCAGCGCTTTCTCCCAGCAGGGACCATATATCAGCGGACGCAGTACTCTGAAAATCCTCTATCTGGCAGTTTTTAAGTCCGTATTCTTCCTGCATATCAGCAACTGCCTCCTTAAACGTTCCTATCTCGTCTACCAGACCCAGCTTCTGTGCCTGAAGAGCGGTATAGATCCTGCCGTCTGCCAGTTCTCTCACTTTGGATTCCTTTAAGTCTCTGCCTTCTGCAACAATTCCCACAAACTGATCATAAGCTTCATCAATAAGACTCTGCAGGATTTCTCTCTGCTCTGCGGTCATTTTCTCTGTGCTTGATCCCATGGCCTTATTTCTTCCTGATGTTATGGTCTGAGTTTTAATACCTGCCTTATCCAGCAGTCCCGTCACATCATAGATGGTTCCCATGGTAACTCCGATTGAACCGGTCCAGCAGTTTCTGTTGGCGATTATCTTGTCGCATGACGCTGAGATATAATATCCTCCCGATGTTGCCTGAGACTGCATGGACGAATAAACCGGGCGTCCCGTTTTTTCCTGATACTCCTTCACCTTCAGATACAGCTCATCGGAAGCGAATACACTGCCTCCCGGTGTATCTACGTAAAGAATCATGCCCTTGTTTTCGCTGTCATTCATCATTGCATCTATGGAGTTAAGTATATACGCATGATTGTATGTATCGGTTCCATCTTGGTTTATTTCACCTTCGACGTGTACTACTCCGATATAGTCGTGGCCAAAATCGGTTTCAACCTTAGTTGTATCGGTACCCCTGAATTCGTTTTTTAAATCTTTTACAATCTTGTTGCAGCCGGTGGCCAGAAGCACTATGACGAGTACAACCGCACCAATTATGATAAGTGCCTTTGCCCATGTCGGCATAGGTTTTTTAGGTTCCTTCACAGCCTTAGGTTCAGGATCGTTGCTGAAACGTCCTTCAGAGTAGTACTGAACCTGACTTTCAGGCTTTTCCTGTGTCTGATTTTCTCTGTTCTCTAAATTATCCAAATTACGTCCTCCTTCATATTTCGACTGTTTTCGCAGTTTTATTCATTATATGACGCAGACAGCACTATGTCAATATTACAAGATTTGTAACAGAGAACCCGCTGTTGCCGCCAGTGAACCTATTACGACGATTATCTGAAATGGAAACGTACCTGCTTTACCGCAGATCGGGCTTGACTTCGTTCTCTTTCTGGCATGATTATATGCTGTTATTACTCCTACACCCGTCAGCACCTGAACAGCCCCCGCCATGCGGGAAAAACCCACGAAGCTGGTCAGCCCCAAAAGCGCTATAAACAGACATGGCAGAGAAGTGATCAGCCAGCTTTTTCGATTGCTCATGCCGGTCTGTTCAGCAAAAACATCCCTTAAATTCAGCGTGTTAGCCCAGAAAGATGTGGCCAGAGCCAGCAGAGAAAACACATATCCCACTACGCTTACCCATCCGCCTATCCTGGCTGACAGATCCACCAGCGCGCCGTTTTCCGTAATACCGTTTCCGACGCTATACAGTGTGATAAAGGTTATAACTGCAACAAGAGCAAGATTAAATCCTGTTCCTGCGGCAATGGCACCTGTTATTTTACTGCGGCTGCCGTTGAGCCCCTTCACTACCTGAGGAACTGACATTACTGCCGATAGTGAGAATGACACCATACTGTAGAGAGCCATAACATTTGTCCATGCTATTCTTCTCCCTTCAAATCCGGCTGAGCCTGACCTGATTCCTGCTGCAACCAGAATTACTATTACTGCAGCCATAAAAAATACTGCAAACTTTTCAAAAATACCTACAAGCTTCATTCCAAAGAAAACCACCCCTGCCGCCGCTGCATAAAAAATGCTCATAGCTGCCCATGGCGGTAGTCCTATCCATGAAACCAGCACGGCCCCTCCTCCGGTTATAAATCCGCTTACATTTATAACTACAGAAAGCCCCAGCAGTATAAACGCACCGTATGTAAGAATTTTGCGTCCTGGACCGATAAAAAGGTCATTCTCAAAGCACCTGATAAACTGTGCCCCTCCATTGTGCAGAGATAGTTCCGCAATCATAAGGTGCAGCAGCAGATTGATGCAATATACCAAGACCATTATCCAAAGCAGGTCTCCCAGACTGTTTCGCGATGCTATGAACGGCACTGACAAAATCCCTGCTCCCACACCATGGCCAATAATAATACTGGTGGCTTCAGCAAAGGTCAGCTCCGCTTCGCTTTTTATTTCCATATTATATGCTTTCCTTTCTGTTATCTGCAGATTTTATTTATTCTACCGTGCCTGAGCATACTCTGTCAACAGTAATAATCTGCAGGCACAATAAAAGCACCCCGGAGCTTGTTTAATGCTCCAAGGCGCTTTCGGAAAAGGAACAACAAAAGTTTTTATTTATCTTCTTGCTTTTTTCTGTACCAGATCAGCATTCCACCTAACGCGGAAAGGGTAAGTGCGAAGGCGTTTATAAGCATGTCATCTGATGCAGTATCCCCTGTCTTCGGAACTTCGGTGTCCGGCTTGCAAGGTTTAACCGGCTTATCCGGTTTGTCTGGTTTCTCCGGCTTTGTCGGCTTTTCAGGTTCTGTCGGATCCGTAGGATCTGTAGGACCCGGTTTCACATCATCATTGATAACAGTGAAATCATTTGAGTATGCGGCTTTAGTCACAGTTGCCGTAAAGCCTTCCGGAACATTTACTTCTTCCACAGTCCAGACATCACCATATACATACAATGGTCTCCATGTGTGACTCCAGTTATTATCTTTGCTAAGTGTAACCTCTCCTCCCGGATATTTCACTCCGTTCCTGTAAAGCTGAACAGTTACGGAATCTGCCGCTGTGCCTCCGTCATCCAGTTTCCATTCCTTGTGAACTGAAACAGATGTGTAGGTCGGGCCAATCGGCGGATCTACCTTCGGCGTATGGGTGTTAGTGATGGTAAAGCTATTCTCAGCACTGCTTGTTACCACTGCGGTATAACCCTTTGGAACAGCCACTTCTTCAACAGAGTAGCTTATCGGTTTTCCATCATCATTTATCGGGAGATTGGTGAACGTGCCGCTCCATTGGTTTCCTGCACTCAGTAAAACCGTCTGATCCGTCTCGTTTCCGTTTACCAGCAATTTGACGGTGACACTTTCAGGTTGAATTTGATCTTTGTTATCGCCGTCATACCAGACTTTCGTCACAGCTACACTGGTCTTGCCTGGTGTATAGCTGTTGGTTATAGTAAAACTATTCGATGCAGATTCTGTAATATTGGAAACATATCGTGAATCAAACGATACTTCTTCAACAGAGTATTTTATAAATACTCCATCATTATCAGTCGCCGGAAGGTCGCTAAAGGAACCGGTCCAAATATTATTCTCACCACTTAATGTTAGTTCTTTTCCCACTACTGCCTCATCGTTTGCATACAATTGAACTTTAACACTTTGAGGACGAATTCCATCCTGATTACCGCAATCCTCCCAGACCTTATGCACGTTAACGCTTGTTTTTCCTGGCGTATAGGTGTTTACAACATTGCCATTATTCTCATAAGTTGTGCTATAATCAGGCACTGCTTCCTCTGTTATGCTGTACTGAATCTCCTGACCATTTTTGTATTTTGGAAGATTATCAAAACTCCATCCCCAATTACCATTTACATCTGCCTCTACTTCTTGACTTTTAACAATCTTACCATCCGCCATAAGATTAATAGTAATACTTGTCGGCCTGCTGCCAGCATCGTTATTATCATCCCTCCAGATCTTGCTTCCGCTAACAGATGTGGTCTCCGGCTGATTCGTTATTATTCCGCCGGCGATTCCGGAAACGACGCCAAAGGCAACAGATATTTCACTATCATTTGCCTTTTTGTATCCTGTTGGTACAGTAGTTTCCTCCAGTGTGTAGTCATGGCCTGACGGCACATCTTCAAAAATCACTTTGCCGTTTTCATTGCTGGATGCTGTAAGTGTGTATTTTGGATTATCCTTTGCTGTCAGTGTAAATCCGGCTCCTGCCAGAGGTTCATTTTCTTCACCTGCTTTAGTAAATTCTAAATTTCCTGCCAATCCTTTTACAGATGGAATGTTAAAGTATGCAGTCTTTAGAGAAGGTTCGCCGCATGTACTGCCTGTAATCAGGTAAGTCAGTGAAGTAACATCATTGGCAGGATACAGAGTTTCCGGTTTAAAACCATCTGCAATATTGTCAAGCTTTATCTTATAGTTGAAGCTGTACTTGTACGCACCTTCAGATTTCTCAGGTTCGGTAAGTTTAAGGTTCCAGTGAAGTGTCTCGGCACTTTCATCGTAACTGATACCCTTATTCATATCTTCGCTGCTGATTTCAGTAATACAGTCAATATATTCACCCATTGGGTCAGTAAGCTGCCATGCCTGGGCCTGAAGTTTAATAAGCTTGGAAATTCTTTCGAAAGCAAGCGTAAGCTCATTTATATTTTTAACCGATATTGTTGTGAAGCCACACTTCGTTGCAAGCCATGTGCTGCATTTCTTATTATTTACTTCACAAGATGATACTTCTGCTTCCGGTTTACGTTCATATCCTTTTCCTTTTTCGCTATAATCTTCTGTTCTTGTGTTTTCGCCCAAGCAATGCAATTTATCATCTCCAATGAACACGGCGTAAGGAGTTATCCCGCTTGAGCCCAAGGACTGTGAAATCGACTCGACCTGCACATGAATTTTATGATAAGCAGGATTTTTCTCTGGATATAGAAGGCCTTTGTCACCCAAAAGGGTGCTCCCGGTTCCAATCATGTTGCTTCCGTTGCTGCATACGGTACCTGTTCCGTTTTCTGTACCGTTACCGATTCCGTAGGTAGGTTCTCCGTCAGTCAGTACAACGATATTCTTATTGGTAATATTCTTTACATCATTCATTCCCATCAGGTTCTTGGCAAGCTGTATTCCTGCGGCCATGTTTGTGCCGCCCTCCGCTTCCAGACCAGATAATGCTTTGCACTGCATTTTTTTAGAAAGTGTCGCCAAATCACTGGCATCGGCCCACACCTGTACTGTTGTGGCACCATCAATATCCGGATAGTCTTTATAGTCTTTAAGTCCGCTGAACTTTACAATTGCAACTTTACGCTGTACCCTTGGGTCTGCATCAGCAAAACTGTTAATAAAAGCCTGTGCTGCTTCTTTTGCTTTACCAATTCGTCCATCTTCGTTCATGCTTGCGGATACGTCTATCACCAGCACAACTGCAGCATCCTCAGAAACTTCGGTCTTCTCAATCTTGTCTTTGGTGATAACCTCCAGGTTTACATCAAATACATTCTCTGTGTCTGTTTCTGTAATCGTTTTGTTTACGAGAACCTGCCCGTCCTCATAGCTTTGTTGTGTATTTGGCGCCTCTAATTCCGGTGCATCAGGCAGTTCTCCTGTATTATCGTTAACCTCATAATACTTTCCTATCTGTACATTATCCGTACTGCTCTCGCCGGCAAACGCCGCAGACGGCATAAAGCACACCAACATCATTGCAATCATAAGGATTGCAAATGCTTTTCTCATATAATTATCCCCCCTTAATTATGTCTCTCAAATCATTGTTCCCCTTTCCCCCGGTATAAATACCAATTCGGCAATACCCCTTTTGCCAAAATAGTCTACACAAAAAATATAAACTAGCACTGTTTTAACGTCAACGTACATCCGTTAGTGTTCTTTCGACCAGATGCCGCATTTTAAGACGGCAGTCGAGTGCATGCAAAAAAAGGGTGCCCAAAGCTAATACTATGCTTTGAATCACCCTTTCATACGAGGAATAAGGAACTAAATATTTCTAAACTATTTTTTCTTTAATACTCCTTTTCTGAGAAAGAGCATCACCCCTGCCGCTGCAGACATGGCAAGTACAAAAACGCTTACAAACAGTATCTCAAAGGACATGTCCCCTGTCTTTGGCACCTCAGTTACAGGTTTATCCGGTTTTGTTGGTTTTTCAGGCTTCTGCGGCTTGTCTGGCTTAGTCGGTTCCGTTGGCTCTGTTGGCTCTGTTGGTTGTACCGGTTCTTCTGACTTTTCCCATACAGCCTGATAATATGCATCCGCTGTAACTCTCTCTGCTACTGCCGGTGTCCAGCCCTTGAACTCATAGCCTTCTCTTAATGGAGTACCGTTAAATGAAGGTGTTAGGGTATAATACGACAATCCTCTGTTTATCTGGTCATTGAAAACCACTTCTCCTTCTACTCCGTCGTTGTAGGTAACGGTGTAGTAGTGGGTAACAGGCGGAATGTACGGATTTTTGACCGTATAAGAAACTGTCGGTTTAGAAAATACTTCTGCAGCCCCTTGTCTGCCAGTAGTGTCTACAGGGTAAAGTATCGCCTTATTATTGGTATAAAGTCCTTCATAACCCTTGCTTCCGTCTCTGTCATATTGGCCGTATGTTCCGGCTTCAGTCTTTGGATTTACGAGTTTTACTGTGTAAGTCAGTTGCACAGTGTTATTAATGGTAATAGCTTCATTAATATCCCATCTGAAGTATTCTCCATTAGCAGACGCAGTGTCTGTTTGTTCGCTTTGGGCATGGTAGGTGAGTGTGTAACGATAAGTTCTATTTTCGTTTCCATCCGTCTGCGGACCGAACCCGTAAACATTATCTGATATCTTTTCTTTTTCCAGTGAAACTCCTCCAACCGTAAGTTTCAGTTTTGAAAGATCATTTATAAAGTCAAAGTCATATTCATCTGTCTTTCCGATTTCATCGATAACAAAACTTCCCGTATCCACCAACTGTACTAACTCATTTGTGATTTCCGCAAAAGCTTTTGTCAGATCACCATCTTGTCCACCGTAACCGGGTTTAGCCACTTTATAATAAGATACCCCTTCTTGCGCACCAATCCAATCACAGAAATTCTCACCATTTTTATATATTTCATTGTTTTCGTATTTGTCCGTACCAAAAGCTACCATTTTCAAATTATATTTTCCAAAAATATTATTTTTTAGATATTCTGCAGTCATATATGTGCACTTTTGAATATTTGTATACTTATATCCATTTTCTATAGTAGCTCCTGTGTCTGAAATCTGTGCCCAAATATCGCTATCTGTGCCCCAGTCTGAAGCTGCAAGCAGTGTATCTACCGGTATGATTGCGCTGACATCATTTCTGGATCCTTCCGGTTCAGATGGTGCGATTGTTGTCTCAATTAAAGTCTCTCCGTCTTGTTTATACCTTTCTAACACTTTGCAAGTAGGCTCTCCTTTTTCATTCACCCAGTAAATCGGAATACCATCACTCATCAGAACCAAGTATTTTTCCGTCGCTGAACCGGCATCTAGCATGGCTTTTCCAGCTATTAAACCCGCCATCATATTTGTATCGGATGAAGCCTTAATGCTATCAACTGCCATCTTCGCATCAGATATGGATACCATGCCATCTGTAAGGTTGTGCGCCTCCCTATCAAATGTTACGATACCAATCTTCGTCTCCACATTCGTATAGGATGCCAGTTCATCACACATTGCCAAGGCGGCAGTTTTTGCTTCACTGATATCATTTTCTTTCATGCTGCTGGAAACATCAATGACCATTACAACGTCAACGGAAGGCTTATAACTTGCTGATGGCAATGACAATGTTACTTGTGACTCATAATTATCGTCCAGATTAGTAGCTTCCTTGGATTTTGAAACTTGCCATTCCTGTGATGCCGCACCAAATGCCGCCGACGGCATAAAACACATCAGCATCATTGCAATCATAATGACCGCAAAAAATTTCTTCATAAAATTATCCCCCTTTTATCATATCTCTCAAATCATCGTCCCCTTTCC
>CAZUFU010000059.1:0-9769 GCA_964619875.1 uncultured Oscillospiraceae bacterium
TAAATTTCAAACCACGCAGACCCTGCGGGCGTCGACCTGACATCCTGAGTGTTGCACCGGTAAATGCTGATTTCAATCCACGCAGCCCATGCGGGCTTCGACTTGAACAAACAGTTGATATAGATAGCGATGATTTTATTTCAATCCACGCAGCCCATGCGGGCTGCGACCCACTGGTCAAAATAGGCCACTTGGTTGTCAACTATTTCAATCCACGCAGCCCATGCGGGCTGCGACACTTTCAAACATAACTATATTTTCTTCTCCACCATTTCAATCCACGCAGCCCATGCGGGCTGCGACCTGATTGTCTATTGCAATCGTTCCAAGTAGTTTATTTCAATCCACGCAGCCCATGCGGGCTGCGACTGCTTCGCCCACACCTTTCAGGCCGCTTGTCGTTGATTTCAATCCACGCAGCCCATGCGGGCTGCGACAACAAATGGCCGAAATTGCCGAAAAATTTGAAACAATTTCAATCCACGCAGCCCATGCGGGCTGCGACGGTTCTTCGGTTGTGCATTCCGGCAGGCCGGTCGCATTTCAATCCACGCAGCCCATGCGGGCTGCGACTCTGACAACGCGAAGGTAGCAACGGTAAATGCTGATTTCAATCCACGCAGCCCATGCGGGCTGCGACCGGACGTCCAGGAGCTGGTCGTGTAGGACTTACCCTGATTTCAATCCACGCAGCCCATGCGGGCTGCGACAAATGATAAGAGACTACCTTAGAAGCTGTTATAAATTTCAATCCACGCAGCCCATGCGGGCTGCGACCATCCATTCTATAATTCTCTCAATCAGGCTTCCATTTCAATCCACGCAGCCCATGCGGGCTGCGACCATTGGTTGGCGGTACTAAAGACATGTTTTACAAGATTTCAATCCACGCAGCCCATGCGGGCTGCGACCGCTCGCCCTCGCCGGTTATGGTCCGGCAGTTGTAATTTCAATCCACGCAGCCCATGCGGGCTGCGACTCGACTACAGCCCGCAGGCTGTTAAAGGTAAAAGTATTTCAATCCACGCAGCCCATGCGGGCTGCGACGCGCCCAAGCCCTCAGACCCCGCGCCTGCGTCCGGATTTCAATCCACGCAGCCCATGCGGGCTGCGACGAGGTTCTTCGCTTCGCTCACTATACCGTCTATATTTCAATCCACGCAGCCCATGCGGGCTGCGACTTGCACCAACAAGGGATTCTGCAAAGTTCCAAGTGCTTATTTCAATCCACGCAGCCCATGCGGGCTGCGACGTGGCTTGACACCAAGACTGGCGCCGAGAAAAAGATTTCAATCCACGCAGCCCATGCGGGCTGCGACTAAGAAAACGGGGAGGATTTGGAAGTAAATGAAAGAATTTCAATCCACGCAGCCCATGCGGGCTGCGACTGCAAATCAGTTTTTTTGTTGGCTTTACTGACAAAAATCCTGAATATACTTTATTAATTTAGGAGGTTTTCACAACAAGTAAAAAACGCTCGTATAAACTATTGTTTTTTTATTTAAAATACCAAAAAAACAAATTAATTGTAGGTGCGAATGATATGGTCATTTGATGTGAACTTCTATTTCGCACCATTTCCACATATTACTCCAGATATTTTCACGATATGTGGTCTCAAATCATCAGTACTCCTTCGGCTTCATATCCGGCCTTTATGCCAAAATACTCAACTTTGGTCTCATACTTGTTTCCCAGATAATAAAAACGCAAGCTGTCTGACTCTTCATCAATAATGGAAAGTAGTTTATCTTTCAATATTAATGTCTGTGAAGCATCAACAATACATTCAAAAACCGAATTTTGGACTCGTTGTCCGTAATTTACACACTCCTTAGCTACTTTCCGAAGCCTTGTTTTTCCCGCTTTATCCTGCGTAGAAACATCATATGTAATCAATACCAACATAAAGCTGCCCTCCTACTTCCACATAAACGGTGGATACTCCGACAAATCACCGCGGATTGTGCGAGACAATAGCATAGACTGTACATAAGGTACCAGGCCCCAGGGAAGTTTCTCGCCAAGGAAAGGATGTGTAATGGTTTCTTTCTTTTTTTGCTGCCATGTAGACAGAAAAATTTTACGTCCCTCATTATTCATCAGCACGGCTCCGTCACCCTGTCTGTCAAAGTGCCCTTCGTTAATCATTTTGCGGTTAACAAGTCCAATGACAAATCGGTCCGCCATAATCGCTCTAAGTTCTTCCATCAGGTCAAGTGCCATTGACTTTCTTCCAGGTCTGTCTTGGTGCAGAAAGCCCACATATGGATCAAGGCCTGCACCTTCCAGAGCTCCTGCACACTCATTTCCAAGAATAGAATAAGCAAAAGAAAGTAAAGCATTTAAATTATCCATAGGTGGTCTGCGAGTTCTTGTTTTAAAATAAAAGCTATCTTTCTGATTTAGAATCAGATGATCAAATACAGAAAAATACCGCGAGGCCAATTCACCTTCTATTCCGCGCAGTGCATCGATACTGCCGCACCTGCGGATCTTTTGCAAACCGATATATAGCCCATCGGAAACATTTTCTATCTTTTCTTTATCAACACGCAATCCGTGATCCCGAACAGTTCTTTCAAGGCACCATCTACAATTAAATACCTTCCCAAGGATCATATTCCGCGCATAAAGGAGGCTCCGTTCCTCTGCATCTGATATGCGATATTGTTCTTTTCTCAACAAAACATTCCCTGATGATAACCCTGTCGTCACTGCCAGAAACTTCCCTCTTGGCGTAAAAAAGCTCAAATTAATATGTCTAATAGCACAGGCGCCCATCAAGGCAGGTGACGCTCCTTTATAAGAGAATGACACAATATTTTCAAGAGTATGAAGAGGAAATCGGCCAATAGATTTCTCTTCTCTGAGTATGATTATGTTCTCCCCATCTAATGCAAGGTAAGCGTCCTCCGATGTAATGTAAAGAGTGTTCAAGAGTTTCCTCATTACACTCCACCTGCCTTTTTGTTTTCGTATGTATCCTCTTCCATCATTACAGTTATATATTTTTCCACATCAGTATGCTTGTTAAGTTTAGGCATGCATAGTTCATTTAAAGAGCACGAACGGCACTTTTTTCCGAACTTTACCTTGGGAGTTGCTCCCCTTTTGTATAGGTTGTGCATTTGTTCTGATATCTCTGCTACATGATCCCGCAGGCTATCATCGAACTTCACCTCAGTTCTTCTTCTGTTCTCTCCATAATAGAGGAATCCTTTTGGAACGTCAGTTAGAAACATTTCCTCAAGGCAAATTGCCTGTGCACAAAGCTGCACCCTATCTTCGCAACCTTCTTTTTCCGTTCCTCTCTTATATTCCACCGGAATAGGCACCCATCTGCCATCATATCCGTGAATAGTTATTCCATTGGAATTTTTTTGAAATTCAACAACATCACACTGGCCGGCAAGGCCGAGCTCCATGGAAGAGATTCTAAGCCCTCGCATTATTATAATGTCCCCTCGTTTTTCGATTGACATTTCTTCGTGGGCTTTCTTGTGCATAAGTTCACCGGCAGTCGTCCTGTAATTTTCCGACCACTGCTGTTCTATGTGTATCAACGCCCATTGCCTGCGGCAAAACTCAAAATGCTGCAGCCCTGAAACCATCAGATAGTCAGATTCGGTGTAAGTGGTCATCTACATACCCTCTATTATTTCGAGGCTCAATCCATCCAACTCATCTGCCTTAATAATATAATCATCAATGGAAGCAGGAATTCCCATCGGATTTTTTTGCTCAATATGTAACGAACGGTGTACTTTTGCTGATGAATACTGTCCAATTTTGTTATTATGCTTCCACCAATATAAATTTACCACTTCCATGCTTCCATCAGGTCTGGCTGATGATGCATCGTTTACAAATAGTGTACGCAAACTTTCTTTTAGCTTTTCTGCATCTTCTTCCGAAAACCCTGTCTTTTCAGCAAGCTGAACATTTATAGAGCCTTTTATCTCATAAAGGCCAAAATTTACCCTGTGTTTCATTCCCATGGTGTCTGAACCCTTTTTATCGCCAGGCTCACCATTTACACTTTTTGTAATCTGCTGGCTGATGATATCTACAGGTGAAACGCTCTGTGCCTGGTGAATGGACACCGGCCCCCGCACGCCCACAGAAACACCATCTTTTGGTGCTGAACCTTTGAATGCAAACACCTGTCCAAAAGCACGAACATCATACCATGTTTCGCAAGCTTTAGCTGCATACTCATCTCTGGATAGTTTATCCGGCAGCATTTTCTTTGCTCTCTCGCTTAGGCTGCCAAACCCATCATCACATCGTTCATCTGACTGCACGAAAATTTGCTCTCCTGCATCCTGAAGCCGATTTCTAAGCTTTCTTTTTATGCATACATCAGAAATTTCGCCATAACCATCGTATGTACTTCTTGGGCGGTTTCCATTCAGTGGATCACCGTTTGGGTTTGCATTTTTGACTGCAACTAACACTATAAAATCAATTTTATTCTGTAAAATACTCATGGCGTACCTCCTTATTTATCTTCTTTCTTTCCATATCTAAGTTCTTCCCTTTCGGCCCAGTATCCGACAAGATACATATACTCAAGGTGCTGATTCATATTCTCCATAGGAATTTTATTTGATATTTCTTCAATTTCGTTTCGATAAAATGTTCTATCTCTAACCGATAGTCTGCTGAAGTAAGGCAGCAGTTGCTCTTCAATTACTTTTCGAACTGTAGCCGGATGCTGAGAAAAAGCCGACTGATAGCGAATAGCGTTCGGTTCACGGGTTTCTTCATAATCGTATGTTCTTCGCTCAACCTGCTCGTATACCGCCAGAAGTCTTCCGTATAAATAACTTCTATCATTTAGATTTCTATCCAGTTCCATATTTACTTCACCTCCATAATAATCTTTATAGTATTTTGAAATTAGTGCACAGGCAGTTGAAAGAAGTCTGTTTCGATGACTCTTGGAATATGATATAAAGTGATTCGACCTTTGAAAAATCGCTTCCACAAAGTCCTTTGGGATCGGCTGCTTGTCCACTATGCAATGAAACAGCCGCTGGTACTGCATTATCATCAGTTTGTCGCTGACTTTCATGTATTTGTCTTGCTGCACCCCAAAGGCATAGTTGACAATCCCTCTGATTGATGGTGTCTGTACTGCATGTCTCGGTTTTCCCTGTGAATCAAACCATGCAAATGACCAGCAGCAGCTTTCATTCCAATACCTTACTCTCTCCAGAAAATCTTTTGCATTCAGCTCGTTGTAATATACTATGGAAAGCCTTCCTGTTGTTGCAGCCTCCATAGCCATCACGGTCACGCTGTCACTTTCATCAAAAGAATCAGCATATCCGTTTATTATACTTCTTAACTTATCCCTATACTTTTGGAATGATTTAGGCAGATTTTCATCTGCTTCATCCTCTTCATAATTGAAAAGGCTGTCAGGCTCCGGCACTTTTATACCGTCGGCATTCCAGCAAAGATATGTCCGCTTATCTGTGCTGCCTATGGTATACCCTTGCATTTTTGCAAGCCACCGCAACGCATTATGTGCTTTCTGTGTTGATTCGAATCCGACAGCATAAGCCTCTTGGCCTTTCAAAAATCGCCCTCTAAATGTGAAGTCAGTTGCATCGTTTGCAGAAATTAGCTTTGCGCCATAACTTGACGGCAAGATCCCCTTTGGGTGATTACTTGATACAAAGCTTTTCTCTCCTGTCATATAGCAGATATCTTCGCTTTCTTTACCTTTTTTCTTCTCAACATAATATTTTTGATAAAGCTGTACCAGTTCTTTGTCCTGCCAGCATTTATCCGGCTCAATGCCGTCTTGTACTATGAATCTTGCGATACATTTTTCATATGCTTTACCTGAAATCTTCTCTTTTGAGAACCTCCCTTTTGCATCAAGGGATATTACTCCTGCATCAACCAAATCTTTTATCATGCATTTGCTTTCTATATACCTACAAATTGCTTTGATATGCGGGTGAGAACATTCTGAGTCAGCCCAGTCTTTAAGCAGTTTAACATATTCGTGAAATCGTTCTCTGCCTGACAATGCATCTTTTTCTGTGGCAGCAAAATTTTCATAGTCCCCCGCCACATATGTGAGATTATCATAAAGAGCATGAGGTGCAACCCCGCTTGCTCTGCCTGCAGATTCTTCAGACACAGGAATAAACATTTCTGAGCTCTTTTTATCCGTCACAGCAGTTGCCCTCATGAAATTGCCGTCCCCGTCGATTGTAATCTCTATCTGTGCAGTTGCATCCATGTGCGCCACAGGACATAAAGGAAAATCCGCTGTATAATCGGCTACCAGATTCAAATTGCGGTCATATGTGTCATAAAGAATTTTCATCCAGCCCATCACACTCACCTCCTGTCACATCTACACATGTAAAGTTACCTATCCGTTCTCCAAAAGGCTTTATATTCATTTCCCGTATTGGGCGATGAATGCATTTCTCCGGAGTCTCAAATTTAATTACTCCATTTCTCATTACGCTTCGCCACAGTCTGACGGACATCAACCCGACGGTTTCTTTTGAATAAGCTTCATCCGGATAGGTTATTCCATGATACATTATCCCAAAATCGATTTCGGGTATATTATCATAATGTCCATTCCCCTCTCCAAAGCGACATGGTTCAACATAGGCCTGGCACTCTCTTGTTCCAAGGAAAATATCTCTCCTTCCGCCCCTCTCAATCATGCGTTTTGCAATCAGGTAATGTTTATGTTCGTTTCTGTCGCAAGCAAGCTCGGGTCTGTTCTCGTTCCATATAAAATGCGCCCTTACCTGATAGCAGCAATTTTTCAAATATGTATAATATGACAGGTCGTTTTTACTGCTGCTGTACTTAATCGGTCTGATACCTTTTGACTCAGTCTGTATCTGATTCATCACCCTTACTTCATCCACAATCCAGACAAAAGTCGGTTTCCAGTAAATACTGTGCAGAACTCCTTTGATTGCCTCATAGGTAGGTATTTGATATGAAATCTTTTCTCCGCCCACACGGTTTACCGGGTCTGAAAACAATGCATATTCTCCTGAAACCTTAAACTCAACCACATTACTGTACTTCATACACTTCCTCCTTTCATTACAAATTTAAAAAGTCATTTCCAATGCTGTATTCATTAACAGAGACTCCAAAATCACTGTTATATGCTGATTTGTCCAATATAATAATCCCTGAATTCTGCTGATAATCCACCATTTTGTCTTCCTTGAGTTTTCGTAGCTCGTGCTCAAAAATGCTTACTGTATATGGTTTAAGCTTCTTTAATTCACCCTTCATATATCCAAGATTATACTTTGCTTTTTGTGATGTTAAATTATGAATGCACTCATTTGAAAATTCATCATAATTAACTATCACGTCAGTTTTATTGTCCTCAAATACTTTGCAGTTTTCCCCTGCTGTTCGGAATGCCTGCCTCATATGATACGGAATCCCATCGTTACTGTTCTTATGCATACTCAGCATATCAGTGATATAGCTGTCAATATCTTTGTTTTTTCCGATTTTAACCGAATAACGCATTTCTCTTATATTATCTTGGCTGTTAAAATAACGCTGATAATATCGGGAAATAAATTGTTTTGACATCAAATCTGTGTCGCCTCCCATCTCATGACTAACCGCAGTAAAGCACAATTGCGCCTCCGCAATAGTTCTCAATGGCCCAAGCTTTTCATTCTTCAGTCTTATAACAAAAACCGGGCATATTTTTCCCCATTCATTGCCTCTGTTGCATCTTCCTGCAGACTGTATAATATTATCCAGCCCTGCTTCGATTCGAATAACACTCTCAAAAGAGAAATCAATTCCTGCCTCCACCATCTGGGTCGCAATACAAAGTACCTTGGAGCCCTCTTTGCCTGGGATTTTACCTATTTTATTTAATATTTCTTCTCTATGCTTAGGACACATCGCCGTGGAAAGATGATACAAATCGTATTCTCCATTTGAACTAAACTTCAGTTGTTTGTACAAATCTCTCGCTTCAGATTTGGTGTTGCATATAACTAATAATGAATCTCGGTTTTCAATCAGCTTCGAAGCAAAATCTGCCAGTTCACTCAAGGACATTCCCCTGTTATCAATTTCACTTATGATTTGTGTTCTTTGGAACACTTTAGCTTTTTCCTCATCAAGAGTTACAAGTTCACTTTCTGCTTCTACATGAAGCGAGGGGCTAAGAGTCTCAAGGGCCGGCTGTGTCGCAGAGCACAGTACCACCGTGGTATTGCAACACTCAGCAAGGAAATTAACCACCATGGAAAAAAGTTTGGCGAATTTCAGCGGCAAAGACTGTACCTCATCAATAATTATGACGCTATCACACAATGCATTCATACGACGTAGCGCTGCAGTTTTATGCGAAAATAAAATATTAAGCAGCTGAACAAGCGTAGAAATGATGACAGGTGAAGCCCAGGTATCCGTCAAAAGCTCCCTGTTATCAAGGTTCTCCGTACGGTCTTCATACGAGACCACATTAGAATGGTGTTCAAGTATCATTTCTTCTGCGTCAAGATATTTGTGTATTTCCTTTGCATTTTGTTCCAGCACGCTCAGCAACGGAATAATAAAGATAATCCGCTTCTTTCCATATTCAGCTGCATGTGTCAACGCATAGCGCAACGAAGACAGAGTCTTACCCGAGCCGGTAGGTACGGTAAGCCTGTAAATTCCCGTAGGTCTTTTACCGAAATTGTGGCAGGCATCCGAAATATATTTGCGTGCACTATTTATTGGCGCTTCATTAGATAACGCTTCTATCTTCTTGTCCATCTGCAAAAGTTGTTTTTCCCAGAACTTCTTGTTAGCATCAAAAAACGGCAGAGTTTTGCCATTCAAAAACTCCGCCGTATCTCTCCTGTCGCCTTCCATCACAGCAGAAGTAACAAGTCTGGCCAAATAGCCATACTGCGTGAACATGCCGTTGGCTTTGTATTCCTCCTTATGTTTTTCAATTTTTTTTGCAATTATTTTTATTTCTGAACATGCGGCTTCAAAAAGATTGTCCAGCTCGTCAAGATCCGCTACTTCATTCAGAAAATTATTCAATGATTCTTTGTACGCAATTTCATCTTCGTCATATTTAACTCGATATTCCAATCCGTTTTTATTACTTACTTCTGTTGGGTCATCTATATCGAACAATCCGTGGTGTGAGCCGACTGCAATAGCGATAATCTCACATGTTAGAGCATCGTAAGCGGATTTTGCCACAGCGTAATATCTGCCGAGAACAAACTTTACTGCTGCGAAAGTATGATTTACCGAACCTCTTATCACCTTTTCGTTGCAGCATGCTTTCTCCAGATACTCCGCATACTCTTCTTTTGCCTTTCCCATATCATGGATTAAGGCCGCGAAATATCCTACATGATATAATCCTACAGATTCCAATGCTTGCCCTGCATATACGGCAGCAGACCTTGAATGTTCTGAAATCGTTTGGTTAACTCTTACTCCTTCAATTGATGTGATGTGAGCTAAATGCTGTTCGTTTTTCATATTGCGTATCACTCCTTAATTTGTAACATTATATCACACTTTCTATTTTTTAGCAATGCATTTCATTCAATATGCATAAATTATTATAATATTCAACATGCGGTTACTTAGAAGACATCCTATATCTACATAAAATATGGGACATGGATTTGCCGATATGTCAAAGACGCACCACCATTGATGTGGGGTAAAATTAAATATAAACCACCCCTCACCTATTTGAACTGCTACCCGTCAAGTA
>CAZUFU010000060.1:0-9767 GCA_964619875.1 uncultured Oscillospiraceae bacterium
TTCTGTATCTTCTTCAGGTGCAGAAACTTCCTGCCATACATCAGCATAATCGCTGGCGGTCTTCTTAAACTCTTCAATCTTGTTTTCTTCGTTCATCTTTGCAATAGCTTCGTTAATCTTTGGAAGCAGTCCCTTAGGATCTCCTTTTGCAACGGCTACGCACACATCAGCAGAAGTTCCCAATTCATCAAAGCTGAGTGCGACTAAATCATCGTTGGTTGCCTGATACTGCTGAGCCACAGAACCATCTACCAGTATTGCATCCACTTTGCCGTAGCTTACTTCTTTGATAAGGTCCAGTACATTCTGGAGAGCGACAGGACTTACATCCGGAATCTCGCTGATTATATTATATTTAGTAGTAGCTGTCTGAGCACCTATGGTCTTGCCTTCAAAATCAGAGTATGATTTGAACTGATCAGCGTTTTCAGCCTTTACCAGGAACTGAGGTGCCAGTTCTGTCAGATACGGATCTGAGAAGTCAGCAGCTTCCTTTCTTTCGTCAGTAGCCTCTATATCTGCCAATACCATATCAAACTGCCCTTTGCCAAGTGATGTGAGCAGGTTATTGAAGGACATATTCTCAACCTGAAGCTCAAGGCCCATATAGTCAGCTATGTATTGTGATACGTATATATCGATGCCGCCATACTGCATATCTCCGTTTTCGTCTGGATACATGAATTCAAAAGGTGCATAGTCTGCAGATGTTCCAAGCACCAGGGTTGTCATCTCATCTTCCTTTGCTTCTTCACCGCCGCATCCTGTCAGAGCCGTCAGAAGCATAAGCATAATCATTGATACTGTTATAATTTTTTTAATAGTTGCATGTTTCTTGTTCATTTTCATTTTTATATAGTTCCTTTCTTTTAGTGCTTGTAATACTTATGTTCAACAACAAGGATGATTATACGACTATATGAATAAAAATGCAACCCCTTTTATGAATTTTTATTAAAAAATTATAAAAAAAATTCGCGAAATTGTACTTTAATAACAATAAAGTACAAATATCGCGAATATGCTTTGCATATGTTTGAATAATTTAGATTTTCCCGTCATCTTCCATATGTATGTATGGAAGATAACGCCCTAGCCTTCCGTTCACAATCTCGTTGTCTTTTACAGCAACTTGTCCATTTAAAATAACATATGATATGCCATCCGGCGGTAAAGACGGTTCCTGAAAAGTTGCCTTATCAATAATAGTTTTCTCATTAAATATAACAAGATCCGCATCAAATCCTTCTCTGACTTCTCCTTTGTTAATCAGGTTAACACGCTTTGCAGGTATTACAGTCATCTTCTTTAATGCATCAATAAGGCTAATTGTTTTTCTTTCTCTAACGTAATATCCTAATACTCTAGGGAACGTTCCGGCACCTCTTGGATGACCCGCACCGTTAATGAAACCGCAGTCACTTCCCACCATTACAAATGGCTCTTTATAAGCCATATCTATTTCTTCTTCATTCATCACAAAGGCAACCACATGCATTTCAGGGGTTTCTTTTCGAACCTTTTCAAAAAGTTCCTTAGTGCATCGCTGATTTTTGTAAGGACCATCAGTTATCATAAGGTCACCGTAATCCCATTTTTCAAAGGCAGCCTCATCAAACACAGCTGTGCCAATTCCCGTGCAGAAAGCATTATAAGGGTAACAATCAGTCATAATGTCAACGCCTTCAGTTCTGGCCCTTTTCAGGACATCAAGAGTATCCCTCATATATCCAACAGCACTGCAGCTTCCTATGTGAGACATCTGAACCTTAAAACCGGAACGTTTACTGAGCTGAATCAACTCCTCTGTAGATTTGACGGCTTCAGGCCCATCACTTCTAAAATGTACAGAAACAATGTAGTCTTTTTTATCAAATGCGGTAAGCAGTTCAACGGTTTCGTCAAGGGTAACACCCGGAGAATATTCAAAACCACATGAAAGTCCGACAGGTGAATATTTAAGACAATCCTTAACAATTTTTTTCATATTCTCCAGTTGTTCATGAGTTGACGGAGCATATATGTCGTTAGCCCCTACCATATGTCGAAGCGTATTCTGCCCGATAAAAATCATATAGTTAGTCGGACTTCCACTGTTTATTCTTTCTACAAATTCGTCAATGGCCTCATATGTATCTCCACAGTTTCCTGCAATTTTAGTCGTAACTCCCATTCTAAGGCAGCATTTTGAAGTAAAGAAATCACCTTCCGGAGTATCCTCATGTGCATGTATATCCACAAACCCGGCGGAAACAATCTGTCCCTGCGCATCAATTGTGCCTTCAGTTTCTTCCTCAATTTCTCCGCATGCACTGATTTTTACAATCTTGCCGTCATTAATAAGAATGTCACCCATTACAAAATTGTCATTATCATAGTCAGGGATGCAGGCGTTTAATATTTTTAAATCAGTCATCTCATTGTTCTCCTTAGCTACAGATATTAAAACAAAACTTCATCTGCAAAGTGACATGCAGCAAAATGTTCATCCCCTACACATTTCATTTCCGGTCTCAGCTCTTTGCATATATCTTTGCAGAACTTGCACCTGCTTGCAAAGGCACACCCTTTACCATCACCTACCAGACTAGGCATCTCACCGCTAAGAAGATTTTTTCTCCTGTTTCTATATTTCGGGTGAAGTGGCGGTACAGAAGACATTAGTCCGAATGTATAAGGATGCCTGTAGTGATCATATACTTCCGATGTGCTTCCTATCTCCATAATCTGGCCACCATACATAACACATATGCGATCACTCATATACCTTACAACGGACAGATTATGAGTAATAAACAGATATGTCATATTATAATCATTCTGAAGCTTCAGAAGTTCATTTAAAGTCTGGGCCTGTACTGATACATCAAGCGCACTTGTCGGCTCGTCGAGAACAATCAGAGACGGCTGAAGCATTATTGCTCTGGCAATGCTCACACGCTGCTGTTGTCCTCCAGACAGCTCGTGAGGAAACCGCTCCAGAAGTTCATGTCCGATATTAATCCTATCTGCAGTATCATAAATTAGAGTTCTCGCTTCTTCTTTAGATAACCCGTGAACTTCCAACGGTCTTTCTAATGAACGATAAATGGACGCTCTTGGATTAAGTGATGAAGCTGGATCTTGGAAAACAGCCCCGATTTGCTTACGCAATTCTTTCTGCTCCTTTTTATTCCATATATCCTTTCCGTCTATATACACAGTGCTTTCAGTCGGAGGTAAAAGTCCAAGAATAATTTTTGCAAGAGTTGTTTTACCGCTGCCGCTTTCGCCTACAAGTCCTAGAGTCTCCCCTTTATATATATCCAAACTCACATCGTCAACAGCTCTGACAGCTGCCGCATTTTTACCCTTTCTCAGTGGGAAATATTTTTTGAGATGTTCTATATGGATCAATATTTCCTTGTCATCACTCATTCTTCGGACCTCCTTCCTCAAGCAGACATGCACAAAAATGTCCTGCTGAAATTTCCTTCATTTCCGGTTTCATCTTAAAGCATTTTTCCTTGGCATTAGGGCACCTATCAGCAAAGTTACATCCAGGTTTTACTTCAGTAAGATTCGGTACGCTTCCCTTGATTGTTTCCAGTCTTCCCTCTTCTTTGGTGATTGTCGGAAGTGCTTTCATGAGAAGTCGAGTATATGGGTGCGCCGGATTGTCAAAGATTTCAAATACCTCTCCCACTTCAATCAGATTCCCCGCATACATTACTCCAACCCTGTCAGCAATATCAGCAACGATGCCAAAATCATGAGTAATAATCAGGATTGAAGAATCATATTTTCTCCTCAGTTCATTCATAAGCTCAATGATTCCAGCTTGTATTGTCACATCCAAAGCCGTTGTAGGCTCGTCTGCAATAAGTAGTTTAGGATTTCTGCACAGCATCATTCCTATCATTACGCGTTGACGCATTCCTCCTGATATTTCATGCGGATATGTCTTCATCCTCTCCTCAACGTCTGATATCTTAACATCTCGAAGCATATCAATAGCTAATTTATATGCTTCTTTCTTATCCATCTTGTCAACGATAAGGCCCTCTGTCATCTGATAGCCGACAGTATAAACAGGATTTAACGAATCAAGAGGATTCTGGAATATTATACCTATTTCCTTACCTCTAATCTGAGTCATCTCATCGCCACTCAGTTTCAGCAAGTCTTTTCCTTCAAAAAAAATCTCTCCATCTGATATTCTGCCTGGTTCCTTAATCAGCTGCATAATACCCATAGCAGTCGTTGATTTTCCGCAGCCTGACTCTCCGACTAAAGCAAAGACCTCCCCTTTTTTTATATCAAAACTAACATTGTCTACTGCCCTGACAATTCCGCCGGAGGTTTGAAATTGTATACATAGATTTTTAACATCAATCAATTTTTCTTCCATATGTATTAACCTCCTTACACTCTTACTCTTGGATCCAATAATTCTTTTACACCTTCACCTACTAGGTTGAAACTAAGAACGGTCCATACAATTGCCAGTCCTGGAGCCATACTAATCCATGGCGCCTTTTTGATAAACTGAATTCCATCTTGAAGTATCCAGCCCCAGTCAGGCATTGGTTGCTGTGCTCCTAATCCCAAGAAGCCCATGGAGGTTGTTGATAAGATTGCAGAAGGCATCGCAAGAGTTGCCAGCACGATGATTGTAGACACAAGATTTGGCAAAATATATCTCAAAATTATGCTCAAATCGCTTTCCCCGTAAATTTTAGCTGCTTCTATATATGGCAATGTCTTAATAGACATAACTTTTGTTCTTATTATCTTCGTAAACTGTGCCCAGCTTACTACAGCTACTGAGATAGCTACATTCATCGCGCTAGAGCCAAGCATTAGTACTATGGCCATCGCAAGAATTATTGGCGGAATGGCCCAAGTTGCGTCGGTAATAAACTGAACAACTTTGTCTATTTTTTTCCCATAGTAGCCTGACATAATTCCAAGCGTCACTCCTATGAGTGTTTCAATAACAACAGCAACAATTCCCACGCTCATGGCAATTCTTGAACCGTAAATAACTCTGCTGAAAATGCATCTTCCATATTGGTCTGTTCCCCATGGATATTCGCTGCAAGGTCCGGTAAGTGCTGCATCAAAGTTCTGTTCAGTATAAGAGTGAGGAGCAATTAATGGTGCAAAGATAACAGCAATGATTGCAACCAAAAACATCATTGATCCAATAACAAACATTGGATTTTTTAACATCTGTTTAAATTTTCCTTTTTTAATCATTCGCGTCACCTTATTCCAGTCTGATTCTAGGGTCTAAAATACCGGAAATAATATCTCCTATTAGATTACATACTACTGTAAGCACAGTTATAACCAGTACAACACCCTGTACAATAACGAAATCCTGTTTTGAAATAGCTTTCCAAAGAAGCTGTCCCATTCCCGGCCATGCAAAAACATTTTCTACTACAACAGCTCCGCCTATTAGCCAAGGCAATGACAGGAAAAACATTACCGTTACAGGAATCATTGCATTTCTAAGCACATGCTTAACTAAAACGATTTTATTCTTAAGTCCCTTGGCATAGGCTGTCGTAACATACTTTTCATCCAGAACATCAAGTACTTCCGACCTTGTCAGTCTGAATATCTGTGCCAGAGAAGGCAGCGCCAATGTAAATGCCGGCAAAATAAGAGACGTAAGCCCACTCCATCCTGAAATCGGAAGTATGCCCAGCCAGATTGAGAAAGTAAGAATAAATAAAACACCCAGCCAAAATGGAGGCATTGACCAGAGTACTATCGTCAATACTGTGAGAGTTTTATCTGTAAGCTTACCCTTTCTTACAGCAGCCAGAAGACCTAGCGGAATCGCAATAACATATTCAATGAGAAGTGCCGCGCCTGTAAGCATCAATGTATACGGCAATCTCTGTAAAATCAACTGTGAAACACTTTGCTTGAGAGAAATCGAGGTACCGAAGTCTCCTTGCAGCACGTTCTTCAGCCAGTAAAAATACTGCACAACCGGTGGCTCATCTAATCCCCATTGTGCTTTAATTTCAGCAACCTTTTCGGCGGATACTCTGGTATCAACCATCAGATCGATGGTATCGCCGGGCATTGCCTGCATAATAGCGAAAACTAATACTGTTACAAACAGCACTACCAAAATGCCGACACATAACCTTTTCGCAATAAATCGCATAATGTCATTCATAAGTAATTACCTCTGTTTTGCCTTAGATACATAATGTAAATGCCCAATCCACAAGAAGAAAGGGCATAATATTAAGCAAAAACTTCTTTTATTATTTTAAAGAACAACTCGTTTTTAGGAAGTCCTTCATAGTTCGTCAACATGACAACAGAAAGATTTTCATCAACGAACCGTGATATCCTTGAAATAAAACCTGCTGTCCCACCTGTATGCCAAATTTCATGTTTCCCTTCAATATGACCTTCATGGTATTTCGATCCGTTTATGAAGAATCCGAATCCATACCCGGTTTCGGTACCATCTTCAAGCCTTGTATTGGCAAAACACTCATTCATTCTTTTTCTGCTAAGGAAAATTTCATCTTTGCTCTCATATAAATGCTTATGCCAACACAAAATATCATCCACATTTGACTGAATATTTCCATCAGCATATCCAACCTGAAGCATATCATAAGCTGCCACTTTAAATGAACCATCATTCTGCAAAACATAACCGTTTATTAGTGATTCAGGCCTGTCATTCATATAATCAGGTGCAAAAGATTTTTTCATTCCAACAGGTCTTAAAATCTTAGTTTCTATAAATTGACCAAAGCTCATTCCGCTTAGCTGCTCCACTATTTTTCCTAGCATTACATAAGATGAATTGCAGTAAGAAAATTTTTCTCCAGGTTCAAAATCCAGGTCACCTAAGTTTTTTATAATATCCATCATTTCATCCGTTGTAGCAAAAACTGTTGGCTGCCAGCGGTTTTCTTCAAAATATTCCTTAATGCCCGATTGATGAACCATGAGATTTCTTACAGTAACTTTTTTCACGTAATCCGGAAAGTCGGGGAAAAATCTCTCAATTGGTTCGTCCAGCTTAAGCAGTCCCTCTTCTTCAAGCATAAGAATAGCCATACAAGTAAACTGTTTCGTATTGGATGCAATAATAAAATTATCATCCGGCGATATTTTTCTACCCGTTTCAAAATCTGCTATGCCGTAAGCTTTTCGTATAATTACTTCGTCTCCCTGAGAAATAAGTAGAGCCATTCCAGGGGTATTATCGTTCATAACGGGGGAGATGGCTTTGTCAAGCCTCTCCTCCAAATCAGTTCTTTTTATCATCGAAATCCTCTTTTTATTTTGTTACATCATTAAATACAGGTCTTCCGTCATTAGTTACTCTAAATCCTTTTACTTCATCCGTTGAAGCAATGCAATAGTTATCTGCAAAAAGAGACACTGCAGGCATTTCTTTGAAGATTTCATCGTGGAACTTTTCATACCCTTTTACACGTTCTGCGTTGTCAGTGATGTAACGAGCTTCTTCAAGCGCTGCTGTCACCTCAGGATCACTCCATGGGTATCCTGATGCTTCTGTAAATACATAATATAAAATATCTGCATCGTTCCAGACATATCTTCTGGATACCATCTGGAAGTTACCTTCTCTCTGGAGCTGCTTTATATAAGCTCCTTCATATTCAGTAATCTGTAAATCTATACCAATTGCCTTGAGCTGTTCCTGAATTACAGGCGCAGTTGATTTGCTTGTGGCATTATCTGTTGCTGCACAATATTCTATTGTAAGCTTCTGTCCATTCTTGTCAACAAAACCATCGCCATCAGTATCCTCATATCCTGATTTCTTTAACAAAGCCTTAGCTTCTTCAGGATTATAAGCATATGTCTCTGCTAATTTAGCTGCATATTCAGAACTATATCCTGCCTGTGCCTCAGATATATAACCATACTCAGGAGTTACCACATTATTTAAAACTTTAGCAATTTCTTCTCTGTTTATTCCAAGATTGATTGCTTCTCTAACATTGATATCACTTAATACTTTATCCTCTGTGTTAAACATAGCATATGCAACACCTGCTTGCTTATAGTAATAAGTAATTAAAGCATCGTTTGCTTCGATATCCTCAACACTTCCTGTAGGAACATCCCAGATAATATCAACATTTCCTGATTCGAGTTCGCTTACTCTGGTGAATTCATCAGGAATAAATCTAACTATTACTTTCTCAAACTGACCAACGCCCTTATTTTCTACAGTTGGATTGTAAGTTGTGAAATAAGGGTTCTTCGCTAAGACAATCTGAGATCCGGCCTGCCAGTCTTCAACATAATACATGCCATTTGTAACAGCACAACGATTAAATGCTTCATCTCCTACTTCTTCAGCATAATCAACATCCACCAGTCCGCCGTATGTACTTGTAATGCTTGCCCACATATAAGGTGCTGCCTGGGAAAGATTAAACTTAACTGTAGTTTCATCTAAAACTTCGATGCTCTCTACGGCCTCAAGGTCGCCTGCATATTCACTGATCTCCAGGAATCTGTCAAATGATTTTTTAACGCTTTCCGCAGTTAACGCATCTCCGTTTGAAAACTTTGCATCCGCAGGAATTTTAAATGTAATGGTAAGACCATCTTCAGATGTTTCATAACTTTCTGCAAAGCAAGGAATTACTTCATCCAGCTCATCATTGAAAGTTACCAGAGGGCTGTAAATCAATGCATGAACAACATTTTCCCAGCCAATCTGCTGTATATCTGTACCTTCTACTTCTTCCTGGATGGCGATTACAAGTGTACTATTATCTCCATCTTCTCCATTAGAATTTCCGCCGCATCCTGTCAAAAATAATGTGCATACCATTATCATTGTAAGCAGAAACACGAATAATTTCTTCTTTTCCATTTCTTTAAATCTCTCTTTCTCTTCCATAAAATTCAAAACGTACATTCACTGTTTCCCGCAAATGGCACTCAAATTTATTAACCGTAATTATACCATACGTCTTCAGAGCTTTCAATCGATTTACATGGCTTTTTCAATTCAATTCAAATAATCAATATCTATCCCATATTAAGAATGTTACTTTCTATCTACATAAAAAAAAACGACAGAAAATCATCTCTCAGTTAATCTTATTTAGTTGAAAAAAAGGACAGCCTCAAGACTGTCCCCTTTAATTTGTAAAATTATATAGTTTCTACCTTGCGAAAACAAAGTTTTCGAGGCTCACTTTATTTTGTAGTTGCGTCGTAAAGAGCTTCTGCGTTATCCCACTCAGCGATGATTTCAGGGATTACCTTGTAAAGGTCGCCTACGATAGCGTAGTCAGCAACTTCCATGATAGGAGCATCAGGGTCCTTGTTGATAGCTACGATGCAGTTTGAAGTCTGCATACCAGCTAAGTGCTGAATAGCTCCGGAAATACCGCAAGCGAAGTAGATCTCAGGCTTTACAGTAGTACCAGTCTGACCTACCTGGTGTGAGTGATCAATCCAGCCAGCATCTACTGCAGCACGGGATGAACCAACAACTCCGCCAACCTTGTCAGCGAACTTCTGGATTAATTCGAATCCGGAAGCATCACCAAGACCACGTCCGCCGGAGCAGATGATCTTAGCGTCAGTTAAGGATACCATTTCCTTCATTGACTTAACGATGTCCTTGATCTCGATTCTGATGTCGGAAGCCTTGATGTCAGGCTTAACGTTAACGATTTCGCCTGTTGCACCAGGAACTCTTTCCTGCTTCTGCATTACGCCAGGACGAACTGTTGACATCTGAG